>JAEUII010000209.1 GCA_016795145.1 Planctomycetaceae bacterium
AGCATTCTTCACTTCGACCGGCGGACCGGACACGATCACCGTGGGTGACTTCCCAAAGCCAGTTCCGGGGAAAGGCCAGGTTCTTGTTCGGATGGAAGCGGTATCGGTCAACCCGATCGACACGTACATTCGAGCTGGCAATGTGAAGTTCAGCCTGCCGTCACCGTACATCATTGGCTGCGACATCGCAGGGGTTGTTGAAGAGACCGGACCAGACTGTAAGCGGTTTCAAAAAGGTGATCGCGTCTGGGGCAGTAATCAGGGTCTCTTCGGGCGCCAGGGAACATTCGCCGAGTACTGCGCGATCGATGAGCACTGGCTGTATGCAACACCCAAAAGCGTTCCCAGCGAGGTCGCAGCAGCTGGTGCACTCACAGGCATCACGGCACATCTGGGACTCTTCTTCCATGGCGGACTGAAGGCCGGTGAAGTCGTATTCGTTAACGGCGGAACGGGCGGTGTGGGTTCCGCGGTCACTCAACTGGCTCACGCCATCGGTGCCACAGTCATCACCACCGCAGGCTCGCCCGAAAAAGCAGCCGCCTGTCGCAAGATGGGCGCCAGTCATGTGATTGAGTATCGCACGGAAGATATCGACAAGCGATTTGCCGAGATCACAGCTCAGACCGGTCCGATTCACTTGTGGTTCGAAACGCTTCGCACACCGGCACTGGAGCGATGCATTCCTCTGATGGCGATGCGCGGGCGATTGATCTTCATGGCCGGCCGGGATGCTCGGCCCGTCTTTCCACTGGGACCGTTTTACGTGAAGGATCTGCGAGCCTTCGGGTTTGCGATGTTCAATGCGTCACCGGATGAACAGCGAGCCGCTGCCGAAGATTTGAATCAGCATCTGGCAACCGGTTCATACGCACCGATCATTGGAGCCCGTTTTCCGCTGTCAGACGCTGTTGCCGCCCACCGCCTTCAGGAAGCCAATACGCTTCAAAACGAGGGGACGCTCTCAGGCAAGATCGTGCTGACACCTTAGTCGTCAGCAGTTTCCGAGTTGTTGCATGGCAATGCCCATAGTACAGACTGAGTCCGTCTCTCAGCTGGTCGCATTTGCATTTTGAGAACGGACCTGCGATCGTGTTCCCTGTCTCGCGCACTGTTACTCTGTTCAAAGCTGATTCATGTCCCTGCGAATAATCTCCGGCCGCTATCGACGCCGACTCCTGAAAACTCCCTCTGACGATTCGACTCGGCCCTACACCGACCGCGTGCGTCAGATGACGTTTGACCGCCTGGCCGCATTCATACCGGGCGCACGAGTTGCCGACATTTTCGCTGGTGTCGGAACCATGGGCATGGAATCGCTCAGCCGCGGCGCACATTCCTGCGTGTTCTATGAATCCAGCACGGAAATTCACGAGCTGCTCCAGAACAATGTGCGAACGATTGCACCAGATGCCAACGCCATCTGCTGGAGAACTGATGTTCGCAAAACATCGTTTCGGCCTCGAGGTGGCGAGGACTTCGTTCCGTACTCACTGATTTTCTTTGATCCGCCGTATCGGATCGCCGAAGAGATTCAGCCTCGAAAGTCCCTCGCGCCGATCTTCAAGAGGCTTGCGAAAGAAACGCTGTCGACTCCCGAAGCCATTATGGTTCTTCGGACACCGGAACACTTCGAAACCCCGGATGTCGCAGGCTGGGTTGTTCACGATTGCTGGGAACTGTCGTCCATGATGATTTGGATCATGACGAAACCAGATGCTTTCACTGAAGACCGTGAGCGAGCCGCGGGCACGTGGGTTGAACCAGATGAGCAGTCCGACGCCACCGAGGAAACAGAAGACTTCGGAGCGGACCTTGAGCTTGATTCCGAAGACGAAGCAGACGATTCCGAAGATGAATTCGATGATGAGGCGGACGAAGAAAACACGTGAGGCCCCTGCCCCGTGAAATCGTCAAACCTCGCCATCGGGACAGGCCGGGATCTGCGAAACAGTCCGCCTGAAACGAATGCGCCGAGCAGGAAAGTACGAAACCCAGGCAATTGCCGAGCCTGCTCTTGAACCCAAAGAGCTCCAGGAGTGCAATTCCGTCTGCAGGAATGCGTGTTTTCTGAGGTATTTGGCCGTCAGCCGACTTGTTCACCAATCTGGTGGAACTTCCTGGTCCCGTCCAACCCCAAGCACGAAATCGACGTACAGCAGTGTTGTCCATGACGCCGTTTTCTGCCTCCTGTTCTGGTTCACTGGCAATCGTCTTCAGGTCCATCGTCCATGATTGAAACACGAAACCTCACCAAGCGGTATGGCCATCTGATTGCCGCGAATGACATTACGCTGAAGCTGGACGAAGGCGACGTCTTTGGATTCATTGGCCCAAACGGTTCCGGCAAGACAACCACGATGCGAATGATCGCCACGTTGCTGGCACCGGATCATGGTGAAGCGTATGTCTGTGGCAAATCCATCTACACGGACCAGGAAGAGATTCGTCGTCTGGTCGGATTCATGCCGGACTTCTTCGGTGTGTACGACGACATGACCGTCATTGAGTACCTTGAATTCTTCGCTGCGACCTACCGAATTGAAGGCTCACGCCGACGCAAGGTCGTTGAGGAGAAACTGGAACTTGTGGATATGGCATTCAAGCGCGATGCGATGGTGAATGAACTGTCCCGCGGCCAGACTCAGCGCATTGGACTCGCCCGAACACTGCTTCACGATCCTCAGGTTCTGCTTCTGGACGAACCCGCCAGCGGCCTTGACCCGCGTGCCCGAATTGAGATTCGTAACCTGCTGCGACGACTTGGCGAAATGAAGAAGACCGTCATCGTCAGCAGTCACATTCTGCCCGAACTCGCCGACGTTTGTACTCGAGTCGGCATGATCGAAAAGGGGCACATGATTGTGGACGGCAACGTTGCCGAAGTCATGCGAAAAGCACGTCAGCGCATTCTGCTTCATATTCGAGTCAAGACGCGCGTTGACGATGCGGCGAAACTGCTTGAACAGCTCGACAGCGTTGAAAAGGTCGCGATCGGGAAGGACGCTCTTCTGGAAGTGACACTCAAGCCAACCGTCGAAGACTACAGCGAACTCCCCACCGCCCTCGTCACCGGCGGCTTCGCAGTCACTCTCTTCCGCGAAGAAGAAGTGAACCTGGAAACTGCGTTCCTGCAACTGACCAAGGGACTGGTGCAGTAATCGCGAACCGAGATGCGACGGCCACGTTACGACGACAGATCCTTAAGCAACCTGTCGAGTAAATGTGTGGTTTGATGGCAGTCTGTCCAATGACGAATGTAGTTCCAGTCTAACCGGGCTCTTTGTATTTCGAGGACTACTCGAACGTCGGCCAGATCCTTGTCTCTTTGCCACCGCAGCTTTTGAACAACAACATCTTCTGCTGTAGGCAGAATCACTTCGACGTTTAACGCGGGCAGTAGGACGTTCCGGCGTCTTTCAAA
Organism: Planctomycetaceae bacterium; assembly: GCA_016795145.1. Classification (GTDB taxonomy): domain Bacteria; phylum Planctomycetota; class Planctomycetia; order Planctomycetales; family Planctomycetaceae; genus SXXK01. The sequence goes on from JAEUII010000209.1 coordinate 3,425, forward strand.
CCGCGCCTGATCGTGAGGATCATCCGTCAGTCGAAACAGCTCGATTTCAAAGCCCGTCGGCCGATATCGCAGGACATTTCGAACGGACCCGGTTCGAACTTCCAGAGTCATCTGTGGATCAACGACGAAGTCACCACCAACCATCCTGCCAAGCTCTCTCAAGCAGCCTTCGCGATACTGTATGACAATGTCAGCATCATTCGTTGACCTGGAGAGACCATAGGCATTGCTTGAGTAGGCTCCGACAACCATGTACGGAATATGCAACTCGGAGATCGCCCGGATCACTTCAACCAGACAATCTGTGTTCTTCACGAGTCCTGTTCCCCGGCTTCATGGTGCGGCACAAAAAGCCCCTGATCTTCGATGCGACGCTGAATCGCGCGCCGACGACGAATTTCCTCTGCCACTTCCTCGGGTCCCCAACCGGGGTTTTCAGCCTGAATGATATGGCGAGTCCATTCCATCGCTTCCTCTGACAGTTGCAGTGTCAAAAGAAACTTCTGCTCGATGGTCATTTCCCGCGCGCGCTCGACCTTCGATGCAAAGACATCACGCTGTTGCTGCCTGATTTGAGGGTCAACGGGATCAGCCATGGGGGCCTACTCGCACGACGTGAACTCCTGAACCCATGACGCGAAAGCGCCGGGCAGGCGCATTAGAATACCAGGTTCTTTGTGAACGGTCGACCGTGACTTCAATGCCCGTCAACGACGAGCCACTACTGCGAACCTCGGCTCGCGAAACCCGCTTCGCGCTACTTTGCGACCGTGTGGTCAAGGCGATAAACTCCCGGACTTCGCGTTGTTGCCTGCGGGCAATCGGTTGTCGCGGCATCAACGCGGAAGTGCGATTTTACGAAGAGGATCTGGACCGTGAGACTTTGCAAGATTCGGCTGAATGATGGTTCCATGCGAGTTGCTGCGATGCACGAGACCGCGGTGCAGCCGCTGGACCTGACTCAGATTGATCATTGCCATTCGCTGATGGACATTCTGAATTCTGCCGATCCGATTGGGCTCGCTCGATTCCTGCTGAAGCCCGATACGACTCCGGTACCACTCAGCGAAGTCACCGTCCTTGCGCCGATTGATCAGCAGGAAGTGTGGGCCGCCGGTGTGACTTACAAGCGCAGCCAGATTGCTCGTATGGAAGAGTCCGAAACATCGGCTTCCAATTACGACAAGGTCTACACGGCCGCTCGACCGGAACTATTCTTCAAAGCGACACCTCATCGAGTTGCCGGACCGGGCCAGCCTCTGCGCGTTCGAGTCGACAGCAGCTGGAGCGTGCCCGAACCGGAATTCACTCTGGTCACAAACAGCTCCGGCCGTATCGTCGGATACTCCATCGGGAACGACATGTCGGCCCGCGACATCGAAGGCGAAAATCCTCTGTACCTGCCGCAGGCAAAGTTCTACTCACAGTGTGCCGGGCTTGGCCCCTGCGTGCTGCTGGCGGAAAGCCCGCTCGATCCGGAAGCCATTGATATCAAGCTGGAAATTCGGCGAGCCGGTCAGGTGGTATTCACCGGAGCAACAAAGCTGAGTCAGATGAAACGAACGCCCGAAGAACTGGTCGGCTGGCTGTTCAAGGAAAACGATCTTCCCAACGGCGCGTTTCTGATGACAGGCACGGGCATCGTTCCCGAAGATAACTTCACGCTCGAAAATGGTGATCAGGTGACGATTTCGATCACAGGCATCGGTACTCTGGTCAATCCCATCGTGAAGGGATAAGGATCCGATGCAAAAAGCTCCTCGCAAGATGACTGTTCCGGCGTTCTGCGAAGCCGCAGCCTCCGGCAAAAAGATGACCATGCTGACCGCCTACGATTACCTCTGGGCGGGCATTCTGGATGAAGCGGGCGTCGACAGTATTCTGGTTGGCGACAGCCTCGCCATGGTCGTCCAGGGCAAGTCCACAACACTGCCTGTGACGCTGGATCACATGATCTATCACGGCGAAATGGTGACTCGAGCCGTACGACGCGCACTCGTCGTGGTCGACATGCCCTTCATGAGTTACCAGGTCAGTCCTAAACAGGCTGTCCGCAACGCTGGTCGAATCATCAAAGAGACCGGCGCCGACGCAGTGAAGCTCGAAGGTGGCTCGATTCAGTCTGAGACCATCCGTGGTATTCGTCGCGCGGATATCCCGGTGATGGCGCACATCGGAATGCGACCTCAGGCCGTTCGCCAGCTCGGTGGCATGGGCAAAGTCCAGCGCGATGAGCAGCAGCTTCTGGATGACGCTCGCGCGGCAGAAGATGCCGGCGCGTTTGGCATCATCCTGGAACTGATCCCGGAAGACATCGCTGGCAAGATTACAGAAGCCCTCAGCATTCCAACGATCGGCATTGGTGCTGGAAATCGATGCAGCGGACAGGTCCTGGTCGGACCCGATATGCTCGGACTGAACCCTTCCTTCAAGCCCAAGTTCCTGAAAGAATTCGGCCAGCTGCGCACTCATGCCGCCAGCGCCGTTCAGCAGTACATTCGCGAAGTAGAAAACACTCAGTTCCCTGGTCCAGAACACTCGCATTCGTAACAAGGGCTGAAAGCCCTTGACCCAAAGGAGCCTACCGGCTCGTTGCCAAATCCCGCTCACGTTGTTCGCTTGCCTTAAACAAGCTCTCACCCTGCAAGCCAGAAACAGAGTACGGCTCGAATGTGGAACGGCACGCCTCGATCGCAAGTTCCGCCGCGCGCTGGCAAACTGCCGTTCTGCATGCATTTCTCTGCCCTGACACTTTTCCTCTAAGTTGGAGAGGCTTGCTGATGGCACGTCCCTTTCAGCCCGTTGTCGTCTGCTGCACAACGTTCTTCGCAGTGATTTCAACGATCGCTGCCGATTCGACTCACGCCGAGACTCTGCGACTGCCCGTCGTGAAAGACAACTCGATCGTGATGGTCGACGGAGAATGGTCACAAAACGCCGGACACCAGGGACGCATTCGCATCAAGGGCAACCAGCACATCGTGGCGATGGACTTTGATGTGTCAGCGATCGTCGGCAAAGTCGTCCGGAAGGCCACGCTCGTTTGTGAACAGGGCGATCAGACGATCTCCGCTGTTTCGATTTCCACGATTGCGACGCCGTGGGATGAAGAAAAATCCAACGGGCTCCGCTGCGGAATCGACAGCATTCCAGACTGGGGCTATCCCGGCGCGCGATTCCCGGCGGTCTGCGGAGGCAACGGAAACACGCTGGTGCACCAATGCCGTTCTGAACTTAGGGACGGAAAATACTACTGGGATGTTCCGCCCGACATCGTGCATGCCATCGCCACGGGTTCCGCCTTCGGCCTGGCAATCCATGAACATGATGCGGACTACGGACGGAACCCAACCATCTGCTCCCGCGATCAATCCGGTAAGAAGCCATGGCTGGAAGTGGACGTGGAACCAGCCAACGGGCCAAGTCCATCGGCACCAACAGCATTGAAGGTTCAGCCCCTGGATCAGACATCAGCGTCATTGACTTTCGTGCCAGCGAAAGGTGCCCTGACCTATCGAGTAACAGTCGATGGCCATCCGCTTGCTCGCCACCTGATCCCGTTCGCAAACAGTACGACGCAGAACAAAGATCGAGTTCAGATCATCCTTCGCGATTTGCCCGCTTCACTCTCTTCTGAATCTCCGCATAAGATCAGCGTCGTTGCTGTGAGCCGCAGTGGAACGGTTTCCGAACCTGCCACTCAGCGCGATGTGCTGTTCCGAAGATCCGCAGCCCTCAAACGGCCCCAAGCAAGCACGCGCAGCACGGAATCAAAGTCCAGCGTCAGCGACATGAGCGTCATCCCGGTGCTCGACAAGTACGATGCCACATGTAATCCCGTCGGAAACCTGCCCAACGACTATCGAACTCACAACGCTGTCTTTGATGGCAAGACGATCACACTGCGCGCGGCAGCAGGCGAAGTCACGGGGTTCCAGATGCTTGTGCAAGGCAGCTCACCGGAATCGATTTCGATCACTTTCGACCCCTCTTTCAAGACGGAACTTTGGCAGGCCGTCTATGTTCCTGCGGGAGATCGCAGTATCCCGGATCCGCTTCTGCCTTTGCCCGAAAAGCTCGCTCTTCAGAAGAACCAGGATGCCTGCGTGATTGCTGACGTCTATGTTCCATTTGATGCCAAGCCTGGTGTTTGCAAAGGTCAGGTACGAATTTCTGATGGTCGCACTTTGCCGATCGAACTGGAGGTACTGCCGTTTGCCTTGCCCAAAGAGGCGACGTTCCTTTGCGAAATGAACGGCTATGGTCTGCCCGATCACGTCGATGAGTATTACAAGCTTCAGAAGGTGGCCTACGATCATCGAGTCCATTCGAACATCCTGCATTACTCGCATAACACAGCCGCACCCGGATCGCGCAAGAGTAACCTCGATATGCGTCTGCGATCTGGTCGTCGGATGGACAACAAGCGTTATGACAACGTGACACCGGGAGCCACTTCCGGGTACTGGGATGATTTTGCTGACGCGTTTGGGCCCTGCCTGGATGGTTCACTGTTTGCCGACGGACATCGTGGCCCTGTTGCTGTTCCTGGTTTCTATCTGACATTCCATGAGAGCTGGCCGTTGAATTGCCGCGCGTATTTCGATGGCAATCCCGACGCGTATGAAGCCTTCAGCAAGCATCCGGAATACTCACAGACATTCGCCAACCTTCTGCAGGATTTTGGCCAACTCGCTCAGAAGAACAATTGGAACCGAACTCGCTTTCAGGTCTATCTGAACAACAAGGGCTCACTGAATGATCCCGCCAAGGCGCCATGGATTCTGGATGAACCATCAGGGTTCTGGGATTACCGCGCACTGCAGTACTACGGAGAACTGACGGATCGCGGTCGATCGGGAAGCAAGGATGTTCTCATCGACTATCGCATCGATATCTCCCGACCGGAATACTGCCGAGGCCAGCTCGATGGACGAAGCGATCTGTGGGTTGTCGCCTCTTCAGCTTTCCAGTACTACAAGCGGCTCGTGACGGATCGCATTGCCCGCGACGGCCTGACGGTGTGGGTTTACGGAACTTCGAACCACGTACTTGAAAGCAACCGCAATCTCCAGGCGTGGGCTCTGGATGCTCGTCGCTTTGGCGCATCCGGACTGGTTCCCTGGCAGACTGTGAATAAAGATGGCTCGGCATTGAAGAAGGCGGATCAGCTCGGACTGTTCATCTTTGACCAGGACAAAGATGGCCAGGTGGTCATTCGTCATTCCCTGCGACTCAAGGCCTGGCGCGATGCACAGCAGCTGATTGAGTATCTGAACCTGCTCCAGAAGAAGATGTCCTGGACTGACGATGATCTCCGTCATTTCGTCAGCCAGTATGTGCAGCTCGACGCGGAAGTGCAGAAGACGAATGAAGAGGACGCAGGCACGATCAATTATGGCCGAATCTCGCCAGCGGAAATTGATTCACTTCGGTCAGCCGCAGCGTCGATGCTCAGCGCTCGATAAGCCCGATCTCCCCAAAGTTGTTGCCCATCAGTTAGTAGCGGAAGGGCGCGAGCCCTCCGGTGAAGCGCTGGCGTTGATTGGCTCACACCAGACAGCTCGTGTCATTCGCTAACTGGCGGGACGCCGTGTATTCCGTGTTAGCTGTCCTCATCAGAAATTCATGATGGTTCAGTTGAGTCTGAAAGGTCTTCCGACGATCCTGCGCGTACCACCATTCGCTGGCCGTTTTCCTTTCACCATGAGTTGCTTCGCCCATGACCCTGATTCCCCTCACGCGAATTCGTGTGCTCCTTATCCTGCTGGTGATCAGCACACCAGCCGCAGCATTGTGCGATGAGCCGTGGTCCACAAAGGTTCCCGAGGGCACGTTTCGCATTGCCACCTTCAACTGCAGCCTGAACCGAGACGCAGAAGGACAGCTCATTCGCGATTTGAGCAACAGCGATAACCAACAGGCTCGCAAGGTCGCTCGAATCCTTCGCATCGTTCGTCCGAACATCGTGCTTCTGAATGAGTTCGATTATGACGCTGATCAAACCGCCCTCCGCAGCTTTCAGAAGAACTACCTGGAGGCCGTTGCGGACTGGTGCCCTGAGCCTCCTTTGAAATTTGCGGATGCCTGGTCTGGTCCTGTCAACACGGGAGTCGCATCGGGCCGAGATCTGGATCATGACGGCAAGACAAATGGTCCGGGCGATGCCATTGGTTTTGGCAAGTACCCCGGACAGTATGGAATGGCGGTTTTCTCGGCCTATCCCATCGATCGCACAAACATCCGTACGTTTCAGAAGCTTCTCTGGAAGGATCTGCCGGGAGCCTTGTTGCCACCCACAATCGAAGCGGCGAAAGCTGATCCCAAAGCCACAGGCGGCTGGTACAACGATGAAGATCTCGGGCTGTTACGTTTGTCCTCCAAGAGTCACTGGGATATTCCGGTCAGCCTGCCTGGGCTCACACTTCATCTATTGACCAGTCATCCAACACCACCTGCGTTTGATGGACCGGAAGACCGTAATGGACGACGCAACCACGATGAAATTCGACTGTGGGCGGAGTATCTCAAGAGCCAGCCGGCTGAATGGCTGAAGGATGATGCGGGCAAGTCAACGCCCTTTGAACCTGCAGCCTCGTTCGTCATTCTGGGCGACCAGAATGCAGATCCCATGGATGGTGGAAGTGTACCTGGAGCGATTCAGTTGCTGCTCAATCATCCTCGTATCAATTCCTCTGTCGTTCCCGTCAGTCCAGGAGGCGCTGACACTTCCGCTCAGCAGAAGCAGATGAATCTGCAGCATAAAGGGGATGCGTCGCACGACACATCGGATTTCAATGATCGATCTGTGGGGAATCTTCGAGCGGACTATGTTCTTCCGTCCAAAGATCTCAGCATCAAGTCTGCGTTCGTGTTTTGGCCTCCAGCCAGCGACGATCGACACTCGCTGATTGACTGCTCAGACCATCGCCTGGTTTGGATCGATGCCCTTTCGCCAGAGACGGCCAAAAAATGAAGCCCGTTGTCGGCCTTGCCTTCGCGCATTTGAATCTTCGCCGGAATCCGTTCGGCGAACTGAGTGCACAGGAGCGAGGTCAGCTGGCGATCGTCGAGATTTCGGACATCACAGCGTTCCTGAATCAGCCATCGACGAATCATGCGCCAGCGGTGCAAATTGTCGGCGAGAAAGGCTACGGAAAGACAACGCATCTGCTGGCGCTGCAGAATTGCTATCCCCGTTGCACCTACACCTGGATGCCGGAAGGTGAATACGTCTCCGTGAATACGAACGGAGACCCCGTCTTCGTGGATGAAGCACAGCGGCTGTCGCGGAAACAACAGGCGTCACTCTGGCGAGAAAACAAAAGACTGGTCCTTGGGACACACGATGACTTTTCCGTTTCCCTTCGCTTTGCAGGCCGACCTGTTCTGACCATCGAAGCGCGTCGTCACACCAGTCCCGCGCAGGTTTATGAGATCCTGAACGAGAGAATTCGCATGTTTCGACGCTCGCCCGAACCAGTCCCTGAAGTTTCTTTGACCGTAGCCGAGCAACTGTGTGAGCGATATGGTTCGGATATTCGAGCGATGCTCGGCTGCCTCTATGAGCATTTTCAGTCAATGAAGGACTTTGAAGATGTCAGGAAAGTGTGACGTTCGCATCGTATTCGACAGAAACGATCGCACCTGGCGCGGTGGGGAATCGGTCAGCGGTCGAGTCATCGTCACTGTGAACCAGGAAACGAAGAGCAACGGCATTCGGCTAACGCATACCTGGAAAACACACGGCCGCGGAAATACAGATTCTGGTCCAAAGGAAACGGAGGTTCTGCAGGAAGCAGGACTGTTGTCTCCCGGACAAAACCTGGAATTTGCATTCTCCTTTCCCGCACCTCTATTTCCGGTCACGTACCACGGCCACCTCATTCACATCGACCACTACGTCTCAGCAGACGTTGACGTCTCATGGGCAAGAAATCCTTCGGCGGAGGAGGACTACATTGTCCTGCCTGGCCTGGTGCCGCCTCAGTTCACCGGTACGCGAGACAAGGTTGTATCGCTGAAACCTGAGAGTAAAGAAGACTCAGGACTGATTTTCAAAGCCATCATCGTGCTGCTTCTTGGGGCGATTTTGGTGGCTGTCGCCATGTTGGCCATCGTCCTGCTCCCAATTGTGGTGATTGTGACCGTCTGGCTGTGGCTGAAGAGCCAGGCACTCAAGATGCGGCTGGGACAGGTCGAACTGAGCATGCCTCTCAAAGTTGTTGCGCCCGGAGAATCGTGGCCGTTGAAGCTGAAATTCACCGCGCGGCGCTCGTTTATGATCAACTCCATCTCTCTAAAGATCTCAGGAATCGAGTCGGCAGCATCCGGCAGCGGGACAAACAAGACGACACATACCCACCAGCTGGCACTGGAATCTCACCTTATCCGCGAAGGTGGCGTGGTGGAGGCTGGTGAAACAGTGGAAGAATCCATTCAGGTTCCGTTCCCGGAGACGGGCGCTTACAGCTTTGAGGCAGCTGATAACTCCATCAAATGGACGGCGGAAGTTCGAATCGACATTCCGAGATTCCCTGACTGGACAACTTCAGAAACGCTACAGCTTGTTCCCACTGAATTCCTGGGCGGGATAACTTCTGCACCGGCCAGTGAAAAAGAACTTCACTCGGCTGCCAATGCGGTGAACACCGATGAAGACTGGGACGCCCCTGAAGACAGCTCTTCACCAAACACCGATTCCAGGAAACGGAGCACTCACCTTATCGACGATCAGCCCACATCGCTCCGCCGACCTCAAAAGGCTGCGTCAATCCTGGATCTGGTCGCTCAGCTCAATGAAGTCAGTCGCCATAGCACACTAAGAACAGAAATTGTTCGAGCAGCTGCCGGTACCCTGATGTCGGTTTCTATCACAATAGAACGAACCGTTACCACCATTGGCTCCATGGCTGGCGATGAGTCCTATGACTCAGGAAAAACTGTGACTGGAACCATCGATGGAACACGGCAGCTCATTCAGGTCCTTGCGAAACCTGCGAGCAACCCGGTGCTGGCAAGCCTTCAATCCGGCGATTCATGGCAAACGAACATTACACCGATTGAGTGGGACACGCTCTACAACCGCATCAATGCAAAAGAAGTTTGAGCGTTATCAGTAAACGTCGGAGCAGGTCTTCCCCTTTTCGGAAAACCGTCGCCAACTTCTCGTCCACCGATCTTCAGTTCACAAACGCTATGGCTTCTGTGCGACAACCAAATAACGAGGAGTTCTGGTCAGCGGATGCGCGTTAATCGAAGACATCATCCCGACAGAGCAAATACAAAAGCCCGCCTGTTCCAGCAGGTATGGGACCGTACTGAGCGACTTCGTTGCGGCGAGTGGAAATAGATCCACATCGGAACCCCAGCCGGCGCGATCAAACAGGCCATCCATCACAATCACAGTACCGCCGGGTCTCAGCCAGTACTTCCAGTTCGCAAATGCGCCAAGAGGATCATACAGACCGTTGGTCACCTGCCGCGAGATTACCAGGTCAAAGTACTCCGGTGGGTAGTGCCCAATGTCCGATTCGCTGTCGCAAAAGCCTTCCTGAGCCTGCACCGGTATCCCCAGTTGCTTCATGCGACTAACAAGCAGTCGCAACATTTCAGGGGCTGGCTCCAGTGCAAAGAACTCCGGCCCACCCTCGTCAACTGGCTGATTCAACTGAGAACATAGATCTGCCAGGATTTCACAGACTGTTCCAGCTCCGGAACCAACATCCAGGATCCGACGAACATCTCGAAACGAATGAGCCTCAAGGAGGTCCCTGACATGACGCTCCCGTTGCTCCGGATCCAGCTGTCCAGCGCACAGCTGATAGGCCGCAACCTTTTCCGCCGACCATTCTGCGATCCATCGTTCGCGAAACTCACGCTGCGACTCACGCCAACCACCGAGCGGGATACCGTTCGACATAACACACCCGGTGTCAGAATCACGTCTACGTCAACGTCAGGATGGAAAACAAGCAAACCAACGCGCATAAAAAAAGACCACACCCGAAGGTGTGGTCTTTGTGAAAGATCCCGGCATAACCTACTTTCGCGCCGGTGGGCACTATCATTGGCCTTGCAAGCTTAACGTTCGTGTTCGGAATGGAGACGCGTGTTTCCTTGCAAGTGATTCACCGGGAAACCGCAGATGAGCAAGCAGAGCCGCATCATCTGCGTATAAACCAAAATGAAGTCTAAGTGAGCAACCTGACAATTGATCAAAGTGGCCAGATATTTCTCCGTTAGTACCGGTCAGCTCAGACGCTCTCACGCCTTACACAGCCAGCCTATCAACCTGGTAGTCTTCCAGGGGAGTTCAGAACCGAAGTTCAACGAAACCTTATCTTGGGGATGGCTTCACGCTTATATGCTTTCAGCGTTTATCACAACCGTACATAGCTACCCTGCGATGCCACTGGCGTGACAACAGGAACACCAGAGGTACGTCCCTCCAAATCCTCTCGTACTAAGGAGAATACCCCTCAAGTTTCGTACGCCCACAGCAGATACGGACCAACCTGTCTCACGACGGTTTAAACCCAGCTCACGTACCACTTTAATCGGCGAACAGCCGAACCCTTGGGAGCTTCTTCACCCCCAGGATGTGATGAGCCGACATCGAGGTGCCAAACCCCGCCGCCGCTATGGACGCTCGGGCGGGATCAGCCTGTTATC
>JAEUII010000153.1 GCA_016795145.1 Planctomycetaceae bacterium
TTGACTCTTCCAGCATTTTTATCGACGCGAAAACAATACGGTTCCCAAGAGGAATTGGGACTTCGGTAACACGGTCTGAAATGAGTGAAGCCAAGTATGGTGCAAATTGCATTGCACTGCCGCCAATCGCAGCAATTGCCACGGATAATTCTGGGGTACCGCCGGGGAGCTGCCCTCGAAAACTCACTGGTTGTTTTTCCGCAATTCTCGGCTCGAACCCACCCGAGTAACTATCATATTCAAAGTACGTTGCAGAGCACTCGGCCTTGGATGAATCTAAGGATACGATCGAATATGAGTTGCGGAACTGTCGCCAGACATACCCTGCGCCAGCGGCTATAGCCAGGCAAGGTTTATCTGACCCTGTGTAAAGCAATTGAACTTCCCTTTCGTGAAGATGGCCTCGATGGAGTACGTCACATACTGGAAGAAAACGTTGATTGAAAGTCCGTTGATCGAAGTCTCGCAGCCAACATGGCGGATGGTGCATGACTCCTATCACAAGACGGACATCTGACTCACGGATGATTTCACAAATATCTATAATCGGACGATCACCCAAAACCACGTTGTCTTTGTCTTGGTCATTGCCGCACGCGAGGGCGGAATTTAGCCCGACAATACCAATAGGAAGATTGCCAACCATGCGGTGTGAAATGTACGCCAAACCGTCGGCCGTCGTGGTTCTCGCCATTCCGTCTGAATAGCGTCGTTCAAACTCATGAAAAGCGCTAAGTCGCTTCAGTAAAGTATCACGTTCATGATCCCTCGATAAATATTTCTCAACATTTTCAGCGTTGTGAAACTCAGCCCGAGTTCCGTGAAATGTCAATTCACAAATGTCTCTGTCAATGTCGTGATTGCCGGGCACCATGAAGACGTCAATGCGAGTTAGGCCGAGTATCTCAAGAAGATCATCCAGGAAGTGTCCAACAAGCCTGTATTGATCCGGCTTTCCGCCGTGCGCCAAGTCCCCGCTGACGATGATGAAATCAATGCGTGGGAAATGTTCTTTCTTTCGTTCGATATCCCGGACCATGTCGCGGAGTACGACATTCTGACTCCAAGTTGTATGGGTCGATTTGAGGTGCAAATCGGAGATAAGTAACCAGGAAAAGCTACTCATTTTTCCTCCCGAACATTGCTTGCAGACGTCGAGTTCGAATGAACAGTCTGATCGGCCAGCGGAGTCACAAGTCCGCCCTCGAACGCGAGCTTCAAAATCGATTGCTTCAAGCGATTTGCGTGTGTGTCACTCGATGTGATTGTGCGAAGCATCGACTCAAGAAGTGACAACAACCTAGCGACGTCATTTGAAATCTCTGCCTGTTCTTCTAATGCGGGGGTTGGTATCAGAACCTCTCCAATCTTCTTGTGCGTCAAGCTTAGGCCACTTTCACTTATTCCGGACTTGCGCTTATTGATCTCCTCTATCACAGTCGGTGAGTTCAACGCGAGTTCCAGATATTCAGGCAGCACTTGTGACTCCCGGCAGCGAAAGCGATAGACCGTATCACAGACCATAAGTCGATGCCTTGTGGACCGAACAAGGCAGGCGACGCCGCATCGACTACGAGGCCCCTTGCGTGTCATCAAAATGTCGCCTTGCCGTATCTCTATGTCGGGTCTGGGCGAAAACTCCGATGGCAGGGGCTTGGCTTCTTGATCGGAATAAGCCATTGATTGAACTGCGGTTGTTTTGATGATCGCCCATTCATCGGGATCGGGATCCCGATTGAGTTCGCACTTCGGACTCCAACCTTGCCCGAGACCTTCGATTAACTCGGAAAGCGGTACAAGTGGAACCCGTCGAAGATTGGTCAGGCGGCCTTCGACGGCGGCTTTGAGCACCGACGCGCGGTAACGCTTCAAATTCGCTTTCGCTCGCTCCAACGCCGACACCCCTGCATCCAGGTCCGAAAACAGTTCTTCGATTTTTGAGACGATGCGACGTTGTTCGGGGAGGGGTGGGACTGGAAACTGGACTTGGGACAGAGCTTTTCCAGTCAAGTGTTTTATGGTTGTTCCGGTATAATACTCGGCAAAGGAATTCGTCGTCGTGCCGTAGTAAATGAAGTACATCGCGAATGTCGGATCGTATTCATCATCACGAAACCGCACTCGATGCAGAGCCTTTTGGAACTTCGCTTTTTCGGCCTGCCCTTTCCAAACCGCGGCCCGTCCCGGTTCGCCTCCTTCGCAGATTAAAAGATCCCCATAGCGCAAATCAAAACGCTCGGTTTCGTTTTCTTCGAACCGCATTTCCTTGAGGTCGGATAGGTCGAACGTAAACCAGCGAACATTGACGTTTCGAAGATACGGCTGAAGAACACCTCGATTCTTGTTCTTGTCGAGCATTTTTCCGAGGCACATTTCGGAGGCGATTTCTCGAAGCGGCAATGTTGGCCACGGCGATGAATATTTACTCATGCTGCCAACCTCGCGTTCAATTCTTCCAAAATCGAGGTCAGCGAATCGCCGAACAACTCATACGCTCGGCCCAGGCCGCCGAGATGATTGAAGGGGATCTCCGCAAAGTCGTCATTTTCAATGGTCAGGCTGCTGGCAATGTGGTCCTTGATGGCGTCCAGCCACTTTCGCTGCTCCGCAGTAAAGCTGACTCCGGCGGTCTGCTGATCCTTCTGCCATTGCTGATATCGTTCCTCAACGGTGTCACTGACCGGCACCAGCGGTGAATCCGGCTGAAGGACATGGCGAACCAGGGCGATCAGATCGACCAGTTGCTTTCCTCCCTTGCCTTTGACTTTGTCAGGCTCCGTCTGTTCGAAGGCGTCCCACAACTTTTGAGCGTCCGCATGCAACGGCGGACGTTTGATGGCCTGCAACAGTTCTTTGACCTGTGAATACCGCAGGCCGGCTCGATGTGGTCGGGAATACAAAATCTGCAGGGCTTCAATCTCGTCCTTGTGAGTCTCCACGAACTCACGAAACCCCTTCACCAACTGACGGGCTCGGTGTTCGGCTCGGTCAGTAAAGCCCGCACTGAGCAACACGTCCTGCGTGACTTCGTCGATAATCTGTTCGAGTGACTGCTTGTAGGTGAGGATGCGATTTCGCAAAACAGGATTGTGAAACGGCCGCAGTGCTTCCCGCACGCGATCGTGTTCAACCGCGTTGAGCTGTTCTTCAGTCGGCTCCGCTTCTTCAGCGAGATCAAACCTCTTCCTGGCAGCAGCGTCCACGGCATCATTATTGATGCTGTCCAAAAGTGAATGCGCCAGTTGTTCTGGCGAGAGTCCGCCTGCATCGTCTGTTAGTTGGTGTCGTTCTTCCTGCGAAAGTCGAAGACTCAGGCGAGTTAGCCGGGACGCGAGGGTTGACGCCAGGTCTGCGTCGACGACACCCATTGCCACTGTGTGCAGAATCTTGTCGAGCGGAACGGTGGGTTTGCGATCCATGGGCTTACTGCAGGACTTGTCGCTTTCACAGACTCCCACAGCATCGACAATCACGAATCGCGTCTTGGCCTTCGCGTCCGGCGTGACGCTTCGTAATGTGTCCACATCAATGACTCGACAGCCACGCCCTTTCATCTGTTCAAAGTAGCCCCATGATCGGATGTCTCGCATGAAGATGAGGCATTCCAAAGGCTTCACGTCGGTGCCGGTCGCAATCATATCCACCGTGACTGCAATCCTGGGATTGTACGAATTACGAAATTCGGCAAGGACATCTTCGGGCTTGAGCGACGAACTGCGTTCCCACGTCACTTTGTCCTTTTCATTGCCGTGCTCATCTTTCACCTTGACGATTTTTTTGGTGAACCCGGTGCGATGGGTGATCTTCTGACAGAAGTCGTTGCCCAAGCCGAATTCTGCGCGGATGACCTTCACGATGTCGTCCGCATGCAGATCGGTCTTGGCGAAGACCAACGTTTTGGGCACGACTATGCGGTCGGGAAAGATCTCCGTGAACAGCTTCTCTTTGAAGGTCTGAATCACCAGTCGGATTTGCGAATCCACAACGACGTCGCGATCCAACTGTCCCGCCGTGTAGACAAAGTCGGCGTCAAGTTCTTTGTACTGTTTAGCCCGCGTGCGTCGATCGCGGTGCGGCACCATTAACTCGGGCTCTTTCTTGAGCGTCGCACCGTTCTTGGTGATCTGAGTTTCAATGGGGTAGATATCAAAGTCAACATTCACCTTGTCGGCGACGGCGTCTTCATGGGTGTAATCCATCACCGTGTTTTGCTTGAAGAATCCAATCGTCTGTGGCGTGGGAGTCGCGGAGAGCCCGATCAGGAAGGCATCAAAATAGTCCAGCACCTGTCGCCACAGGTTGTAGATGCTGCGGTGACATTCATCGATGATGATGATGTCGAATTCTTCAATCGGAATTCTTGGATTGTAAACCACTGGCATCGGCGTCTTGCGGCTGTCAACCTCCGCCTCGAACATCGACCCCTCTTCGTTGTCTTCGGAAAACTCCTCGTCACCCTGAAGCATGGAATACAGTCGCTGAATCGTCGTGATGCAAACATTGGCAGCGGGATCGATGGTGTTTCGCTTCAAATGCTGAACGACGTACTCTTCGGTGAACGTTCGGTTGGTGTGCGGGCTGATGTACTGCTGAAACTCATTCAGAGTTTGTCGACCCAGATTGTTGCGGTCGACAAGAAACAGGATACGTTTTGCTCGGCCGAACTTGATCAGGCGGTAGCAGGCAGAGACGGCGGTAAACGTCTTGCCGGAGCCGGTGGCCATCTGGACGAGAGCCCGAGGCTTGTTGTCGGCGAGTGACTTTTCGAGATTGGTGATGGCTCGGACCTGGACATCCCAGAGCCCTGTCTTGTCCAGCTCCGGTAAATCGCAAAGGTTCTGGCGGAGCTGGCTTTGCTGGCGGACGAGTCGCAGCAATTCTTCGGGACGATGGAATGTAAACAATTCCCGGCTGCGTGGGTGTGGATCGAGGCCATTGGTGAAGACCGTGGTCGTTCCATCAGACCGATACTCAAATGGCAGCGGCAAGCGATAGTGTGGAAATCGAGCATGCAGGCCCGACTGATACTTCTGGGATTGTGTTTCGGCCGTGGTCAGGCTGAAGCCCGGTGGCTTGGCCTCTATGACTCCCGCAACCTTGCCATCGACGAACAGCAGATAGTCGGCTTCTCCTGTGCCAAGCGTCACTTCTCGGACTGCCACGCCCAGCCCGGCAGTGATGTTCATTGCACGACGATCCTGAACCAGCCAGCCGCATTCAGTGAGCTGGCGATCAATCTGCTGTCGGGCAAGTTCTTCAGGGAACATTTCGGAGACTTTGCTTCGTCAGATTTCCGGACGCTTGCTGATTATCTGTTTAGTGGTTCGCTCCATCAGACGGGACTTGGTGTAGGGAGAGAATAGGCGTGGCAATTGGGGGATGCAACGCAGAGCGAGGTTTGTCGGCGAATTCATGTGTGAGAGAGGTGTTTGTTCATCGGCGTGCTGCCGGGATTGGGGGACAAACGTCGGGATTTCGCTATCGGCACTCAGAACCGGAGTCTCTTCCGTTGCGTCGCTTCTTCATGCCCTGAATGAGATCGATCAGTCCTGCATAACGCATTGTCGGGTCGACGTATTTTTCAAGGACGTAGAACAGGAAGTAGTAGAAGCGACACGATGACCAGATCAGCAATCCGAGCAGTGTCGCGGTGGTGATGGTGGGTGCCTGTGCAAAGAGGATGACGGCACTCATGACCGCCATGAGCAGGAAGAGCAGGCCTTTGAAGACGATCAGAGATTTTGATTGCAGGTCGCTCATGAGTTGATGGCTTTGCAAGTGGTGTTTCAACAGGCGGTGGCTGTAAACGCGGCCCCCTCCCGATCTTGCTGACGCTCGATCGACCTCCCCCAAACGAGTTTGGGGGAGGAGGTTTTGGGGACGGGATGGACTTACCTGGAGGGATTCACTCAGAGCACTTGGGCGCTCTGACAACCACCGTTGGTCCCCGAAGCGATTGAGGACAATCGCTCTACATTCCGCTCCATGTTGAATTCCGGTCGAGACTGCTAAACTACGGCCTGCGATTTGGATTGTCATCGGCAGCAAATTTGTTTGCCGACTTGCATAACGAAGCCTATGGAGTGTCTGAAATGTCTCGTTCCTTCGGAAATTGTATTGCGGATTCTCTGGAGTTGTGCCTTGGATATTCGGAACGACTGTTGAAGGACGTGACGCCTCAGCAGTTTGCTCGTTTCGCTGCTCCTGGCGGTGTGGTGATTGAGTCGAATCATCCAGCCTTTGTGTTTGGACATCTCAGTCTTTACGGGCCTCGGATTTTGACTCAACTGAATCTGCCGGCGCCTGCGATTCCGGAGGGGTTTGAAGCGGCCTTTTCGAAAGATGCGAAGTGTGTCGATGATCCGTCGGGAACGGTTTATCCATCGATGGACGCTGTTGTGAAGTTCTACTTTGATGGTTACCGGGCTGCGGTAGCGGCACTCCGAGCTGTCAGCGACAACGTGCTGCAGCAGACGAATCCTCTGGAAGGCCGCATGGCGACTCTGTTTCCGTCGCTGGGTTCCCTGCAGTCCTTTTACTGTGGCGGGCACATGATGATGCACCTTGGCCAGATTAGTGCGTGGCGCAGAATGGCGGGGCTGGGGGCGGCATAGTCGCGGATCGCTCCGCGATCCCAGCGTCTTGCTTACACCCACGCGTTGGTCAGCAATTATCGGCAATACCGCACGTGAGACCGGCGTTTTGTTCGGCGGAGCGAACAACGACTTTGTTTGCATAGTCGCGGATCGCTCCGAGGGCGTGAATCTATGGCGGTTCAGTTTGATTTGACATCCCCCAAGCGAAGAATTTTTTTTGGGGGGGTGTTGTTTGTTGAGATTGGTTGTGGAAGTTGGTTTTCGGGAGATCGCCGGAGCGGCGGAATCGGATGCGTTGGGCGATCGCTGGTGGTTGCCTTTCGTTTTAGCGGGGTGATGGCCACATCTGCAGGTGCAGCATGCGGCGAAAATTGAAGGCGAGGGCGTGCCACAGAGCCACGGCTTTCACTTTGGCAAGACCTCGCACG
>JAEUII010000282.1 GCA_016795145.1 Planctomycetaceae bacterium
TGCTGCGGGTTCAGACGCGGTGACTTCAGATGCTGCGGGTTCGTTGGACATGCTGTCGGATGTTGGGTTGCACATTCCGACCCTTATAGCGCCCCACCGACTGGTCCGCCAGGTCACTTCGCCATAAATTCACAGGCTCTCTGCGAACAAAACGCCCATCTCGCCCACCCAATAAACAGCGACACATTATCCCGCCCACAGTCGTGGCAATGAAGGCGCCTGTAACCCCACGGCAAACCAGCAAGTCATGCCACGCGGAAGACAAACGCCTGGTTCGGCGGAGCGAACCGCGACTCTGCCGTTGTTCGCTCTGCGAACAAAACGCCCATCTCGCCCAACCAAAAAACAGCGCCACATTATCCCGCCCTCAGTCGTGGCAATGAAGGCGCCTGTAACCCCACGGTGACACAGCAAGTCATGCAACGCGGAAGACAAACGCCTGGTTCGGCGGAGCGAACCGCGACTCTGTCGTTGTTCGCTCCGCCGAACAAAACGCCCATCTCGCCCACCCAATAAACAGCGCCACATTATCCCGCCCACAGTCGTGGCAATGAAGGCGCCTGTAACCCCACCGCAACACAGCAAGTCATGCCACGCGGAAGACAAACGCCCGGTTCGGCGGAGCGAACCGCGACGATGGCCGCTCCGCCCACTCAACAGATCAACCTGGAGTCGGCGTGGTTGTTGCCAGCGACTGCATCGCCTGTCGGCCTTCGCGGACAAAATCATGAATGACGGAAGACGTTGCATCAGACGCCTGTCGGCCTCGATCGACGACAGACGCCGCTTCTCGGATTTTTGCCTGAACTTCTCCGGCGGCATGCTCACTTGCGGTAGCCAGTTGCTTCACTTCGTTCGCGACGACGGCAAACCCTTTGCCAGCGTCTCCAGCGCGAGCCGCTTCAATAGCGGCATTCAGAGCCAGCAAATGTGTTTGTCGTGCGATGGCGGAAACGGCAGCAAGTTCATTTGCCATCGAACTCGTGACGGCTTCAATTTCTGAAATCGTTGCGAGAGCCGATTCGGCAGCGGCAGCGCCGTCAACGGAGAACTTCTGCAGGCGTTCATCCAGTTGGCTGGCAGCGGTCATCTGCTGCTGCAGCGTATGTTCAAGCGACTGATGGTCTGCCTGAACAGCGTCAAGAAGTGAGTTGAAGCATCGTGCCAGGATACCAATTTCGTCCGGTCGTTCGATCTCCAGTTTGGCAGATGTTCGTTCAGTGCCTGCGACACTGGTGACACTCATTGCCATCCGATGGAGCGGCCCAATAATTCGACGACGGAGCATCAATCCAGTTGTCAGCAGCATCAGGAGACCGGCAGCTCCACTGCAGAGAGTTGCGGCCCTGCCAGCAGCACGTCCCTGAGCCCAGATGGTTCGCGGCATTGTCACCTGGAGCACCAGGGCAGGCTGCAGCTGCATGTCTTCAAGAACCGTAACTCCGACGAGCTCCTCTTCACTGAGGTCTCGAATTCCAGCTTCCTGCTTTTGCTTCAGGGTTTCGGCAATCTGCTGAGTCGTTGCCGGAATCTGAGGTGATCCATGCTGCCAGATGGAAAGATCCAGATGAGTTCGCTCGGCCAGTGACGCAATGCGATCGTCGTTCAGAAAGCGTCCCATGATCACTGCCCCGGAAATCGCAGACTTTCGGTCAGTGGTGGTAACCGGTCGAGATGCCAGCATCATGGGACCTCGCGACGTCACAACGATGCCCGCGTGCACATCATCGACGGATTTGAATTTGCTGACGCCGTTTGCAGGATTTACGACATAGTCAAAGAGATCCGGAACTTCCAGGTATTCGGCGCGCGCTGTGTCGTAGCACTTCCCCCAAAGAACTTCGCTGGAGGACATCAGGAAGCAGACGAACTCTGTATTCGTGTTGGAGAACGTTGTTTCCATCAGGTTCGTTTCCCGGAACGAATCATCCCGTTCCGTCACGAATCGATACGTATCATCCCAGGCACTCCAGTCTCGCACGAGGCTCGACAGATTCTGCAGATCGCTTTCAATGGCATCGGTACATCGCAGCAGATTTCGTCGAGCATCGTCCTTCTCAAGGCTTGCGAACGACGGCTGAATAATGAAGACCTGAACAGCCCATGTCAGGGCAACAAACAGAACAGCCAGCCCCGCAAGCAAACGGGTGACCTGTGTTCTAATGGAGTATTTTCGCCAACTCATGCGTGGGTTCCGAAATGGGAGACGAAGACCGTGGTGCAGGAAACCGACTTCGACGCCTCATGGAAACGTAGCACGGGGATGTTCCTCCAGTGAACAGCTTTGGTTGAAAAGAGGGAACCCACCTCCTGGGAAAAACGCCCAGTGTGCTATCCAGGTGATGCGAACTGAGCGGAAGTCCGCAGTCGGTTGCCCTGTTGCAGAATCCCGATACCCTGTGTCGAATTCCGTCGGGATGACACCTGTTCCCATACTGCCAGGGCTCGAAAGTTCCCCGCACACAGCCGTCTCTCCTGAAGACGCGCTCAGTGCGTGAACGTAGGCGTGACAGGCAACGCCGTGAAGGATTTGATAGCGGAACGGCGCAAGCTGTCCGGTGGATTCATGACGCTGACTCACCGGAGGGCTCGTGCCCTGTCGCTAAAAATACTGTGTTTCTGCGGTTAGAAATCCTTCACGGCGCTGCGTGACAGGGCCAGACTCTCTGCACAGGCCGTCTGACGGAAATCAAAGTCTCAACAACCTGGAACTGGCTCACCGTCTTATGAATCAGGCGATCGCTGCGTTTGGTTATTTCGTGATGATTTTTCTGGCCTGGCTGATGAGTGCTCATCGGTCAAAGTTCCCGGTGCGAATTGTGCTATGGGGCACCGCACTGCAAATCGGGTTCGCTGCACTGATCCTGAAGACAACTCCCGGGGCTCGTTTTTTTGACGCTGCCGGAGCGTTCTTCACACGACTGATCAACTTTGTTGAAGCCGGCAGTTCGTTTGTATTCGGGGAGAACTTCGCGAATCACATTTTCGCA
This sequence comes from Planctomycetaceae bacterium, assembly GCA_016795145.1. Classification (GTDB taxonomy): domain Bacteria; phylum Planctomycetota; class Planctomycetia; order Planctomycetales; family Planctomycetaceae; genus SXXK01. The sequence goes on from JAEUII010000282.1 coordinate 2,991, forward strand.
TTCAAAGTTCTGCCCACGATCATCTTCTTCTCGGCGCTGATGTCGGTGCTGTATCACGCCGGTGTCATGCAGCTTGTGGTGCGTTTCCTTGCTCGCATCATGCAGGCGACTCTGAAAACATCCGGAGCCGAGTCACTTTCTGCGGCGGCCAACATCTTCGTTGGCCAGACGGAAGCTCCTCTTGTCGTGAAACCGTACGTCGCATCGATGACGCTTTCCGAACTGATGGCCGTCATGGTGGGTGGCTTTGCAACCATCGCAGGCAGCGTTATGGGAATCTACGTCACGATGGGTGTCAGCGCTGCACATCTGATGACGGCATCCGTGATCTCCGCACCAGCCGGCCTGTTGATCGCAAAAGTGCTTCAGCCGGAAGTAGAAGTTCCGAAAACGCTCGGAGACACCGGGCAGCAAATGCCTCGAACCAGCAACAACCTCATCGAAGCCATTACCAACGGCGCTTCCGACGGACTGTCGCTGATGCTGAACGTAGCCGCGATGCTGATCGCGTTCAGTTCGCTGATCGCACTCGTTGATTATTGCCTGTCGGAGACGTCGCTCTTTGTCCTGTCTTCGCTCGGCTACAAGAATCCCTCACCGATCACTCTGTCGACAGCTCTTGGATACCTCTTCGCTCCACTTGCCTGGCTGATGGGTGTAGCAAAGGCAGAATGTCTGGCGGTCGGCGAACTGCTGGGGATCAAAATGGTGGCGACGGAGTTTGTGGCTTACAAACAGCTGGGAACATGGCTTAGCAGCCCCGACAATCCTCTGTCGGAACGCAGCGTCGCAATCACGACGTACGCACTCTGCGGGTTTTCCAATTTTGCATCGATCGGTATTCAGATCGGTGGCATTGGAGCGATGGCTCCGGAACGTCGCGGCGACCTGACAAAGATTGCCTTCCGTGCGATGCTTGGAGGAACTCTGGCGTGCTGTATGACCGGCTGTATCGCGTCGATCCTGTTGTAACGGCGAGTTGAAAAACCAATGCTCAATTCGCCGATTGATCAGCATGGCAGACGGACCACG
>JAEUII010000315.1 GCA_016795145.1 Planctomycetaceae bacterium
GAAAGAGAAGCGTCAACGGCTCTCGAGCATCTCGTGGTTCATGCGGTTCCTGTCCGAGAAAGTGGCGAAGGAAGCCAATAAACAGGACGAGTGTTCGGGCCGATTTTGGGAAGGCCGCTTCAAGGCTCAGGTGTTGCTGGATGACGCGGCGATTCTGGCGTGCATGCAGTACGTGGACCTGAATCCCATTCGCACGGGCATCGCGAAGACTCTGGAAACAAGCCAGTTCACCAGCGTGTTCGATCGCATTGCCGATCTGAAAGCGGCGAGCAGCGAGGTGCGAGAGGCGAGTGACGAGGAGACAGACAAACGATTGTCTGTGCCTGAGCCAAAGTTTGCGGACGCAAACGATGTGGCTGCCTCCGATCGGAACAAGTTTGATGCGGCGGCGGAACATGGAGCATCGGCCGGCTGGCTGGCTCCTGTCGGGCTGGAGCCGAAGCGTCAGGCGGTGCGAGCGAAGAAGACGGAACGGCGGGCGTCGAACAAAGGGTTTCTCACGCTGACTCTGTCAGAGTACCTGCAATTGCTGGACTGGACCGCGCGACAGATTCGCACGGACAAGCGAGGTTCAACTCCAACTGAGCTCGAACCTCTGTTTGAGCGACTGGAAATCTCTGCGGAGCTGTGGGTGGACTGCGTAAAGAATTTCCGCAAGTGGTTCCGCTCCAACGTGGGACGGCCGAACTCGATGGCGGCTCATGCGACGTCGAAGGGGCATGATCGGGCGATTAGTATCAGTTCGTCGAGGCGGGTGTTTGCGTAGCCGATGCTTCCGGGATTTGGATGGGGGTGCGTGAGGGGTTTGCCAACGGTGCAAAGTTGGATGGCCGCACCCGCGTTCTTGCGATGCCGAGGTGCGGAGGTCACGCAGGGAACCAGAGCGGCGTTTCCATGGGGTTTGCTGTCGCCGCTTCGCGGCTCATTGGCTTTCGATTACGCCGTCCTCGGGCTCACGCCCGAGGCTATTTGCTGGCGCTGCTTCGCGGCTCTACACATCGCTCAATGAGCATTGGCACTTCGTTCATGGTCTTGGTTCTTGTTGATGCGAAAACGGTGTCACGTCGAGAGGGCGTGAGCGAGCCATGAGAGTATTAGTTCAGCACAGCGGCTGTTTGCGTAGCGGAGGTTTGTGGGATTTGGGTCCGGTCAATCAGGCTCCGCAGCTAGCCTACGAGCCTCGGCTTCAAACGGGGCAAGCCCGTCTGGGAGCATTGGATTCGCACTGTTCGCGATCTAGCCTGCCAGCCGCACGCTCCAGTCGGGCAAGCCGACTGGGGGCGAGAGAATATCGTAATCAGGGGACTGACGTGGCCCCGCACGCCGATCGCCGGCAGGACGTGGCTCGCTGAGACCCAACGAAAAACGCCGAGAGGGACACTCTCGGCGTTTTGGTTAACCAGACTGTCGGCGAAAGTGCGCTGACAGGATTTAGCTCCCCGGAAGGAACTCTCTTCATGACACCTCGAAAAATGTCGCGCGTTTTTGCCAATGAATTACGAGTATTTCAAGTTTGCAGCGGATTGGCAGCGACATCGTCTGCACCCGAAAACTTGGCGGCATCATCCATGCCTACTCCCGCCGAGCCGCATAAAGTCGCCGCGTCCCAGTTCACATTCTGAACTCGACTGTGCTCACTGTCCGCGGCCACTGTGATTTCGACCGCTATTCGCCTCCGGAACCTCACATCGACTCGCTTGACGCAGCCACAGACCGTTGATCTAAAACTCATCATCACACGTTACTGATCACCCAACTCCCCTGATTTCCACCGCACTTTCGCAACTCAGAATATTCTTACCACGCGACAAAAGCCGAAGTCGACCTGTTGCTGGAAGTGACGTCTCGCAGAGGTTGCAATGACCAAACACCATGAGCTTCCGGTGCCTGCGGCACAGGATACTTCTACGGCGATGATTTGTTATCTCCTTGAAATTCAATCCAGTTTATTATTGTCTGTGCCACTTCGCCTAATGTAATCCAGCGGATGGCAGTTATGCTGTCATTACTCTCGCAGACGCAACGAGTAGGCAACTGATTGTCCAACTGCTTCCTGAGTGCATCGATCGAAGCTTTACCGGCGGAAACAAGTTGCTGAAAGGGAACAGAGCTTAGCGCTTCGGGGGCGAAAAAAAGCCCATTCCCCTGATCGTTTTCATTGGACGTGAGATCCAGCAGTTGGTGGAGCGACAAATCCACTCCAGTGAAAGGAGTGCCCTTCGGTATGTCAAGCTTACGGGCAACTTCGTGTGAGTTGAACAATGCGGCACGGCACTTGCTGGCATACTCGCTGACCTGGCCATCTGGGGAAATTGAAAGTAGCCAATCTAGTTGTTCGATACAGTCAATTCTGGAAGTGTTTGGCGACGCCATTGAGGCAATCGTTCTTTCCAGCAGAGTCAGCACGAACGATTGTTCAAACTGTTCAATTTCGTTGTCCGTGACGAAGTACTGAGGCAGCGAGCGAAAAGCTCGTTGCCAGAGCAATTCCGCGTCGCCCCTCCGCCCTATGGATGCGCACCACCTCGCAACAATTGCATCCCTCAAGGCCGGAGCGAGTTCCGTGATGCTCAGCCTCGAATTCGTTGTTTTACTGATCTCCCAACAGAATCCAGCGTTGCTTGTTTTGTCGTAATTGTCCTGCGTGGCACAGATTGATCTCACATACTCGTCGGTGTTCCGGCGAATACACTGAACTCTTTCGCTCTTCAATCCCAGAACCACTGTCCTGCCAGCATCCGTTGCAAAAACCATCTGCCCAGGCGTGGTTGCGACGCGTAGTGCATGCATTACCTCTTCGTTTGGAGCCCCTTCGATCGCAAATCTCAAGGTATACAAACCGGCACCACTCGATGGAAAACAGGCGTCGTCCAGCCACTTCGAGACGGTAGTCCGGAATTGCACCAGCGATGTCCGCGCCGACTTTTGCTCGTGCGCCCAGGTGACGCCAATGCAAGCCAGAAGCGTTCCGACAGCCGATCGCCGACGGATTCGCGGGTTACCGCGAGGCTGCCGCGAGCGGCGAATGGAACTCTTGTCCGATTCGATGTTGCGCCCCATTTGATCTTGGTTCCTTAGGCCTCACAGACCATGCAACATGAGTACTGGGCGTAGGGTTCAAGTCAGACTGTCTGACTATTTCTGCTGCTTCGACGGCAACTGCTTACATTTGTTTGCTTCATTAAACGCAGGAAAGTTCTGGCATTTCTCTGCGCCGCTGTGAAACTCTTGCTGCAGGATTGCGCCGTTGTCGTCTAGTTTGAGAAACTGGCAGCCTTCCCAGATGAATTGAGCCTGACCGCACTCACATCCCTCCGCACCGCTGACCACCACATGAAAGTACAAAGTCCGTTCATTCTTACCGTATACCCTGGGAATGTTCGGGGCGTCAAAAAGCTTAATGGTTGTTTCCGAGGGGCAGTCCTTCTTCGGAAAACTCGAAGGATGCATAAACGTACACCAATCGGACAATGACCCTATTCTGGAGCAAATTCCAGAGCCTAAACCGTACGCCCTATCAAGCCCTGCCTTCCCACTGTCTCGCCAGCAATTATGCTGATCCTCGCGGTCAAGTTTGCTCTTTGTGAACCATTCCCACCATTCGATTCGACAGGGTAACGACGTCCCGGCGACTTTCAGTTGCAATCCAACTTTCAACTCAAAATAGTGCCCAAGTGTTTGCGCCGTCAGATATGGTGGCTTATTTTCTGTCAAGACTTCGGCGGGTCCCGTCAGTGAATCGACGCAACAACAGCACTTCGAGTCAAAGCACAGATATCCCGAAGGATCGATGCGTTGCAACGGCGATTGACGAGCATATAGAATGTCATTAGTGCCATCTACAAATCGCCATTCATCAAAAGCTATCCAAAACCCGGTCGAGGGCTGGTACATCCTTGCCCTGACATAAACCTGCCCTGTGCTGTTGTCGGTGTAGTAGCCGTACTTGCCGACCCATCTGAACGGATTCACTGTGGTGCCTGTCGACGCGACTGAATTGCCCCAGGCGTCGTTGAGGTAGGTGTCGGTGACGTTGCCAGAGTTGTCAGTGAGCGCCCGGGTTGAGCCGAGGGCGTCGGCGTGGTAGGTGCTGGTTGTCGTGCCGCGACGCTGGGAGATGGCTCCGCCGTATTGCTGCGGTTCATTTGTGTAGGTGACCTGCACGGCTCCACTGCCGTCCAGTTCCGACATCACACAGTCGTTGACCGAGTCCCAGACAAAGATCGTCTCGCGCATGTTACGGCTCCTGAATTCGCATTCGACGGTTGTCGGCGTTGTAGATCATCTGGGAGTTTTCGTCCTTTGTTCGCCCAGAGGGAGCCGCCTACGCCAACTCAGATCTGACGCAAGGACGTTTGCAACGCGCGCCGCCGCAGTAGTAATTCCCCCCCTGAGAATCGCCCGTGCCGTTGCAATGTATTCTGGTGATAGCTCCACGGCTTCCGTGTTTCCAGATTCTACCACGGCTAGAACGCGAGGGGAGTACACGGCTCGCATCCAAAATTTCCGGGATTCGTCAACCCATGCTCGGGGATCGCCAGTTCCAGAAACGTACACAGCTGGACGGCTCAGCAGTTCCGCCAAGAGCAAATCGTCACGCCTGGTTTCAAATCCAGCGCCAAGGGCATTGTCCCAGTAGGAGTGCAGGCTTTCCCCGGAAGTGACCTGAATCTGTGTTGCCCAGTCGTCGCCCTTTGGGAAGACGTCATCCACGTACAGACATCCCGCATTACACGGTTGATGAATGGCTCCGGTTAGATACAAAACCCAACACAAAGCAACCGCGGCGTCCGCATCATTAGGTTCGTCGCGAATCACCATGCGACAATTCACAATCGCCTGCGACAGGCACATGTCCATGCGATTCAGATCTCCTTCTTCCGGCAAGCGTGTCCTCGTTTTACCAAGGCGAACACCCAGATTCAGAGTAGCACCTGGCTCTCGCATCCAGTTTGGTCTGGCATACACCGGATCTTCCTTCAGCAATTCCGGCCAGTACGCGGCACGGCCGACAACCCGTCTCGTATACTGCTCTCCTTCAAGATCCTTCACGACTGGTGCGAAGTCTCGCTCCCAGCACGGATGCTTCTTCAGCATCGAGATCAACTGTTCCTGTTCCGGCGGATCCAGTCTCAGCATGGCAAGGTTCGCCATGACATAGTGAAACCCTTCCGATGCTCCGCAGGCAAATGGGAGAAATGCAGGTAGGCCGAAAGCCAGAATAGCGAATGCAGCATATCGCACGGACTCTCTCCTAATAGTGTCGACTTTTCCTAAAATAGCTGAGGCCCTGGAATACAACGGCAGTACGGCGTGCCGCGCCTTTTCGGATCAACATTAGGCTTGATCCCTGGAACACAAACTTTGTCTGACCTCAGAGCACAGTTGCCTTCACACAGGACACAATAACTCACAGGCTCTCCATAAACAAAGGTCATAGGCCATGGGCAAGTCCCCCGCTGCGCCGTGCGAGAAGCTATCAATTCGCACCAATCGGTTCGCGTTTGCCAGCAGTCGCAAATGGCTCTGTTCAGCACAAGAGGTGGCTGTCTACGCCAGAATCTCGCAACACAAATGCCAGGATCGAGCTCGCCATTTCCGCAATGTCCGACGCAATCCAGGCACTCACTTCGCCCACCAATATCCAAGACCAGCTGGTATGGCGGTTCGCATCTTAATTCAGGCCAAGTAACCGGAATATTTGGTATCGTTGGATGCGGAAGGCCGGGATACGTAATAACTACTGATCCAACTATAGGTGGCTTGCGGTCACGAACCAGACAATCCTTGGTACCAACTTCGTCTGAGGCTTGACACAACAGGCCAGAAGGATCAAGTCGTGATAGGGGAGTGTCTGAGGAATAGTGATATGTCTTCGTCGAAAAGGCTGGATCTGTACTGCACCATCTTGCAATGGTTGGCTGATACATCCTCGCCCTGACATAAACCTGCCCGGTGCTGCTGTCGGTGTAGTAGCCATACTGGCCGACCCATTTGAACGGATTCACAGTGGTGCCCGTCGATGCGACTGAATTGCCCCAGGCGTCGTTAAGGTAGGTGTCTGTGACAGATCCGGAGCTGTCAGAGAGCGCCCGGGTTGAGCCAAGGGCGTCGGCGTGGTAAGTGCTGGTTGTCGTGCCGCGACGCTGGGAGATCACTCCGCCGTATTGCTGCGGTTCATTTGTGTAGGTGACCTGCACGGCTCCGCTGCCGTCAAGTTCCGACATCACACAGTCGTTGACCGAGTCCCAAACAAAGATCGTCTCGCGCATGTTACGGCTCCTGAATTCGGACTCGGCGATTGTCGCCGTTGTAGATCATGGTGACTCTGTTGCCGGATGGCAGACGGTACAGTGTCGGCTGATTCTCGAAGTTCCATGTGGTCGTCGTGCGGCTGCCGACGGCCGGCTGTTCAATCTGTTGATTGCCGTTTGCATCGTAGACGTAGGTCGTGCGAGATGTACCGGCCTGGCCATATTTCAGCTGATTGGCGGAATCGTAGGCGTACGTTGTTCGAGTTGCGTCGATATTCTTGAGCGTTCGGTTTCCTCCCGCGTCGTAAGTGAAGGTTTGCCGGTAAGCGTTTGTTCCGGTGCGGTATTCTCCCGTAAGCTGGTTCTGCTTGTCGTAGCTCCACGAAACTCTGGCCGAGCCGCCCCCCTCGATCATGACATTGCGGTTTCCCGCATTATCGTAGCGGTAGTCGAGTTGCTGAATTGTTGCTCCGGCTGACGTGCGATGAAACACTTGTGTAGTCTGGCTGGCACCGTCGTAAGCAAAGGAGACTCTCGTTCCATTGGAATTTCGCTGCACAATGCGTCTGCCGCTGTCGTCATAAGTGTAGGTCGTGCGTTCGTTGTTTGCATTGCGAAGCGACGACATCTGTCCCGCTGAATCGTAGGAATACGTCGATCGACCGAAGCCACTGGTGTCGATTGATTTCTTTTGACCAACGGCATCGTACGAGTATGTGGTCGTCTGGCTGTTCGGTGCTTTCGTGACTGTTGTCTGTCCCAACAGATCATACGTGGCAGTGTACCGACCGGTGCTATCGGCCATCAAGGCGCGATTTCCTACACTGTCATACGAAAACGTGACACGACTGCCATCCGGATAACGGCGCCCGGTAAGCCGGCTGACGCTATCGAACGTGTAGGTCGTCCGATTTCCGCGGGCATCAATGCGCAGTGTCTGCTGCCCGGCGGCATCGTACGCACTGGTGGTTCGGCGGTTGAGCGGGTCAATCAACTGTGTCTGAGCACCTGTCTGATCATACGTGAAACTGTGCCGATTGCCGCGAGCGTCCACCAGAGCGGACGTCTGCCCGATTGCGTTGTAAACGGTCGTTGTGCGGTTACCCAGTCCGTTGACTTCCACCGTTCGCCGGCCAAGTGCATCGTAAACACTGGAAACGCGATTACCATTGGCGTCCACGCTGGCCAAGGTCTGACTGGCGATGTTGTAGATCGTCGTCGTCCGCTTGCCGAGCGGATTGATGCTGGCAACGACTCGACCGGCTGAGTCATAGACCGACGTGCTGCGGTTACCGAGTGGATCTTTCGAGCCCACTGTCTGGCCGACGCTGTTGTAAATGGTGGTCCAGCGCTTGCCGAGCGGATTGATGCTGGCGACCGTACGCCCTGTGGAGTCATAGACCGTCGTGGAACGACTGCCGTTCGCGCTCACGGATGCCACGCCACGCCCACCGGCGTCGTACACCTGCGTCGTGCGATAACCGAGCGCATTGATGGAGGCGAGCGTCTGGCCGTCGTTGTTGTAGGTGGTCGTCGATCGCGCACCCCTCGCATCCACTCGAGCGATGGCCTGACCGGCGATGTTGTAGACCGTTGTATTGCGACTACCCGCCGGGTTGACCGATGCGACCACCGCACCGACGCTATTATACACCGACGTCGATCGCCGATTCAGCGGATCGACCGAAGCGATGCTTTGTCCAGCAAGATCATAAACCGTCGTCCAGCGCTTGCCGAGAGGATTCACTGACGCAATGCCTCTGCCAGCTACATCATAGACCTGAGTCGAACGGACTCCCGCCGCATTCACACTCGCAACTGATTGCCCCGCAGCGTTGTAAACGGTTGTCGATCGCTGGGTCAGAGCATTGATGCTGGCTGTTGTGCGACCAGCTGCGTCATACACGGTTGTTGACCGCTTCGCGAGCGAATCAACAGTGGCCACGGCACGATTCAGGGCATCGTAGACTGTAGTCGAAATCCCTCCAGTGGGCCCCACGGACCGAATCTGGCTGCCCAGCTTGTTGTAAATGTATGTCGTACGTGCTCCGTTCGGGGCAATCGTCGCTTTTGGCCTGCTGCAGCAACTATCGAAGACCGTTGTGGATCGCAACCCAGCCGGATCAACGGAAGCAACTGCTCTGCCAGCCGTATCGTACACCGTTGTGGATCGAAGGCCTGTCGGAGCAATTGTTACGTATTGTGACTGATTGGCGTTATAGACGAACGTCGATACCCGCCCCATTGGGGTCGCGGTCCGTATGCGATTTGCTGCAGCGTTGTAGGCATAGGAAGTTCTGAACCCCGAGGCATCAACTGTCGCGGCGACGAGCCCTTTCGAATAGACGGTTGTGGACCGCGCTCCAGAGGGAAGAATCGTTCCAAGGCGCGACATTCCTGATCCATAAACACCGGTTGTCCGTCTCCCCAGCGGATCTATAGAAACGCGCAGACGGTTGTTCAGGTCATAAATGGAAGTGGTGATTGCTCCGGCAGCGTTCACAGTGCGCAGACGCTGCCCCCTCTGATAAGAGAAGCTAGTGCGCTGCCCAAGGGGGTTAACGCTGGCCGCTACCTGTCCCACGCTGTCATAAACGACGGAAGTGCGAATTCCGAGTGGATCAATCGATGACAGTCGACGGAGTTGCGAATCCAGCACATTGGTGACTCGCTGACCGAGTGCATTCACCACGACACTCTTCTGTGTCGAATTCCACGTCGTTGTGGTGCGAAACCCATTTCGATTCACGATCGCCACGGGTCTCAGTGACGTACTTCCAGAAGCGTAAAGGTAAGTTGTTCTGCCATCGGCTGTTTGTTCCACCGACAGCCGCGGCATGGCGGCCGTGGCGCTTTCGTAAAGGTACGTCGTACGAGCACCGGAAGGCTGGATAATGGCGTCAGCCAGAACCCTTGAGGAAACGACCTGCAATGGCTGCACTCCAGGTGCAGTAACCTGCGTCACCGACCGGAGCGTATCAAACACGATCGTCGTGGTGTTTCCAAGCGGATCAATGACATTCGCGGACTGAGCGTCGTCAAACTGATAAGTTGTGATTCCAAGATTGGGCGCCTGAACGGATCTGATCCAGCCGACGCTGTCGTACGTAAAGGAAGTGCGAGTGCCGTCTTCCCCGATCCGCGTCAGCAACTGGTGCGTCGACGCATACCCACTTCCATACCGCAACTCTGTCGTACACAACTCGGGTGTCACAAATTGTGTCGCATTGCCGCTTCCGTCAATTGTGACCGAAGTGATGCGCCCATAGACGTCCTGAATTGAGCGGAGACGACCGCTGCCATTGTAGGAGTACGAAAGCCTTCTTGAGTAAGGATCAACGATTGCTTTTGCCAAACCACCGTCACGAACAAAGGTCCACCGCTGACCGGCAGGATTTCGCAGGTACGTCAGGGCACCAGTGGCTGAATACTTGTACTGAAATCCGTTTGAAACGATGTCTTCTGTGAATCCAATTCTGGTATTGGAAACGTCCACGTTCTCTGTCAGAACATTGCGGTGACCAATCGGAACATAAATGTGAGTCGTGTCATCCTTGCAACTGTAGACGTCCAGAGAACCGTCACATCGCACTGCAGCTGCGCCACCCTGCACATCAGGAATCAGCCGCATGCTGAGCACGCCGCTCATGTGAGCCCCAGCGGGAGGACTTTCCATTATGGCATCCGCATAGGGAGAGTCCGGGCCGAACAGAGGCGCAGAGTTGTAGGTTAGCGTTTCACGCGGAGCCATAGTGTCAGAAGCGGGGACACGCAGTGCGACGGAAACACTACCGTTAACAGGACTGACGCCAATATTCCCGCCGCAGTCACTGCATGGGACACTGGCCTTCAGAAAGGCGCCGGTCCCAGCACCGGCCGTACAGGTGGGGCAAACTTCGTCGAAACCAAGCCCGGACGACTCGGTGATGGGAGTGTTCGAAGGAAATAGTGACGGAAATGATTTCGCGAGTGGTGGCAGGCATGTGGCTAAAACAAGATCATCTTTCAACCAGTCGCCAAACGGTGTCACGGTAACCTGAATGTCAGTAATGTCGCACTGTTCTGATTGGAGGAAAGTCGGCTCCAGTGTCACTTCAGCGTAACAATTCAGCAAATTGTCCTTCTTGAAACGGACGTCCAACCCCGCATATTGACACAGGATTTCAACCACCCACTGGGCACGACATGAATGTTCTGTGTCCTGCCCAAGCTGGACCCAAATGGTCCCATTGGAACCGCAAAAATCAATTGATGTAAACGCACCACAACCTTCAGCGGGGAACGTGAGAACAAACGTGCCATTGAAATCGGTGCATTCTTTGCAGGCATAGTAGTCCTTGTTCTTGATGCCCGAAATCGTAACGATGGCTCCCTTTGCCGAAAGCCCCCATGGCGTTGCACATCCACAGGGATTGAATCCAGTCACCATATTGACCTCGCCTTCGACAGAGGTGGCAGTAAGCGGGAGTCCCGCAAAGCAACAAGGATCTCATGCTGGTGTCAGATGCTTACACCCGCATCATGCCATCCTACGCCCGTTCGTCAATAGCATTTCCGACAAATCATTGCGCGAGCAAAAGATCTCCTCGAACTGGCTGTCGAGCAGCTTTGACAATTTGTGGAGACCAAGAAAATGGACGATGGTGTCATCAGGGAATCTCCTTTTCAGTTCAGACAAGACCGTCTCGCCACTAAGGAACGCACTCCGCAAAAGTCCATCCTGCTCAAAGGCCGGCCGATTGCACTGGAGATTTGAGTCGATCAGCTCAGTGGCTCCGTTGCGGTGCAGAGCCCACAAGAGGAGGCCCTGGTCTGCCCAGGCAGACAACTTTTGAAAGTGGGGTCGTAGTGCGATCCACTGCACTGCCCAGGCCCAGCTATCGAGAATCTCGGCATCACGCTGGCGGTCAAGTCCAACTACTCCACTGTTGACATTGATTCCTCGTGTGCAGACATCAGGCGAAATCGGTAATTCCTGGTACAGCCTTGGATCATTCTCAGTGACAACGCTTGTTCCATCGCGAAAGAAGAGAGCCTGTTTCTCAAGTTTTTGGAAGACCTCGCCAAGTGGGATCACCACGCACGGATTGTCATCCCGCGTTCGCAGGTGTTCATAGACGGAAGCGACAGCCTCTTCCTGATAGGGGCGCAACGTGAGCATCAGCAGCTTTCCAAATGAAAATCCGGGTCGTTGGGAAGTTGATTGTCAGTGACCTGAGTGACGGTCACGACCAGTTGGCCGCCTTCGCGAGGTTCAAGGCGATCGGTGCAGAGCGACACAATCTGAAAGTCGTCGTGGTACACACCGGCGTGCTGCAGAGCGTCCAGCACGGGTTTTTGAATGTTGTCCACATCCCGGCGACGACGATCGGGTGGGAAGATCTGAAGATGAACCTTCAGCCATCCTTCCAGTGGATGGAGCCGTCTCAGTGCCAGGAGCGAACACACGCTGTCGCGAAATGCTCGCCCCTGGCGACTGATGAGCGTCCTTGCTCCAACCCGCCGCCAGTAATGATTGACTGACGGCGGGTACGGCAGATCGAACTGCAGTTTCATGACCGCTTCCACGGTGCGACGCTGGAGGCTGCAGCAGCAGCCATTGGCGGGGCGGAAGATTCCTTCTTCGCGTAGCCAGCGATCTCGTTGGTAATGTCGCCCGTGTCCTGACGTTTGCGACATTTCACCGTGATCATCAGCGGCAGGTTGTGCAGTTCGACCGAATCATTCGGAGCGGTCACTCCGACCGAACGGCAAATCGCAGAGAGCTCCGCACGAGCAATCTGAACGGCCGTCGCGTTCGGATTGTCGAGATTCAAGCGAGCCCACAGGATCCGTCCTTTGTAAACCCCCTCCTGAATCTGGAAGGTCAGCTGCAGGTAATTGCCGGTGCCGGCCTTGGTCGGCTTCTGTTCCGACTCGGTAATCACTGCCAGATATTTTCCGGCAGGGATCGGATCAAACTTGGCTGCTGGTTCCACCTGGTTTGCGTCAAAGCCATTGAGATTGGCCATGGTTAGTTCTCCACATTCGTTTGAGATGGGTTGGTAAAGGCCGCCATGAAGGCCGGCCACGACAGAGGAAGCTGTTCAGGAAGAGAAAAACGGTTCTTGGCCACGCAGGATGGGCCACCGATCGTGCGGAGCACTCGTTCGCCGCCGTCCTTGCCGATGCCAAAGGCGACACCGCGTTTGCGATTGAAACCGGCGTCTTCGGTTTGCACGCGGATCTTGCGAGTCGCGAACATCACGGCGTCGGCCCACTCACAGACCAGGCTGCACGCATGCTTGTGCAGCCGCGGTGAGTAGCGGTCGTAAGCGGTTGCTTCCGGATCCTCGAACTTCTCGATCCGGGCATGAGCGATACACAGCACAACCATGCCTCGTTCCGTCCGAAGTCGATTCAGAAGACCGAGCAGGTGCCGCCAATGTGTCAGGGCATGCGTATAGCCCTTTGCATAGCCGCCATCAACCTTTTCAATGCTGCTGACATTGTGCTGACGGCACAGGTCATCCCAGATCAGTCGTTCCAGCCAGTCGAGCGAATCGATGACAACGGTCTGATATTCATGCGGCTCCGTGAGCAGCGAGTTGAGATATCCGACAACGTCATCGAACGATGTGGCCAACGGGAATTTGTCGCAGTCAATCTCGGCCAGTCCGTCTTCGGTTTGAATGAAGACAGGAGCCGGGCACTGTGATCCAAACGTCGACTTGCCGATGCCTTCGGTGCCGTACAGCACAATTCGTGGGGGA
>JAEUII010000321.1 GCA_016795145.1 Planctomycetaceae bacterium
GGGGTTCCGTGATCAGGCAACCATCAGCCGTCGTTTCCGGAACGGTGACAGTTTTGTTCGCAAGAACTTCTTCGATGGCGAGCTGAAGATCATGCCGCGCTGGCTGAGGCCGGCTTCCTCCGACTCGATGCTGGTCATCGATTCGACCTCGATAACAGATCCTGTGCTGACGGTCGAGAACCACAGCTTCCGGAGTACGACTTACACCCAGTGCCTTCACGGAGTTCTGATCGAAGTCACGAACAAAGATCCAGGGACTTTCGAATTCAATCGCCTGCGCTGCAATGTCACGCAGTGAATCACCGGCTCCGACATTCACCAGGACGAAAGCAACCTTCGATTCGCGAAACTGTTGATGCAGTTCGTTGAGCCGGGGCATGTAGCGTCGAACGAGCGGACAGTCGGACGTGCTGAATACGAAGACGTACGCATCCTGCTCACCAAGGTCTGACATCGAACGGCTGAGAGCGCGAATGTCTGTGAAGTGGAGATCTCTGACCTGCGTGCCGATGCTGGGTTTCTCCGCGGAAGCCACAGTCCTGCTGTCGGTACCAGTGCTGTCCTGAGCGGCGACCGGGGCTAACAGATTCGCCAGGACAATCAGCGTCGCCAGAATCAGTGGCCGGGGAATAGTGGCGAACGAATGGCGGTCAGATTTGGAAATGTTCATCGGAACTGTTCCGTCGACGAATAAAGGACTCATGCCAACTCAGGCGAGTCGCCTTGAATCGTTGCGACAGCATTGTGGGAATGAATGTCGAAAGTCTCCAGCGTTACGCCCCCTCAATTGGCACGTCACGAATCCAGTGGCTTCAATGGCGACGATTCGAATGGAACCGGCATTCAAGCTCAGATGCCCTGTTTTTTGCATCGGGCAATCGTCGTGTCTGGATGCCAGAACCTGTAGAAACAGCGGAAATCTGAGAAAATACTGTGCAGACGTTCGCTGTTGTTCCCGCCGGGAGGTAGAAGTAACACCACCGTGTGGAGGGTTCGCCTCAAAAATCCTCAGGGACTTCTGCTGAACTGATAAGTCGATGACTCGCAGCCTGAACGACTCATTGATTTATCCCCGCCTTTGATACTGCGATGTTGATTCACCGCTTCGACAATTCGAATCATGGCCTGCGTGGAGGCTTAACAGGATGACTGGACCTAACCAGGAATCCGAAAAGCCCGCACAGCACTCAGAGGTCCCTGCTGTTCCTGAGGATGCAGGATCAGCATTGCTGTCGAACACCGTTTTGGAACCTCACACAGGTCCGTCGGATTCTGAGCCGTCAGAAGCGCCCACACCGGCTGGTCAGCCTGCGGTCGAAAAGTCACCATCGTCTGCGTTGAGCCGCGTTGGACGGTATGAGATCCGATCCATCCTGGGTCAGGGAACGTTTGGCACGGTCTATCTCGCATTTGATGAAACGCTGCGTCGCCTCGTGGCAATCAAAGCTCCTCGTCTGGACATTTCTGACAAGGCGATTGAGCAGGAGTTCCTGATCGAAGCACGACAGCTGGCTCAGCTGCGACATCCCGGAATTGTGGGGGTTCTGGATGTTGTCTCCAGCGATGGACGCTGTTACATCGTATCCGACTTTGTTGATGGTGTCAGTCTTTCTCGCTGGCTGAAGTCGACTCGACCAGACTGGCGAACCAGCGTTCTGATTTGTGCTCAGATTGCCGACGCCCTGGCACATGCTCATCAGCAGCGGACTGTTCATCGTGACCTGAAACCAGCCAACGTGATTCTCACTGCGAATTTGCAGCCGGTGATTGTGGACTTCGGCCTGGCTGTCAGTGATGCACAGCGAGCATACGGCACGGAGCGAGGCGACGTCTCCGGCACACCGCAGTACATGTCTCCTGAACAGGCCTCCGGAGTTGGTCATCGAATTGATGGGCGAACCGACATCTACTCTCTCGGCGTCATTCTTTATCGCATGCTGACAGGTCGGCTGCCGTTTGAATCGCCGGATCCGCGGGAGTTGTTGCGACAGGTTCAGGAAGATGAGCCTCAGCCGCCTCGACAACTGCTTCGCGACCTGCCGCAGGAACTGGAACGCATCGTTCTGAAAGCGTTGACCAAGTCGCTGCGAGAACGCTACACGACCGCCGCGGATATGGCTGTGGACCTTCGCGCTCTCGTCAACGTATCACCGTCGCCTCAGAATGTTGACGAAGGTTCCATCACGATTGTGGGACCGAAGCCAGGACCCGTCGTGCCATTGGCCGGTCATTCGCCACGTCCTGCTCCGCAGCTTCCTGATACGGGACGTGCGCCAGCTGCAAGAGTTCCAGGCCCGACAGGGATGCCGGTTCGAGGAAACAGTGATGAGAAGTCAGATCGGGAACATTCCAACAGTTCTCTCAGCTCAAGCCGTCGATCAACCGGATCGCAGCGCCGTCAGGTGACGATTGTCAGCTGCGGTTGTGATGTCTTTGAGAACGAACAGATTCAGGAGTTGCTGGATTCCGAAGAACAGGCCGCGCTGCTGCAAACGTTTCAGAAATTCTGCCGAACCATCGCCGTCGAATACAGCGGAGCCGTTCTGAATGATACGGACGATGGTGTGGCAGTCTGCTTTGGGTTTCCGCGAGCCTTTGAAGATTCTGTGATCCAGGCCGCGAGATTTGCACTGACGATTTTGCAAAGATGTTCGGAAGCCGTGTCGACGTTTTCATCACGACGGTTGCCGTTATCAGCACGTGTCGTCATGCACACGGATGTTGCGGTCGTTGAGAATCAGATCCAGAACGAAGACTCTGTTTCGACCGTTTCCGTGGTGGGTGCCATTCGAAACTTCACGTCACGGCTTGAACCCGTTGCGGAGCTTGGCTGTTTGCTGGCGTCCGAACAGTCTCACAGGCTGCTTCGCGGTGCGTTTGAAAGTGAATCGATCGGCGCGATTCGCATTAAGGGGCTTTCCAGTCCTGTAACCCTTTATCGCATCCAGCGGCAACGTCAGTCGGCGAGCCGTGTTGAACTGGCGGAAGAATCGGGCCTCACGCCGCTGGTTGGCCGCGAGCGTGAAGTTGGGCTGCTTCAGGAACGATGGGAGCAGGCCGTTGAAGGCATGGGCCAGGTTGTTCTGATCATTGGCGAAGCCGGCCTTGGCAAGTCTCGCCTGATTCATGCGCTCAAACACCATGTGCTTGAATCCAACACGGGTCACGGAGATCCGATTGTCGAATGGCGATCATCGCAGCAGCGTCAAAGCAGCAGCTTGTTTCCGGTCATTGACTGCTTCGAACGTATTCTGGGCTTTGATCGGGAGGAGTCTTCAGGTTCGCAGCTCGACAAGCTTGTGGAATATCTGCGAGGCCTCAATCTGGATGGTGACCACGAGATTGGCTTGATGGCCGCGTTGTTGTCGATCCCGTTAAGTGGTCGATATCCGGCCCTGGATCTTCCGCCCCAGGTTCAGCATGAGCAAACGACCGCGCTGTTGCTGGACTGGCTGAAGGAACTGGCAGATCGACAACCGCTGCTGTTCGTCATTGAAGACCTGCACTGGGTCGACCCGTCCACGCTGGCGTTTGTCGAGCAGCTGGTTGACCGAGGACTGGCCGACCGAATTCTCACTCTGCTGACTTTTCGGCCGGAGTTTGAAACGCCCTGGAAGAGCAAGGCTCACCAGACGAACCTGGCCCTCAACCGACTCACTCGTCGACAGATTCAGGAGTTAATGGAAAAAAAGGCGAGACGGCGATTACCGACATCGCTGGTGGAACAGATCGTCGAACGAACCGATGGCGTTCCATTGTTCGTTGAAGAGTACACGCAGATGCTGGTGGAATCTCAGTCGCTGCAATCCAGCGGGGATTCTTCGGTGTCTGGCATTCAGGCGATCAAGCAAATCCCGGCGTCACTGCAGGACATGCTGATGTCGCGGCTGGATCGGATCGATTGCGACCTGTCCGTCGTTCAGCTTGGTGCGACGATTGGGCGAGGATTCACGTGGGAGTTGATTCGTGCCTCCAGTTCGCTGGATGAACCGACGCTTCAGGCCGAACTTGAAAAGCTGGTCCGAGCCGAATTGCTGGTTCTGCACGGACGTGCGCCTCGGCATCGCTATCAGTTTAAGCATGCTCTGTTGCAGGATGCGGCGTACAGCTCTCTCGTGAAGGCTCGCCGACAGGAGTACCACGGTCGAATTGCCGAGGCGCTCGAAGCTTCTTTTCCGGACGTGTGTGAGAAGGAACCGGAAGTTCTCGCACAGCACTTCATGGAAGCCAGTCAGTGGGAGAAGGCCGCGGAGTTCTGGAAGCGCGCGGGCGAGCGTTCGCTGAAACGTTATGCCTATCGCGAGGCGATTCAGCAGCTGCGTTCCGGGCTGGAATCTCTGAAGGAACTGCCGGAAACGCGCGATCGACATCAGCGCGAGATTGAACTTCATGTGATGCTTGGCGTTCCGCTGCAATCGATCGTTGGTTACAGCGCGCCGGCCGTAGAGGAGAACTACGCGAGAGCGTTTGCATTGTGCCAGGAACTGCAGCTGTCGACGGAGCAGTTTCCGATTCTGTACGGGTTGTTTCGGTACTACATGCTGCAGGCTCGGTACGCTCGCGCTCAGGAGATTGCGGAGCAGCTGGTCGTGATGGCCGAGGAAACTCAGGAAGAGGATTTCCTTGTGGCTGCTCACCGAGCTATCGCAGGACCGCTGGTGTATCGTGGCGAGTATGCCACCGCGATGCCTCACCTGGACAAAGTGCTCGCGATCCCTGCATCTGCGGAAGTGCGAAGCCGCGTCAACCGGTATGACGTGGTGGACCCCTGGATCGCGGCGGGAAGTTATCGATCGTGGGCACTGTGGCTGACAGGATATCCGCAGCAGGCTCTGGAACAATCGGAGAAGACTCTGCGCGAAGCAGAGTCGCTGAAGCATCCATTTACGGTGACGCTGGCCCTGAGTTTCTCGACATGGCTGCATCAGTTTCATCGCGACATTGAACGAACACTGGCCGCCGCAAGTCGCGCGCTGGAGCTGGCGGAGGAACATGGGTTCCAGTTTTGGGTTGGATGGGGCAAGGTTCTGAAACACTGGGCACTGGGAATTTCCGGTCAGGATTCTTCCGCGTGTGAATCGATTCGGCAGGGAATCGTTGCCTGGCGTGCTCAGGGATCAGAACTCGGCGCCGCCTACTTTTATGGGATGCAGGCCGAAGTCGCTCTGGTTCAGGGGCGTCCGAATGAGGCACTGGCCGCGCTGACGCAGGCCGATGATTTTGCACGGTCGTCCGGCGAAGGATTTCCGGTGCCTGACTTGTTCCGCCTTCGAGGACTCGCGATGGAACAGTCCGATGAGGCTGTCGCAGAGAGTTTCTACCGCAAAGCGATGGAACATGCTCGAAGTCAGAACTCACGGTCGCTGGAGCTTCGAGCCGCTGTTCAGCTGGCGCGGCTTTTGACTCGAACTGGGCGGAACGACGAAGCGAAGACGCTGCTGTCGGAAGGCATCGAGCGCTTTCCTGAAGGACAAAGCACCAGGGATCTCAGCGCGGCGAAGGAACTCCTGAAGGGATAGTTTCGATGGGTGAATCGATCGGAGTGTTTGACTACATCGTTGTCGGAGCCGGATCTGCGGGCTGTGTGATCGCCGCACGATTATCGGAAGATCCAACCTGTCGAGTTCTGCTGCTGGAAGGCGGCGGCACGGATCAGCATCCGGATGTTCAGGATCCAACTCGCTGGACCTCTTTGTTCTACGGGGAGATGGACTGGTGCTGGAAAACTGCTCCGCTGCGAAGCTGCTTCAATCGCATCGACCATGTGCCTCGCGCGAAGATGCTGGGTGGCTGTCATAGCCACAATGCCAGCGCGTGGGTGCGAGGCCATAAGAACGATTTTGATTCGTGGGCGTACGGCGGATGTCCCGGCTGGAGCTGGAACGACGTGCTGCCGATCTTCAGGCGGATAGAAGACTGGCAGGGCCCGAAGAACGAGTGCCGGGGTACAGGCGGTCCGATCTACGTGACGCCTCCGGAGAATCCGAATCCTCTCGCGACCGCATTCATTGAAGGCGCGAAATCCTGCGGCCTTCCGGTGATGGACGACATCAACATTCCGGAGCCGCTGGGCGCCGGGTACTTCAACTTCACCGTTCGAAACGGTCGCCGGTTCAGCGTGGCAGACGGTTATCTTCGACCTGCGATGACTCGTTCCAACCTCACCGTCATCACTCATGCCGAGACGGATCGTGTCCTGATCGAACAGCAGCGTTGTGTGGGAGTCGAGTATCGTAAAGACGGTCGAACTCATGTGGCTCGCGCTGAGAGTGAAGTGATTCTGAGCGCCGGCGTGATTGGTTCACCACGCATCCTTATGTTGTCAGGGATCGGGCCCGAGGATGTCCTGCAAGGCGCTGGCATTGTGACTCGGCATGTTCTTTCTGGTGTCGGCAGGAATCTGCAGGACCATCCACTGCTGGGCGGACTGGTGTATGAATGCAAAGGGGACCTTCCGCCACTGCGCAATAACGGCGCAGAAAGTACGTTGTGGTGGAAATCCAATCCGGCACTGACAGGGCCTGACATTCAGCCGGTCTTTCTTGAGTTTCCATTGGCCACACCAGAACTTGCCGGGCAGCTGCCAGGGCCAAACTGTTACACGATTAGTCCGAGTGTCGTTCGTCCGGCGTCTCGAGGATCGGTGACTCTTGCCAGTTCGGATCCGACTGTGTCGCCTGTGATCGACGTGAATTTCCTCGAATGCGACGCGGACGTTCGTGCGATGATTGCCGCGGTCGAGCTGTGTCGGGAGATCGGGAACAGCGATGCGTTCTATGCATTCCGGAAACGTGAAGTGATGCCAGGGCCGTTGGCAAAAAACGAGATGGTTCGGTTTGCCCGGAATGCGGTGTCAACGTACTTCCATCCGACAAGCACGTGTACGATGGGGCCAGGGAAAGAATGCGTTGTGGACCACACTCTGCGAGTTCACGGACTGGAGTCGCTCCGGATTGCCGACGCCTCCATTATGCCGAATGTGACCTCTGGCAATACGAACGCCCCATCTGTGATGATCGGTGAAAAGCTCGTCGACTTGATCCGGTCTGGCACATAACCGCACAACGCGTCTCGGGGAAATTTCACATGCGGCAGGCGATGGAGTCAAATTCCGGCTCGTAACCTGCGAATCACTGCAAAATTCGGCCGGGATCGCAAGAACTTTCATCTGCCGTCCGAAATGTTCGTTCCCGATCGTCAATGT
This sequence comes from Planctomycetaceae bacterium, assembly GCA_016795145.1. Classification (GTDB taxonomy): domain Bacteria; phylum Planctomycetota; class Planctomycetia; order Planctomycetales; family Planctomycetaceae; genus SXXK01. The sequence continues at coordinate 7,205 of JAEUII010000321.1, forward strand.
TCGAGTTCTTTGTCTCAGTTTGTCGGCCTGCTGGTGTGCAGCGGTCTGTGAAATGAGAAAACTCTGGGGTTTCCTATGAATCTGGTGAAGCGAAGTTTGGTTCGATGGTGTCTGGCCGGAAGTCTGGCAACGGCGTTTGGAGCAGGTTCATTGGCTCATGCAGAGGACCTGCGTGACGCAGCACCTAACGACGCCTTTCTGGTCGTATACGGGATGAAGAATCCTGAACGCGACTACATGAAGAAGCATTACGCGGCTGTCTGGAAAGAAGTGCAGAATACAAGGATTGTCGAGCAGGTCCTGCAGCTGGCGCAAAGCAAGATGGCTGAAGGCGATGCCGAGCAGTTCATTGCCGTTCGTGACGCACTGACGAATGCGCTCGCCCCGGTGGAGTGGGCGAAGCTGACCGATATGTCAGAGATGCTGTATGCTCAGAAGATCGAAGGGCCAACCGCTGTTCATCTGATGATGGCTCGCATTCCTGATGGCGGCGCGGAGTCATTGAAGAAGGGCGTCAACAATCTGTTTGACCTCGCTGTTGGCGCTTCTGGTGGCGAGCTCTCCGTGGAAACAGAGACCGTTGCTGGCGTCGAGATGAAGCACCTAAAACTTCCAGTGCAGGGACCAGTTCAGTTCCAGCCAGCGATTGGTGTGAAGGGTGATGTCTTCATCTTCACAACTTCTATCGCGTATGCTCAACAGGGGCTCGAGCTTCTCGCGAATCCATCGGCGAGTTCAAAGTTCGATGACACTCGTGTCGTCGATGCTCTGGCTCGGCTTCCAAAAGCGGAAGATTCCGTTGCCATTTTTGATGGCGAAATGCTTTCGGCACAACTGGCGGGAATCCCGGAGTTCATCAATCAGGTTGCCAATGGGAATCCGGAAGCGGCGCATGTGAGTCAGATCATTTCCGAAGTTCTGACTCAGACCGAAGCCTTCGACTATGAAGTGACGGTCGAGTACACGGAAGGGTATTCGAACCGCACCGCTGCCTATGGCAAGTTTTCTGAAAACGCTGGCGAAACGGTCATCGGCAAAATGCTGGTGCACCAGGAAGACTTTGACAACTGGTCACAGATCGTTCCGCAGTCAGCCACGGGCTTCTCTGTCAACTCAGGACTGACTCTGCTTCCGCTGTACGACTGGGTCGTAGAAAAGTTGCCGGAGATGGTACCGGGATCTCAGGAAGGCCTGGATCAGTTCGAAGCCATTCAAAACCAGTTCGATGTGCATGTGAGGGAAGACATCCTGGAAGCCTTCCCTGGCGGCTCCGTATCGCTAGCGTTTGCCGGAGCACCTGGCCCAATGGGGGCTCAGGGGTCCAAGTCCGTCACGATGCTGCGATGCTCAAAGCCGGAGCGAGTGAGCGAACTGCTTCATCGAGCCTTCAATGCGATTTCGGAGATTCCGGAGGTTCAGAGTCAGGGTCTGGCGTTGAAGCCAGCGAAGGGACTGGAAGGCTTCGAAGCGATTTCCGCTAATCCTCTGAACATGGCAGGAATCAGTCCTGTGATCGGATTCCGTGACGGCTGGATGGTCATCGGAACTCATACCGACGCAGTTGAAACCGCACTGGTAACTCAGGGTGGTGAGCAGCCTGGGTGGTCAGAAACGGAGAAGTTCAAATCGTTTGGTCTGCCCGTGGAAGGTGCCGTTAAGTCGATCAGCTATGAAAACACGGGCGAATCGATTCGTGCGATCGCGATGGGACTACAGCAGGCAGGAATGTTCGCACCCATGATGATTCAAATGGCTGCTTCCCAGAATCCGAATGGAGGAAACCAGGAAGTGATGCAGACATTGCAGCAGGCCGCGGCGCTGCTGCCAAGCATCGGCCGAATTGTCGGAAAGATGGACTTCATGGACTCGAAACTGGAGGTTTGCCAGCCAGGTCCGGAAGAAGGAACCTGGATCAAACATTCTGTGACACTGGTGAAACCGCCGGTTGAGGAAAAGCCTTCGGAAAAGTCAACCGGCAAGGCCAGCGACACGAAGGCACCGCGAAAGAAGTAGTCTGAAGCGAGTTCCGGACGGTAATGCTGAATCTGAAGGCCGCCCTGTCGAAAGATGGGGCGGCCTTTTTCGTTTGGCATTTTCCAGCATCTTGCGAAAGCGCCAGAGTCTGACGCTGTCTATTGGCCCATGATTCAGAATGGACTAGCATCCGGCTGCATTTTTCCGAGCAAATCGGGGTGCTGTCGTCATGACACCAAACGCGGATGCAGAGTGCTGAGGGACCGATGCAGACAGAGCCAGGACCTTCCGTCGCGAAGACGCAGAAGATTCCATGTTCATTCGACCAGCCGGTTGATGCATCTTCGCTCTATCGATTCTGGGGTGCTCACCTGGTGGAGGATGGCGTTCGCTTTGCCGTCTGGGCACCGAATGCGAAAGAAGTCTCGGTCATCAGTGATGGAAATGGCTGGAGCGCTGGGCGTGACTGGCTGAACTCATCGGATAATGGTGTCTGGTCGGGTGTCATCAAGGGCGTCATTCCCGGAACACGTTATAAGTACGCCATCCGTACTCAAACGGGACAGTTGCTGGAAAAAGCAGACCCGATGGCGTTCTACAGCGAGAAGCGTCCTCAGACCGCGTCGGTGGTCTGGAGTCTTCGGGACTTCGTGTGGCATGACGCCGAATGGATCGAAAAGCGTTCTCGCACAGACTGGCTGCGAGCGCCTGTTTCCATTTATGAACTCCATCTGGGTTCGTGGAAGCGTCCGAAAGACGGACGGATGTATTTCAATTACCGCGAACTGGCTCATGCCTTGGCAGACTATGTGGCCGAAGCCGGATACACGCACATCCAGCTGTTGCCCATCACGGAGCATCCGTTTGACGGTTCATGGGGTTATCAGACGACCGGCTATTTTGCTCCGACGTCCCGCTTCGGCTCACCGCATGATTTTCAGTACTTCGTCGATCACATGCACCAGCGAGGAATCGGGGTGCTGGTTGACTGGGTACCGGGGCACTTCCCAACCGACTCGCACGGGCTGGCCAATTTCGATGGAACGTGTTTGTACGAGCACGCGGATCCTCGACTGGGTTACCATCCCGACTGGAACACCTTGATCTTCAACTACGGCCGGCGCGAAGTCAGCGAGTTTCTGGTTTCCAGCGCACGGTTTTGGTGTGATGTTTATCACGTGGACGGTATCCGAGTTGATGCCGTCGCTTCAATGCTGTATCTGGACTATTCAAGAGACTCCGGCCAGTGGATCCCCAATCAATACGGCGGCCGAGAGAACCTGGATGCCATCGAATTCCTGCGCAAGATGAACATCATGCTGCACGGGGAATTTCCAGGGATCCTGACGATTGCTGAAGAATCTACTGCATGGCCGGGCGTGTCGCGGCCGTGTTATACGGGCGGCCTTGGTTTCACCATGAAGTGGGACATGGGCTGGATGAACGACACTCTGCGATTTATGCGGCGTGAGCCGATCTATCGGAACTACCATCTGAACGACCTGACGTTCCGCAGCATCTATGCGTTCTCCGAGAACTTTGTGCTGCCACTGTCTCATGATGAAGTGGTGCACGGAAAGAAGTCTTTGTTATCGCAGATGTCAGGCGACACATGGCAGAAGTTTGCCAACCTGAGATTGCTGCTGGCGCTACAGTATACGGGCCCCGGGAAGAAGCTTCAGTTCATGGGGACGGAAGTTGGTCAGTGGACGGAATGGAACCATGACGCTGAAGTCGACTGGCCTTTGCGAACGTTCGAAACGCATGAAGGCGTTCGGCGAATGATCTGTGACCTCAATCGAGTCTACAGCAGCGAGAAAGCTCTGCATGACGGTGACTGTGACAGCAAAGGGTTTCAGTGGATTGTGGGTGATGACCAGACGAACTGCGTAATGGGCTGGGTTCGACGTTCCATCGACCAAAATGAGTTCGTTATTGTGGTCAGCAACCTGACACCTGCACCCCGGGAGCAATACCGGCTTGGTGTTCCTTCACCAGGGTTCTACAAAGAGATCTTCAACAGCGATTCCGCGTGGTATGGCGGAGCAGGGATCGGCAATCAGGGCGGTGTGTATTCGAAGCTGGAACCGTCACACGGATTTGCCTCAAGCATTGCCATCACCGTGCCGCCTCTTGCGACGGTTGTCTTCCGGGGCATCGTTGCGGCGGAAAAGAAGAGCAACTGACAGGGGCCGGTAACGAGGCCGGTAACCACCGCTCTTTCAGATTGTTGATTCTGTCACTATGGAGCCGCAGATCGCTGCTGGCTGCGGGTTATGGGATCACGGCCCAGCCAGAGTAGTTCCGGGAAGGAATTCAAAATGATCCGACACAGCTTCTATCTGACGCTCATTTCACTGCTGCTCATTGGGCATCAGGTGTGTTTCGCCGGCGAGTCTCGCGAGACCGCTGCGGGACCAGCTTCTGAACGACGTGCTCCGAACATCGTCATGTTCATCGTCGATGATCTGGGGCAGAAAGATCTCGGCTGTTATGGAAGCACCTTCTACGAAACGCCGAATGTGGATCGTTTGGCCACGGAAGGCGTTCGGTTTACGAATGCCTACGCGACCTGCCCGGTATGCTCACCGACTCGAGCGAGTCTGATCACGGGGCGGTATCCTCAACGAACTCAGATTACGGATTACATAGGAGCGGCTCAGCCTGCGGCCTGGAAGCGGAACACGAAACTTCTGCCTGCCCCTTATGCTCTTCAACTTGCTCATGACGAACTGACAATGGCCGAGTATCTGCGGGAGGCGGGTTATGCGACCTTCTTCGCTGGCAAGTGGCACCTTGGAGGTGATGGCTATCTTCCGGAAACACAGGGCTTCGACATCAATATGGGCGGCCTTGCTCAGGGAGGCCCCTATGGCGGAGATAAGTACTTTTCGCCCTATGGAAATCCGAAGTTGCCAGACGGCCCAAAAGGCGAACACCTTCCGGATCGACTAGCCACGGAAGCATCGAAGTTCATCGAAGCAAATCAGTCGAAGCCGTTCCTTGTCTACTTTCCATTCTACAGCGTCCATACGCCGCTGATGGCTCGCGAAGATCTGAAACTGAAGTATCAGAAGAAGCGAGCTGGCTTAACTCAAACGGATGTTTTTGCAGACGAACCACCAAGGAAGGTTCGCATGACTCAGGACCATGCCGTGTACGCTGGTATGGTCGAAGCGATGGATCAGGCCGTTGGCAAAGTCCTGAAGTCACTGGACGACTGTGGCCTGACCAATGACACGCTGGTCATCTTTACCAGCGACAACGGAGGACTCTCTACCAGTGAGGGGTCTCCCACATCCAACCAGCCGCTTCGAGCCGGTAAGGGATGGCTTTACGAAGGCGGCATTCGAACGGCCAGCATCGTTCGATGGCCCGGTCATGTGACCGCCGGCACGACGAGCGATGTGCCCATTGCCAGCATTGACTATTTGCCGACGGTGCTCGACGCCTGCGAAGTAAAACCGAAACAGGACCGACCGCTGGATGGTGTGAGTCTCCTGACGTTGCTGACTCGATCAGAAGCCGGTCCAAACCGAGCACTCTGCTGGCACTATCCGCACTATGGCAATCAGGGAGGAGCCCCGGGAGCCGCGATCCTGCGAGATGGATGGAAGCTGATCGAATGGTTCGAGGGGGATCGGGTCGAACTGTTCCATCTGCCGACCGACGAAAGCGAGAAATCCAATGTTGCTGGTACGGAAGCCGCCAGAGTTCAGTCGATGCGAGAGGAACTGCATGCGTGGCAGGAACAAGTCGGAGCGATTCATCCCACCGTGAATCCAGCGTTTGATGCGTCAAAAGCGGATGGCAGAAAGTAGAACGGTCTCCCTGGCGTGAACAGGTTCTGTTCGAAGGACCGAGTGTTTTCTTCGGGCGGCTTTCGCGTCGCACGAATCGCCGTTCGCTTTGTCGATCGTGGCTTGCGAAATCGTCCAGGGCAGTAGACAAATTCCGTCTATTGGTTTGTCACATCAACAATTTGGATTTATCCGTCATTCCCGCGCAGGCGGGAACCCAGAACGTTGAAAGCTGGGTTCCCGCCTGCGCGGGAATGACGAACCCCTCTGCGTTGTTCTGACAGAGCACCAGCAAAGTCTCACACGTGCTGTGACAATAATGTCCCGAGTGTGCTTCAGTTCGAGGGGAACGCGTTGGACAAGCCCGAAATAGCATCCTCACCTGCCAACGACATCTCGAGCCCAAAACCTGTATCCGGAATTGGTATCGCTGGGCTGTCCTGTTCCATGACGATCACGCTCATCTCAACAGTGTGGATGTTCGTCACCGTGACCTCAATTCCTCCCGCGCCGGAATGGACCGGTCCACTCGGAAGCTGGGTCAGCGTTGGCTACGAACGCAAGCGGCTTCGGGAACTGGACAACATGAATGTCTTTTCCACGCATGAATTTGAGGCGGAAGAAAAGAAGCTGCTCGACAAAGAGTCCGTCATACTTGCATCCTTCCCGGATGATGTGGATGACTATCTCGACACACACAAAAGAGTTGTCGAAGCATCCCGCAGCCGGCAGATCGCTGCCCTATGGCAGGCACTGGCATTCTGGAGCATTTCCCTGACGGTGACTCTGGCTCTGCTAATCCTGTTCTGGCGTCACGATCACCGAATCGCCAGGGATCTCAAGGAACCGGTGTCCGTCAACTAACGGGGCCCCCATTGAGCATACTGCGGCATGCAGAGGCCAACGAAAAAGCCCTTCACCACCAGACGGCGATGAAGGGCTTTTTGAACGTACTGAATTACCCCGTAGGGACTCGAACCCCAACTGACAGTGCCAGAAACTGTCGTGCTACCAATTACACCACGGGGTAGTTTTCAAGCCTTGGCGGCCTGACGGGCGGGAGTTTATCAGCGGTTTCAAACCGTGTAAAGCGCTGTTCAGAGATGATAATCGCTGTGTTTTGACTGGTAAATGCCACCGGCGGGACGCCTTTTGTTGTCGGTTGCGTCTGTCACGTGGGGAAGGACATCTGAGATGCGCTGAAGGTTCGGTGTGGTGGTTGAGTAGTGGAGGAATCCCTGAATTGTGGCGGGATCGTGTAGTGGATCTTGCTAAAGATCCCTGATTCAAAGCTCCATCCGCCCAGCGGCACGATATGCAATGTGTGAGGACTCACAAGGAACTCTGGCGAGTTCCATTACAAAGCGGGGTACAGGAACTCTGGCGAGTTCCACTACGACGTTCGAAACCGACTGCGGCGGCGTCAGCTGAGGCGGCCGAAGGTCATGATGGTGATGTCGTCGTTCTGAGCTCGGCCGTTGGCGTGGCGACGAACATCGCTCAGGAGCGCTCGGCCCAGTTCTTCCGGATCCGGCGAACCATCGCGAACAAATTCTCTCACACGCTCTTTCGTGTACAGCCCGCCGTCAGGGTCCATGGCTTCATCGACGCCGTCGGTGATCAGCACGAACATCTCGCCTGCGGCGATTTCGCGTTCGACGACTTCGTACGGATAGCCGTCCATGATGCCGACCGGGATGCCGATCGTGGAGTCATCGAATTCATCCACACTGCCATCCGGCTTTCGGATCAGCGGCGACATGTGACCAGCGTTGGCCAGAGTAATCCTGTTTGTCCTGAGATCGATGACGCCCAGGATGTACGTGACGAATCGTCCTTCGACCATGTTGTGGCACATGTGAGAATTGATTCGCTGAATTGCCAGAGCCACATCGTCCGTAAAGCTCATGGTATTCTGAACAACGCTGGACATTCGCGACATGATCAGAGCACCCGGGACACCCTTGCCCGCCACGTCACCGAAGGAGATGCAGACTTTGTCTTCACCAATCATGAAGCAGTCAAAGTAGTCTCCACCGACTGCCTGAGCTGCGTCGTAGGACGCATAGAATCGATAGCCAGTCACGGAAGGAAGCGAATCGGGCAGCAGTGCTCGCTGCACCTGACTCGCAATCCTCATTTCCTTGTCCTGCTTCTGCTTGTCCAGATGGCTCTGAAGTAGTCGGACGTTTTCATACGAATGAGCCGCCTGGTTGGCGACGGCGAGCAGCAGTTCCAGATCTTCTTCCGTGAACCGCTTCATCGGATTCTGAGTATCCAGGTTGATGATCCCGAACGGCTCGCCTTCCATATTCAGAAGTGGCACGCACATCATCGAATGGATTGTCAGGCTGGAAATG
>JAEUII010000331.1 GCA_016795145.1 Planctomycetaceae bacterium
TTCTATATTCGTCGCACTGATTCGTCTGAGCAGATCTCGCATTCGCACAACACGATGCCTCATATTGAGTCACGAATACAGGCACTTGAGTCAATCGTTTCGCTCTTGGAGTCGAAGGGAAAGTTGTCTGGGGCAGCAAGAACGGCAGTGAAGGCATTCGTTCTTCGTAACTACCTTTCTGTATGTGACGCTGGGCAGAAAGATGCAGCAGCACGAATTGTGAATTCGAATGTAGGGAGGCGGTTGCTTGGACTATCAGACCGTTTGCTGCTGAATTGGATTCAGAGTCATGGTCCATCGTGGCATTGGAATCAGAGAGTTACTCGAGTTGCGCACTTCTGGTGGTCCGATGTTCCTTTTGATACGGCGAGGATTTCCAGCGGATTTCTTAGCACAACTTATGATGGAGTGATGCCCTGCGTAGCAATTAATGGAGCTTCATACCGTGGTTGACCTAAGTGTCATTGTCTGTACACACAATCCAGACGATGAACTGATTACACGAACACTCGATGGTCTGCGGCGTCAGACCCTGGCGGCGAGCCAGTGGGAATTGTGTGTGATTGATAACGCGTCAGACCCAGCCGTGCTGGATCGCTTCTCGGCTGTATTGCCTTCAAACGCTAGATGTATCGCCGAGTCGAATCTCGGTCTCACCCCTGCTCGTCTTCGAGGCATAAGGGAATCAGTTGGAACATTATTAGTATTCGTAGACGATGATGCAGTACTTTCACCAGACTACCTGGAGATCGCACTCCAGATTTCCCGAGAAAGGCCCTTTATTGGAGCTTTTGGAGGCTCAATTGATCTTGAGTTCAGCGTTCCACCCGAAGACTGGACCAGGTCACTTTGGCCAAGACTGGCAGAACGACAGGTCACGAGACAGGTTTGGTCGAATTTTGACTGGAGTTCGCGAACCACGCCGTGGGGTGTGGGGATGTGTCTGCACAGATGTGTAGCACTCCGATACGTGGAAATTGCAACAAGTGACCCGATTCGTCTTAAGCTGGACCGAAGCGGGATGTCACTTGTATCGGGCGGTGATGAAGACATGGCACGCACGTCTCACGGACTAGGATTGGCAACTGGGTTGTTTCCTGAATTACGCCTTGTCCATCTCATTCCACCCCGACGTCTTGAACTGGCGTACCTTCTGCGGCTTGTTGAAGGTCAGAGTTATTCAGGTGTCGTTCTTAGCTATTTGTATAGAGACTCTGATCTTTTGCATGAGACTGCAGGACTACGTGCATTGCTCGGCAAGTTGCGTCGTCGCCTAACGATGCCAAGACTGGAGAGGCTGCTTTTCGAGGCCAGGCTTAACGGTCAGCAAAAGGCCGTCCGTGATCTTAAGTCAATGACTCAATTCGAGGACCACCCTGTTTGACTGGAATTCAAGAGAATCGAGTGGGGGCTCGATCACCAATCGTCTCGATAATCATGCCTGCGTATAATGCCGCAGAATTTATCGGAGATTCGATTGCATCTGTATTGTCTCAGAGTTTCGAAGCCCTTGAGCTCATTGTTGTTGATGATGGGTCAACCGACAGAACTCGTGAGTTGGTGCCCTCGGGTGACAGACGTGTCAAACTACTGTCGCAAAAGAATGGCGGACCTTCAAAGGCAAGAAACACGGCACTCCGTGTGGCTGCAGGCGAGTACGTCTGGCACCTCGATGCCGACGATATACTGGTGCCAGAGGCTGTTTCTGAGGCCGTATTCGCCCTGTCAGATCTTCCGCAACTGGGCGGAGTTGTCGGAAGGTGGTGCATCATTGATGAGTCGGGTCGCCGATCATCGAATGACATTTCTCTCTGGCCCACCGGCACCTGGCAGAAGGAGTTGCTTTTCGGCCCAATGCTCCAAAGAACACTGTTCCCGCCTTCCGCGGCACTACTTCGCAAGAGTGCAGTCGAGCAGGCCGGTGGATGGGATGAAAGCCTATGGTGTGCCGAGGATCGGGATCTGTGGCTTCGGGTTCTAAACGTGAGCGAAGGACTTCTTTTCAGCGACCGCAACTGGACGCAGTATCGAGAGCATGGCTCGAACGCGACCCTGAACATTGATCGTATCAAGTTGCATTCTGATCTTTTTGAGCAGAAGTGGTTTAGTGAAGGCGGACTTGCAGGGCAGCAGTTTCTGCACCTTCGGCCCTATGTTTCGTGTCTTGCCTCTTTGTATATGGCCAGACAGTGTCGTAGCGGGAATCAAGCATCCAGGGAGCAGGAGTTCATTGATTGCGCATTGGCACAACTTCGATGTGCAGATGTTGATTCATCTGCCGTTTCCGCCATTTTGTGGGAAGTCGCCGGCACATCGAGCGAAGCGTCGTTTCGAAGGGCACTTTGGCCGACAGCCCGCAGAGAAGTGGCAGAGTTCTGCTGGTCAAATCTTTCAGCTGCCGTTCGAAACGGTCGATTGCTGACTGCCGCTAGTCGAATTCTGGAACTTTTAATGAAACGCCCTACATTTCTCCTTGCAAAGCTCGCTCGCCGACTGACAAAGAAAGGCGAAAAAAGGTGAATCCAGCTTCCATGGTTCACGGCGCTTGCCCCACTGTAAGTGTCGTAATGGCGGCTTACAATGCCGAACAGTATCTTCAGCCTTCCATTCAAAGCCTCCTTGCTCAGTCGTTGCGTGATTTCGAACTGATCATTGTCGAGGATGGCAGCAAGGACAATACCTTCGACATTCTTAACGAACTACAGCGTCAGGACAAGCGAGTTCGCGTAATCCGAAACGAGCAAAACATAGGACTCGCAGCATCACTGAATCGCGGTATTCAGGCTGCAAGGGCAGCGTTGATTGCCCGGGCAGATGCCGATGACGTTTATGATCCCAAACGCCTGGAGCTTCAATGCACATTCATGCAGGACCATCCTGAAGTCACAGTCGTTGGAAGCGCTGTAACATTTATCAGCAGCGACGGACGGACGCTTTCCCAAAGCGCGGACACAACCTTCCCTGTGACAGCTGACGACGTGAGATTGCACAGTCTGTTGGGATGTTGCCTATGGCACACAACGGTGATGTTTCGCAAAACGGCAATTCAGAACATTGGAGGATACAACACAGAGTTCCGCGGCGGTCCCGAAGATTACGACCTATGGTCCCGGTTACTGAATGACCATAAGCTGGTGAACATTTCGGAGACTCTAGCTCAGGTGCGTCTTCATATCTCGTCTGTGACCGCCAACTGGAACAAAGGACTTGAAATGTTCTGTGGAGTATCTGCCACATTGATTCGAAGCTACATAGGAACAGCAGTTGACAGTGAATCCGTTGAGGCCCTTGTCACGATGTGCAGCTACGGAGGTGACATCACACAGCGAGATCATGAAAAAGGATTGGAACTGCTCAGGAAGGTCCTTGCCGCCGCACGCGAGAGGGAAGCAACGGCGGTTTACCGAAAATTCAGACGAAAATGTGCAATGAGTCTGGTTCAGAGGTCTTCAGAATTGGTGTATCGAGCTCCGAATCTGGCATGGAAGCTGCTTCGACATGCCTTCATGGTCGATCCTTCGATCCGCTTGATGCCCGGAATTCTAAGAGCTGTTGCCAGACTCAGTTGCCCTTCGTGGCTTCGATCTACAGCGAGGTCAATCATGTCTAATGCGAAGCAATAGACCACGCGATGCGATCTGATCTCAGTTAGTTCAACGGTGCATTTAATAAAATTGAGCGACGTAGTGAATTCAGTCGGCAAGAAATCAAAAAGTGCTTTGTTCGTTATTCCCTGGGTTCCATTCCCGCTCCATTCGGGTGGAGCCATAAGAGCATTTCAGCTGGCACGGCAGCTGCTTAGAGAATTCAGTCTGGAGATATTGATTCCCGCCGAGGACGGCTGTAGTGGAACTGACCTCGCAGATGCTCTGTCTCACTATGAGCATTCTATAAAGGTCACATGTGTTCCGTATCGCTCGCATCGTCGCGGTTGGATCCGAAGAGTGGCTGATAAGCTTGTCACCCTCGGAGAATCAAGGTCATTCTCTGAACCGGTGAACTCTCTCGCTATTGCATTACGCTCGGCAGTTGCAAGTTCGCTAATGTCTGCAAAACCGGATCTGGTATTGATAACTGAACTCGAATCCATGCTTTGCGGGCGTCTGGCCAGAAAACGAGTTCCCGATGTTCCGGTGATCGTGGACATGCACAATGTCAACTATTGCCTTCAGAACCGCATAAATGGTGTCACTGTCGGACCAACAAAAGGAAGTGCCGACTCTGATCGGATTTACCGGAAAGAGTCCCAGCTGTATCGATGGGCGAATTACAGCTTTGCGTGTAGCAGCGAAGACCGAGATCTGCTGCAGGCAGCTAATGGTGGACGGCTTCCCGGATTTGTTGTGCCAAACGGCGTCGACACTTCAGCGTCTGCATTTGTCTCCCATGTTCACCATTCATGCTTGACGAGGTTGATTTTCTGTGCGAGCCTGACCACAGAGGCGAACATTGGGGGACTTCTTTGGTTTTATGAACTGGTATGGCCGAAGATCCGGCAGGCAATTCCTGATGTCAAACTTCTGGTCGTCGGAAACGATCCCGGCAATCAACGATTGAACCATCTCCGGCAGGACCCGTCGCTTAAGTTCACTGGGCGAGTTGCGGCTCTGGCCCCGTATTATCGCGATGCGGGTGTTGCAATTTGTCCAGTACAGATCGGAAGCGGGACTCGATTGAAGATTCTTGAGGCGATGAGTTTTGGGAACCCGATTGTTTCCACCTCTGTGGGTTGCGAGGGGATAAAGCTGACTGATGGGGAACATCTTGTGATTGAGGATCTGCCTGAAAAATTCGCTTCCAGTGTCCTGAGGCTGATCCAGCAGCCTGAGGAGTATTCCCGAGTTTCGGCCAATGCCCGCCGACTTGTGGAACAAAGCTACGACTGGAATGTCATCGGTACGAGCATGCTTCAACACATCAGGTCAATTCTCTGTGTCCAGTGACACTGGAGCATGAACGCAGATTCCATAAGTCTGCGATCTTAGACATACGTCGCGGAAGTCGCTGACGATTTCTCGCCCGGCAAAGAAGTCACAACCGTGAGTTCAACACCACCTATCTCAGTGCTTGTTACAGTATATAACCGCTCAAAGTACGTAACTGTTGCCATTCAAAGTGTGCTTCGATCGGCATTTACTGACTTTGAACTGATTGTGGTTGACGACGCATCAACTGACGACTCCTATGAGATTGCAAGAACGGCCATTTCTGGTGATTCAAGATGCCGAATTTACAAGAACGAGCGGAATCTTGGGCAGTTCCAGAACCGAAACAAGGCCGTTTCGTACGCAGCAGGGAAGTACATCAAGTATCTTGACTCTGATGATCTTATCTATCCGTACAGTCTATCAATTATGTATGAGGCAATCTCCTCATTCCCGACTGCGTCGCATGCGATTTGCCATTCCCTGCGTGACGACGTAATTCCCTACCCACAATGCCTTAGCCCCCGTGAGGCTTATTCCCGACAGTTTCTTGGTGCAGGCTGTATGTCTGCCGGTCCTTCCGGGGCGATCATTGAGAGGGAAAGGTTTCTTGAGATTGGCGGGTATCGAATGTGTGGCGTCGCCAGCGATATCGACCTCTGGTTTCGCCTAGGGGCACTTTGGGACACAGTATTGATTCAGCCGGCACTGATTTGGTGGCGGCGGCATGAAGGCCAAGCTTTCTCAGCCCGACTTTCCGAGATCGACTACATTCAGGGCGAGTTCTGCATCATCAGCGACGCGCTCAATTCGGTTCATTGCCCACTGGACGAAGCAGCACGTGCCTCAGCAAGATCCCGACTTCGACGTAATACCGCCAGAAAACTGCTTCGATTGGCGACGCGACAGCGCCAACCGCATACTGCGTTCCAGCTCTGGAGACGATTTGGACTGACAACTCGAGACTTCCTGGCCGGTATGGCTGGATATCGCTGAAGCGAATCCGGCAATGAGAGGGTGATGTATCTGTATGCACATGCTGATTGCGGGAACAAGCTATTTTCCACAGTATACAGCGGGGACAGAGGTCTACATAAAGCTTCTGGCAACGCAACTACAAAAGACTGGCCACAACGCCACAGTCGCCTGTGGCGGGGATTGCACCATACCTCTGGCTGATTCGCAGAAATGGGGAACTGAAACCTTAACGGTAGAAGGCGTTGACGTTTTTCGGGTGGTCCGGAATCCAGCCATGGCTGAGATCTCGGATCATTATGGTCGAACAGACAAAGCGCGCCACGCCGTCTGGATTGAGATTTTCGAGCGTGTCAAGCCGGATGTAGTCATGGTCGTTGGGCGAAGTCCGGCGGTGATGGGGGATGTAGAAGTTATTGCGAAGAGCCGGGGCGTGCCCGTGATCTGGACACTTATTCATCCGGATCAAGTCTGTCCGAAGGGGCCTAGAATCAACTGGAAGGGGGAAGGCTGTATGGAGGCCGTCACGGAATCGCGATGCAGTGATTGCATCCTGCGTTCCCTCGGCGCTCCATGGCTAGTTTCGACGATCTCGCGGTTTCTAAGACCAGCAAGATTGGATCGCTTTTTGAGTGAGAATCGAGTCTCCACATGCCTGAAGATTCCAAGCCTCGTAGGAGCGTATCGCGATCGCTGGCATGAGATTCAAGCATCGGTTGATGTGTTTGTGGCACACAGTGAGGCTGCCAGACAATTGCTCCTCGAGAATGGCATCGGTGACCCAAAGATTCTGTTTTCTCCACCGGGCTTCGATTCGTCTGACGCCCGCATTCACCGCCCCTCGCCCGCAACCACCCCGACGAACCCCGTTCGTTTCGGTTTTGTCGGACGACTTTGCGCACAGAAGGGTGTAGAGACTTTGATAGACAGTTGGCGCAAGATCAACGCGACCCTTGATTGCGAACTGCACTTCTGGGGAGATCCTCGATACGGAGATGTCAGTTCCGTTGAGGCAGTGAAGCAAATCGCTCAGGATGATTGCCGGGTGCGATTACGCGGTGGTTTCTCCCGTCAGGAACTCAGTAGTGTTTATGGCTCCATGGATGTCCTGGTTGTACCATCTGAGTGGTTTGACAACTGCCCGTTTGTCATCAGCGAGGCATTTCTGTTTGGAGTTCCCGTTATCGGCGCCGATTTTGGTGGCATCTCTACAATGATTCAGGACGGCCACAACGGCTGGTTGTTCCCGATGAAGGATTCCTCCAGGCTTGCGTCCATCATTGAACGACTTACTAACTCACCACATCGAATTCGGGCTGTAGCCGCAAATGTTCAGCCGCCACGTGAATTTGTGGATCACGCGGCTGAGGTTATTAAGGAAGCTTCAGAACTTGTGGCAATGGCTGATTGTCGATAAGCTCGCCAAGTTCCGATGGCTTCCCGGCGCATCCTCGAATCCTCGACGATCGCGGCTCCCATTCGTCTGGAAACACTGTGCGGCAACGAATGCTGCTAGAGACGCCAGCGCCGATGTGCTTCAGGCGTTCGCCAAGCTTCACTGTGTTCTTCACAGTTAATGCGAGTTTTTCGTCTTGCATTTCTGTATCCTGCTACAGATGTCTTTCGAGAGTGTGTCATGAAGAGAATACTGATTGCCTGGGTCTATCACGGTGCATTTGGCCATCTGGTTGAAGCAATCGAAGCGGCAAACAACTACAAGACAGCAAACCCGGATTGCAGTGTTTCGGTGATCCTGTGCAAAGCGGGGTCGTCTGATCTTGTGCGATACTGTCCCTGGATTGACACTTCCTACCAGATTGATTGTGACCAGAATCTTGAGCCGCAGTTAAGGCAGATACCTTCGGAATGGGACCATGTTGTCTATCCGGTTCGCCTCGGAAATCGCCCCGAATTGTGGTATGGAGCGAACTTGCTGGAGGCGAATCATCGCTTACAGCGGCATTTGCGTGCTCGCCTGGGTTCGCAATACGATGATGGAAAGCTCATTTCCGGTTGTGCATTGCCCTGTGCGGGGCATGCCAGGATTCGCATGAAGCTGCCAGATTCGTCACTGGCATGGGCCTCTGAGTTTCGCGACAGCAAAGCGTCGCCGGTCATCAGTGTTTTGCTGAATGGTTCAGCTCCGTTTTCCGGATTTCCATCAATCCGCACATGGCGAGCGCTGCTCTGCCGAATCGCTGAAGAGTTTCCGGATGCCTCGTTTCTTCTTACGGGGCTGTCTGTAAAAAGCCGGTTTGGATTTCGGCTTGCACAGTCGCGAAATCGGCAAATCGAGAAACTTTCCCGTGACGTTCCACGCTTGAAGTATTGTTTTGATGTGGGGCTAGAGAAGCAGCTGGCCCTTATCGCTAGTTCCGACATTTTCCTAGCCCCGCACACTGGTTTCTCTTTTCTCGCCCCAAGCCTCGGTACGCCATGGCTAGCGCTTTCCGGAAGCTACTGGGGAGACTGTACCGCGGGGGATACTCCGTTCTATTTCTCGGTACCGAAGTGTGAGTGTTATCCCTGCTACGGCAATCGGAAATCGCTCTGTAAACTGAGGGATCTTGTTCACATACCGGTTCCATGTGTGAACGAATTGCTTCTGTCGCGTTATCAGGATGTTGCAGCTGGAATTCGCCATCTGATGGATTCCGGTTTTGATCTTCAGAAGTCCTTTGAGACCTATCGGCAACTGGCTATCAGGCAAGGGGTCAACGTGAGAGAACTTTGGAGGATCGGCGACTATTTCAGCCAAAAGGAGTCTCTGGCGAACGCGAGCGAGGCTCGGTAATGTTCACGGGGAGCAACATGACGGAAAAATCCGTCCGCGGATATTGATACTGGCAATTTCCTCGGAAATTGTCGTGGCTGCGATTGGGGGAAAACGTCAATCATCAGGTGTCATACGCGTCGCTTTGCTGCATCAGCGCTAATGCTGAAACTGCGAAGCAAGTTCTGAAGTTCAGCTCAGAGAGCGAGCAAGATGTTTACTGATAGGGTTTTGATGATTGTTGGCGGAACCGGTTCGTTCGGTAACGCAATTTTGCAGCACTTTTTGAATTCGGATCTCAAAGAGATTCGAGTCTTCAGCCGTGATGAGAAGAAACAGGAGGACATGCGCATCCAGCTGAACAGCCGAAAGGTCAACTTCATAATTGGAGATGTCCGGGATTTTGAGTGTATCAATAACGCAATGATGGGTGTCGATTTCTTGTTCCAGGCAGCCGCCCTCAAGCAGGTGCCTTCATGTGAGTTCTACCCGATCCAGGCAGTGCAGACGAATATCCTTGGGTCAGAGAATGTGCTGGAAGCAGCGGCTCGTAACAATGTTCAGAGGACTGTAGTCCTGAGCACAGATAAAGCTGTTTACCCAATCAATACCATGGGGATGACAAAGGCAATCATGGAGAAGCTTGCCATCTCTAAGGCAAGGGATCCTCGTCTTTCATCCAATCAGCGGGTGATCTGTGCAACCCGGTATGGCAATGTCATGTGTTCCCGTGGCTCCATCATTCCGCTCTTCATCAGGCAGATCAAAGAAGGGAAGCCATTGACGGTCACAGACCCCCGCATGACAAGATTCATGATGTCCCTCGAGGATTCTGTAAACCTCGTTCTGTTTGCTTTTAGGAACGCGAAACCTGGAGATATCTTCGTACAGAAATCCCCCGCTGCGACAATCCTGACTCTCGCAACGGCGCTCAAAGAGCTGTTCGGCTCTAATGTGGAGACTCGAATCATCGGACCACGGCATGGCGAGAAAATGTATGAATCGCTTTGCGGAAAAGAAGAGATGTCGAAGGCGGAAGATCTTGGTGACTACTATCGAGTTCCTGCAGACATGCGTGACCTGAACTACAGCAAATATATACAAACCGATGGTCCATCCCTTTCCGAGCATGAGTACAACTCAAACAACACTCGCCAGCTTTCAGTAGAAGAGCTAAAAGACTTGCTACTCACTCTGGACTACGTGCAGAAGGAACTCCGGGAGTGGGATTGAGTCGATCCTTCTGTCAGTGTCCCGCTTTGCCCGTTAAGTGCGTATTGAAGGTGGCTTGATGATCCCGCTTGTTAAGACTCGCATTCCGCCACGTCACGTTCTTATGCCCGTTCTTGAGGAAGTGCTATACAGCGGGTATGTGGCACAGGGAGATACCGTAGAGGAGTTTGAGCGGAGGTTCGAGGAATTCGTTGAGGGCGGTTCGTCACTGAGCCTCAACTCGGGCACTGCCGCTCTTCACATTGCCCTGATCCTTGCTGGGGTGAGTGACGGCGATGAAGTCATTTCAACAGCGCTGACGGCGGAACCAACGAACGTTGCTATCAAAATGGCCGGCGGCCGAATCCGGTATGCAGATATCGATCCTAAGACGATGAATATCTCTCCAGACTCTATTCGCAACAGCTTGACCTCTTCTACAAAGGCCATCATGGTTGTTGACTACGCTGGCATCCCAGTGGATGTAGATCGGATCCGTCAGATCTCTGAGGACAGTGGAATTCCCGTCATCCATGACGCAGCACATTCACTAGGTTCACGTTTCAACGGTAAGCGTTCTGGTACGCATTTTCCATTGACAGCGTTCTCGTTTCAGGCAATCAAACACATTACGACAATTGATGGCGGCATACTTCAGGTCTCAGACCCGGAACTGTACGAGAAGGGAAAGCTGATTCGCTGGTTTGGTATTGACAAGAATCACAATCGGCTTCAGAACAACATCCGGTTCCAGGGGTACAAGTACCATATGAACAATGTGAATGCGGCTGTTGGACTCTGTCAATTAATCGATGTCAAGGACGTCATTGAGAAGCACGTTTCAAATGGCCGATTCTTCGATGTTGCCCTTTCTGGAATACCAGGGATTGAATTACTAAACTACTATGAGGGGAGCGAGCCGTCCTACTGGTTATACACCATGCTTGTCGACAATCGCGAAGGTCTGGTTCAGAAGCTGCACGAGAGAGGTGTAGTCGCTTCCGTTCTGCACAAGCGAAGCGACGCTCATGAGTACCTCAATGATTTTCGGATCGAACTACCCATTTTGAACAAGGCGTATGATCGTCTGCTGCACATCCCCTGCGGATGGTGGGTAACGTCCGAAGACCGCGAACGGATCGTGGAAATTGTCCGCAGTGGGTGGTAGTTTCGTGGAGAGCCGGGTCGTTCTATGGTAGTGCCGCTGTACCATGTTGCCGTTGAACCTGGCGTCGGCAGCCGTGTCGAGAAAGTGCTGCAAACCGGGAGGCTAGCTGCCGGGGAGTACGTTCTGGAGTTTGAAGACAAACTTCGCAGCTTCGTGGGTAACCCGCTGGTACTTGCAACGGGAGAAATGTCTGGCAGTCTTACCATGTGTCTTTATCTTGCCGGCGTTCGTCCGGGCGACGAAGTGATAGCCTCGCCGTTGGCATGTGTGGCAGCAAATGCTCCAGTTGGCAATTTGTTCGCAAAGATCAGGTGGTGCGACTGTGATCCGCGCAGCGGCTCGATTGATCCTGAATCGCTGGTGCGTTTGATCAACGGAAAGACGAAGGCAATTCTGGTAAGTCATTGGGCAGGAAACCCCGTCGACTTAAAGCCTGTGTATGAGATCGCAAAAGCCAGTGGAGTATCCGTGGTTGAGGACGCATCGGAAGCTTTCGGTGCCATGTACGAGGGTAGCAGAATTGGCAATACGGGGGGCGACTTTGTCGTTTTTTCATTCTATCCTAATCGACACATGACGACAATTGAAGGCGCGGCCATCGCATGTCGGGATCCACGAATCTTTGAGCAGTGTCGATGGCTCCGCCGATACGGAATACATCAGCCGACGTTCCGTCTGTCTGACGGGGAAATAAATCCTGAGTCAGATATCTGCGATGCTGGCTGGAACTGTTATATGAACCAGGTGGCCGCAACTGTAGGGATTGCCCAGTTCGCCTCTATGGAAGATCGACTTGCGCGATGGCAGGACAACGGTAGATTCTATGACGACGCACTAAGACAAATAAGCGGGGTTGATGTGCTATCACGACCAGACCGTTCTGCGTCAGCATACTGGGTTTACACGTTTCTCTGCGACGAGCGCGACCGCCTTCAGCGTTATCTGGCGGAGCGGGGGATTCAGGCGTCCAAGGTTCATGTTCGAAATGATATCTATAGTTGCTTTGGGCAGCAGAATTGCGACTTGCCGGGCGTAACAGCATTCTCAAAGCGATCCATTAGTATTCCTTGCGGCTGGTGGGTGTCAGAGTCGCAGAGGGAGCAAATCGTTGAGCAGATCTTGGGGTTTCACTAGCCTATGCTTGAACTCGATACGGTCGATAAACGAGGCGGCGATTCGCTAAGTTCCTTCATTGAACTTGCCGACTCGATCTTCATCTACGAGAAGTCTAGAACTGG
>JAEUII010000364.1 GCA_016795145.1 Planctomycetaceae bacterium
ACTGCCCCATCTGCGAGCAAGAAGTTGCAGACATCACTGTGGTTGCTGCTAAAGCCACTCGTCGCAGTATCGGAAGGAGCCTGAAGCGCGCCAGCACTACCGTTTGCTTTAGGGCGATCCCAGCCCCAATTCATCCGGACACTGGTATTTCGGAGCGTCGCACGCGTTCCGGACATCCAGCCAAGGTCCTTTGTTTCCGCGACAACAACTTTTTCACCAGCAAGGATTGTGTTCGAAGCACCGTCCCTGATTTGAGCAAACGTGATGCTGCTGTTCATAAACAGGAGACCGGAATTCTGGTGATCGATCGGTACGTCTTCTCCACCGAAGCAGGCTGCATAATTGGTTACGGCAACGTCGACCGAGCCTGTCCGCAGCAAGCTGGTCGAGTCCGAAGGGCACAGGATTGCTTTCAAAATCAATGAACGCGGCACTGCATTCCGGGCCGAATAAGCACTTTCATCAAAGTCCATCCGTTCATAGAGAGCGACCTGGTCAATCAACGGAAGCAGCTGGACAACCCAGCTCATATGGTATCCCTCTTCCAGGTTGCGGATTGGTCCGCCGGAATTGACAACACCAGGCGGCAGACATCCGTGGCTGGCTTCATAGGTGTGCAGGGCGATACCAAGTTGAGCCAGATTGTTTTGGCACTGGGTTTTTCGAGCGACTTCTCGTGCTTTAGACACGGCAGGGAGGAGAAGTCCCAACAGGACGACAGTGATTGCCATCACGACCAGCAGTTCCACCATTGTGAATCCTGAGGACCGCCGCCAGGTTGAAGGCAGCGGTCGCATTAGAATTCTCCGATGAACTGCATGTCTTCCCGTTGACCAATGAGCGAGTAAATCTTCGGATCGATGTTCTCGCTGAGAAACCGTACGGATCCATCGGCCAGAAGACACTGACATCCGCCGGTGTGGTAGCTGCTGAATCCGCTTGTTGCTGTGTCAGAAGGGGCCGGCAATGGAGTCTTTGGGCCGCCTGTATTGCGTGCTGCTGGTCCTCCCAGGTCCCAGCCGTGGTTGATCGGAACACCCGTATTGCGAAGCGAGGACCGAGTTCCGGAGACCCAGCCAAGTTCCACAGTGCCCTTCACGTTGATCTTTTCACCAACGATCATCGTATTGGATGCACCGTCGCGGATCTGTCGGTAACCGATGCTGCTGTTCAGGAAGAGCAGCCCGGTGCCATTCATGTCGATCGGGACATCTTCGCCACCGTAGCATCCTGCATAATTGGCCAATCCTACGTTCATCCCACCCGCGGTCTGTGTTTTGCTTTCCCAGTCAGACGGGCACAGCAAAGTGGGCAGATTCGTCGAGCGTGTTGCGGAATTCACACCGGCATAAGCGCCCTCGTTGAAGTTCATCGCCTGGAAAAGATTGGATTGTTCCATCATCGGCAGGATCTGAACGGCCCAGCCCATGTGATAACCTTCTTCCACATTTCGAATCGGGCCCGTCGGATTGACGACGCCCGGTGGCAGCATTTCAAAACACATATCGTAGTTGTGAAGAGCAATGCCGAGCTGAACCAGATTGTTCTTGCACTGCGTTCTTCGGGCGGCTTCTCTCGCCTGCTGCACGGCCGGAAGCAGCAGTGCTACCAGAATCGCGATGATGGCGATTACGACCAGCAGTTCGATCAGCGTGAATCCTCGACGAAACACTTTTCGCCACACGGAAACATGAGGTTGCGAGAGGAAATATTTCATGGTGCGACAGTTCCTGTTCGAGTCACCTTGTAGGGAATTTCTTCCTGAGACGGATATTTTGCGACGACAGTGATCAGGCCGTTCTGTACGGAAATCGCCAGCTCACCGGAATTTGTCTTATGAATCACGCCTGCTGGTACAACGACCTGCGTCCCGGTCCAGGCAGCATCCTTCTGAATCGCCTGCCGAGCCATCAGTACCCCGGCTTCAGCCAGTCTTTCGGTCTGACGTTGCAAGACAACCTCGCGAATCTGCCGCCGGTCGGACATTGTTCGTTGAGTCCATGCGACCCAAAGTGTGGAGACGATGACCAGGGCAGCAAGCACGACAACGATGACTCCGCCCTTGCGACCTTCATGCTGATTAGTCGACCGACGGGAACCTGAGGCAGGATGTTCTTTCGTCATGTTCATCCGGCACCTCCCGTCGGTGGAACGGCGGTCTTCATTCGGATCTCGACTGGTGGTCGTCGACCCGCTCCGTCCGGAACCTTTGGTAGTGGTTTTCCAGACTGAGCACCTCCGCCACCAGCTGTGGGATAGGCAACAAAAGCCGATGGTTCTTCGACTTGCAGAACTAATGAGCCTGGCAGTTCGGTTCGAAACGACAACGTCGTTCCGGCCGGGAACACGAACCTCTCACGATGCTGAACCTGTTCGCCTTTGGATTCCGTACGGACCAGCATGCCTCGGTCGGCAACCCAGTGAATGACGCTCGCATCGGCTGTACCGAAGCGAATGTCTGTTGCTGTGACGGCTTGCAAAGTGGCAACGTCATTGTCTGCCCGAAGCTGTGAATCGGTTCGCCCAAGTGTTGCCAGCAACAGCATCGCCTGCCGGTCTGTTCGATCCGCTCGAAGCATCGAATGCAGTGAGAATCCACAAAGCCCAAGCATTACCGACACGATCGTCATGTAGACGATGACCGTCGGAAACATGGAGCCTTTGCGGTCAATCCAAGGTTCTCTGCAGCAGGCAGAACTGCCAGAGCGACGTACCGCCTTCATGGCTGAGCTCCTGTTGACGGATGCCACACCACGAGGCTGACCTTTTGATCGGTGCCGTTCATTTCCCCGCTGCGGGCGATTGTGATTCGTATGCCTGGAATGCCAAGCGAGTTCGTTGCCTGGTCAAGCGGCTCCAGGGAGATTCGGGCGTCGGGATAGCGAGCCTGAAACCACGTGGAAAGCTGAGCCGGACTGGAACTCGTCCCGGTCAGAGAGTCTGCCTGGTTGTTGATCTCAACCAGCGCCAGAGTTTCAAATCGCTGTCGTTCCCTCTGTCTGCGAATCGCTGTCAGCGATGGCACCAGCAGAGCCAGGAGGACGCTGGTGAGAACGGCCGCGACGAGAGCCTCGGTCATCAGGATACCGCGCCGCTGAGTTGCTCGCTGAATCTGATTGGGTGAGTCGTGTCGCATAGAGAAGGAGAAGACGCGGAATGAAAAAGTCAGGGAAACAACTGAGACGCTGGTTTGTCAGGACAGCTGGTTAAGCAGCTGGATCATTGGAGTGAAGAAGGCGATACAGATGAACAACACAATGACTCCAACAGCCACGACAGCAACCGGCCCAATCATCTCCGGAATCAGTCGTCGCCAGCGATTGCGTCGTCGGTCCATTTCCGATGCCAGATGCCTGAGCGCCCAGTCAAGATGATGTGATCGAAGTGCCGAATGAAGAAACAGCATCTCACGCTGAGACAGCAGGTTCGTTTGTCCCAGTGCGACGACTGGATCTTCGCCCTGATGGATACGATGACGAAGTGCACTGAACTTCTCCGCCGCACGCCCTTCCGGCATGTCCTGCATAGTCGCATCGAGCGCAATGGAGATTGGCTGTTCGGTGGCAACGCTCAGACTCATCATCCGTAACAGTCCCGGAACCCATAACCTGGGAAAGAACTGTTCGAAGGAATAGTAGCCATGTATGAGCCGCTTTCGCGATCCCTTGTAAAGCAGTCGGCTTCCGTAGACACACAGCGCGACGGCTGGAAGTGCATACACATAGGCATGCCGCGACAGCAGATCGGAGATACTGATCAAAAGGACCATGGGACCGGGGAGTTCAGTACCAAATCCAAGGAAGATCTCCTTCATCTTTGGCACGATAAAGATCATCAGGAAACTCACGAGACTGACCAGCACGGAGCCAAGCATTGCCCCCCAAAGCAGCAGTGACTCGAACGAGATCCCGGTCCCCTGGTCCTGGGGAATGTCCTCTGAGACGCGTTTTGCTTCATCCAGAAGGACCGCCGGAAGACAACCTGTTTTTTCCCCAATCCTGATGGCCGTTACGGTCTGCTCCGGCAGAAGTTCGCCAACCATCGTGACGGCCGTGGACAGGGGATGTCCCGTTTCCAGAAGTGTTCGAAGCAGCGCAATCTTGCCTGCCCATTCGCCATCATTTTCGCTCTCGTAGGCCCTCAGCCCCTGCAGAAGAGAATCACCATGTCCCAGTGAGCCCGCCAGCAGCATCAGCAGCGATGTCTGCCGCAGCGGCTCTGCCTTGTGAGTCAGAAAAAGCCATCGCTGAACGTAACTCATAGCCACCACCCCGTGATGACAGAAAGATCATTCAGGAGCTTGATGAGTGGAAGAAACAAACTGATCACAACTAATGAGATCACAAGGCCACTAAAGAAGATGAAGAACATCTCAATGAACAGCCCAATGAATGCCCCCTGGCCCATGCAGGCGGCTTCCAGGGCAGATGCAATTCCGGAAAAGACCTGAGCTGTTTCCTGGCGAGTCTCTTCGGTGCAGCGGTTATCCGTCAGCCGGATCATCAGCGACAACGGAAGGCCGGACAATGCCGGACCCGGTCGCCATTGGTCAGGATCCGACAGTCCGTCACTCAATCGCTTCCCCGCATCAGCAACGTCACTCAGGCCACTGGATGCGGTTGCCACGATCAGCGATTGCTGAGGGTCAGCATGATTGCGAATCAGCACGGAGAGAACTCTGGCGATTCGTGCCTGCATCGCCCATCGGATTGCGGTGCCGAGGAACGGCACGCCCTGAACGTACGACTGGAACGAATCTCTTGTGATGACCAGATAAAGACCTGACAGGATCGCTGCGAGAATGCCAACAAACGCCAGCAGCCCGGCAACTCCCATGAGTTCCAGGACCCAGCTGAAGGACAGCACCTGATCCGTAATCCATGGAAGGTCGATGCCAAAATCAAGGAACGAACGACGAAAGTTTGGGATGGCGACGAGAAAGAAAACGTAAACACCGGAAAACAACAGGCTGGAAATCAACAACGGTGCCAAAAGCCGCGACGCGATCCGGTGACGAACAATGCGAATGGCAGCAACCTGAGGGACCAGTTCGGCCATTGTGATGGCTCGTACTTCCGACGGAAGATTCGAGTTCTGAACAACGCTGAGTTCACCCGGAAGGATCTGCGGCTGATTTTCCAGCTGGATCTGTCCTCGTTCCATCTGATCCGCGATCGACAGCAGGACAGATCGGGGTCTTCGATCAAGCTGTTGGATCATCCATCGGTGAACAAGCAGCAGAGTCAGCGTGATGACGACAGGTGAAACCGCAAGAGCAGGCGGAAACGACGGGATCATGAGCCAAAGCAACGTCATGATCAGGCTGACATAAATGCCAAAGCCTGCGATCCACGGCATCAGCATCAACAACGGATGCTCAAGCGGTTCCTGGGCGATCGCACGAACGGCCAGGTGCAGAGGCATTCCAGTCAGCAGCGCTTCGCGAATTCGCTCACCGACACGAAGCTGTGTCAGTCGGGGAATCTCGGCGGTACGCATGACGTTCGCATCAATGGACAACTCGTTCGCTTCCAGCAACCGAAGGCCGCGTGTCAGAAGGTAGGCTTCAAGACCTGCCTGATTGTCCGCGTCGAAGACTCCGTAAACCGGGACACCGGTTGAAAGTGCGGCCTTGTATCGAAATGTTGGCATTCAGTTGACCCCCAGTTCACCGAGCCTGTGATAAAGCTCTGTCACGGGCCAGAACACCAGAAGTGCATAGCCAAGAGTGCAGGTGCCCGCCACAACAATGAACATGGCGACAGGCATAATGAGTTTGACCCACAGCATGTTGCGATCAAACCGCTGGCGATAAAAATCTGCGATCGCCTGAAGTCGGTGCTTCATTCGATTCTCGTCGAGGCTGACCTGCTTGAGTCCCGTACGCAGCAAAGGCGGAAGTTTCCCGGAGGCGTTGATCATGGCCGAGTCCTTGCTGTCGGGCAGTGTTCCCGATCGAATCAGCGCCGCCATCTCGCCGCAGCCCTGTTCATAAGATCGCCGGCCCGACACACTTCCTGCCAGAATCAACGCTTCCGGAAGTCCGACCCCGCGGCCTGTCAGCAGGCTCAGCATTCGAGTGACCGTATAGTTCTGGAGATCACGAATCAGCGCGGCAACACCTGGAATCAACAGCAGCAGCCGTTCAGGACCGCGAAATGACAGCGATCCGGCTCGGCCTGAAATGAACCAGAAGAAGAACACACCTACCATCAAAAGTGGAAGCAGCAGAACCCACCACGGTGCACGATAATTCCATTCAAGGAAAGTCGCCAGAATCGGCGTGACCGTGAGTCTCATCTGTTGCAGCGAGTCACGATACGCCTCCAGAAAGTGCTGAACCACCAGCATTATCAGTGCAGAGGCGACACCGACAATCGTGAACGGATAGGCCGCGGCCTGAAGCAGACGAGTTCGCAACTGCACCACGTCTGCGGCATAGTCACCCATCAGTTCTGTCGTCAGTTCAAGATTGCCCGAATGAATTCCGGCACTGACAGCAGCTGCCAGCATTCTTGGAACACGCAGTGAGGGATCCTGCAGAATGTTCTCCAGCGACTCGCCCTGCTGCAGTCGATTTTCGATCGTTGTGGCAACTTCCTTCAGCCGATCTCCGCGTCCGGCACCCGCTGCAGAAAGAGTCTGCTCGAGCGGCAATCCCGCATCGACCAGATGGCGAATCTCATCCGCCAGCTCCTGCAGATCTCCCAGACGCAATGTCATAACGATGATGGCCTCACAAGATGTTGCAACTCAGCTACGGCTGACCAATCAGGTATCAGATCCCGGACACTACGCGAATTCTTCGAGCGACGAACTCTAAGTGAACGCGCCGCTCCCAAGGACTCGAAGCACTTCAGCATGGGATGTCAGTCCGCCGGAGACAGCGTCTGCTGCCACCTGACGGAGTGTCTTCATTCCGCACGATTCTGCCAGCGACCCAAGGTCCCTGGAATCCGTTTGTTTCAGGAGTGCTCGAGCGATCTCCGGGATGTCCGGATCCAGCATTTCCGCAAGCACCAGACGGCCGAAGTATCCCGAAGATCCGCAGGTCGAGCACGAAGTGGAAGGAGGCGAAACGGGACGTTGTTTGTCTGGCAATTCTGCGGTTTTCTCAAATCCAGCGGAACTCCCGCACGCCGGACAGCACCGTCGCAGCAGTCGCTGGCAGACGACCAGTTTCAGTGCACTCCGGATCAAATAAGGCTCCAACTGCATCTCCTGCAGTCTGGCCACGGCTTCCACGGAACTTCCTGCATGGAATGTTGTGATGACAAGGTGCCCGGTCAGAGCCGCCTGGAAGGTGGCCTCCGCCGTCGCGGGATCACGAATCTCCCCGACCAGAATCACGTCCGGGTCCTGCCGCATCAGCGAACGAACTCCGGTGGTCAGATCAAATCCTGCCGCGGGCCGAACCTGAGACTGCGTGACTCCGTCGATTGCAACTTCGATTGGATCTTCCAGCGTCATCAGGCAGCGAGTCCCCCGGCTGACGCTGAGGATGTCTCGCAGACACGCATAGGCCGTGGTCGTCTTGCCGCTTCCTGACGGTCCCGTCAGAAGAATGACTCCGGCGGTGGCATTGAGTTCCAGGCTCAGTCTTGCTTCGATCTCTGCCTGCAAGCCAAGCTGTGACAGTCTTTGCAGAGAATCACTTTCTGCGAACAACCGGATGGCGGCCTTCTCGCCATACAGTGAAGGGAATGTTGTCACGCGGACTTCTTCTTCGCTGTATTCCCGAGCCACTCGCCCCTCCTGCGGCAAATCGGTCCGATAAGTCAGCAGCCCCGAAATGACTTTGAGCCGCGCGATAATCCTCGGGGCCAGGTCGCGATCGAATGCCGCAATCGTCTGCAACACTCCATCGATGCGCCATTGCATCACCAGAGCCGAAGGCTGAGGCATCAGGTGCACGTCACTTGCCCGAGCCGCACGAGCGGATCTCAGGATGAGACTGACAACCTGTGGAATGAAGTCGTCCGCTGCCGGATTCAGAGCCTCCAGGCCCTGTTGAAATGTTTGCTCCTGACGGACAACACCCGCCATCCCCGTCTCCAGTCTGCCTGCCATGTTTCCGAACGACATCCAATCGCTGTTCGCGCGGTCGTCAGATTGTGCAGGGAGTCTGGAGGATTCAGAAATTGTCTACAAGCTTCCGTAGGTCCTGCTTGCCGAGCAGGACTTTCGCCGTCAGGCGAACCCTGTTCTCGCATGCACATGATGCCGAGGCCACCTGGAGCAAACGCAGCCACACGGCGATGCCATCATTCCCCGATCACCATCGATCTCACGGAAACATGTCTAGTCACTAGTGCTTCGTCAGAACAACGGAGAGGGTTCGTCATTCCCGCGCAGGCGGGAACCCAGAACGTTGCAAGCTGGATTACCGCCTGCGCGGGAATGACGGTGAAACCCAAATTGTTGATGTGACAAACCACTACTCGTGGCGATGCCGCAAATCGTCGCTCGGCAAGTGTCACCTACTGTTTCACTTCCGCTTCACTCGCATACCGAATGCCCGAATGTCCTGCCGGCGATGCGAAGGCGACCTGAGTTGGCATGCGATTGATCTTCATGCCGTGAGGAATCCGGCGGGCGACTGACACGTCTGACTTGAGTGTTCCGCTCTGCCACGGACCCATGCCAAAGACGAACCAGTTGTTGTCGTCCGACTGAGCCATCGACACACCGCCGTCGCCAAGGACTTCTTTGGTCTTCGCGTCATAAACGACCAGACCCAGTTTCGAGTAGGCGTATTGAGTCTTTCGTTCTGTCAGTCGAATCTCAGGAAGAGTCAGCATCCCGGGAAGAGTAATCTCCGGCATCCCGATGAACGCATCATTCGTGTCCGTGCCAACGCCGCCGGATCGAGGTTCCATCACGACATCTGCTCCGTCTGCAGCAGCGACCAGCGTGCCGCCGGCTCGCATGATGCGATGACGAATCGACCCCAGCAGATAACCTTTGTCGACGCAGTCCAGATACTTTTCTTCGACGAAGACTTTCTGACCATACAGCGATGCAAAGTCGACCTTATCGAGCGACTGATCAATCGCGTTTGAGATCAGCATTTGCTCTTTGGCCGTACGAGCCGTATTGGACGTTGTGCTGGAAGTACAGCCGGTGGTTGCCAGACAGAACAGGAAAAGTCCGCAGACGAACGTTCGAATCATTGAGTCACTCCGTGATGCTTCACATCGAGCACTGCTCGACGGCATTGAATAGTCCCGGCCCAGCCGCGCGAACTGTAAAGCCGCCGTCGCGAATCACTCAATTCGATTCAAAACCATCCGACCTCTTTTCGCACGATGCACTGGTTCGCTCTGTGATGATGCCACCAACAACCTGCAGAAACTGCCGAAGCCAGGGGCCCCACGAGTTCTTTCCCGTCATTCTTGCCTTCCGTCATTCTCGCGCAGGCGGGAACGGCGGGAACCCACCACAAAAAAGGCGAGCGGTTGGGCGTCAGCCCACCGAGTACCTCACCGCCACATCTCACACTCACGGCGAGCGGAATGCGTCAGCGTCCCGGTACTGCGATGTCATATTGCAATTCCCCAATCGCGGCTCACCGGCGACTCAGTTGCTTCGCTGTCGCAGTTCGGCAGACTCTCCCGTTCCCGCGTTTTTCGTTTCGCTTTCTTTGGCGATCTTTTGTGGCCATCTCAGCACCCGCGCAGTGAGTGATTGCCGCGAAAGAGCACGAAATGAACACAAAAGAAGGACTCATTCCCTGAGGCTACAAAACACAAGTTCGTCGGATCGCCAGTTCGGCAGACTCTCCCGTTCCGCGTTTTTCGTTTCGCGTTCTTTTGTGATCTTTTGTGGCCATCTCAGCACCCGAGCAGTGAGTGATTGCCGCGAAAAAAGTCTGGCCAGCGGATTACAAATGCGTCATGACAAACTTCTTGATCCAGAATCGTTCGCTTCCAAAATTGATCAGCAGACCATTCTCCATACGCGACGACTTGAGGTACCCGAGAATCTGTGCGACATGTTCTCGCATGATTCCGGATATGGCTTTCAATTCGATGATCAGTCTTGAATCAACTAACAGATCCGCAAAATAATCGCCGATCACCGTTCCGTCCTCGTCGAAGACAGTAATCGCATGTTGCTGCTTCACGTCCAGCCCCTGCTTCCTCAGGCGATTGACGAGCGCATTCTCGTAGACCTTCTCGAGATGTCCGCTCCCATGGTACAGGTGAATGGCATATCCCGTTTCGCGTACCAGGTCACAAAGCTCATTGATCGTTCTCATTGGCGAAACTCCCGTTGTGCCTTCGTTGTGATTTCTCGCTTCAGTGGAACACTGAATAAGGGCAGGCTAACAAGACTCGAATGCCACGCTCCTGTTTCCCTTTTCTTTTCACGCTCTTTTGTGGCCATCTCAGCACCCGCGCAGTGAGTGATTGCCGCGAAAGAACACGAAAGGGTCACAAAAGAAACGACTCATTCCGGGCGGCTACAAGACGCAAGTTCGTCGGATCGACAATCCGGCAGACTTCCTTACGAGCGAGGTTTTCCTTTCGCGTCCTTTTGTGCTCTTTCGTGGCCATCTCAGTACTTGCGCTGTGAGCGATTGCCGCAAAAGGACACGAAAGGAACACAAAAAGGGCTCATTCCCTGAGGCCACAAAACACACGTTCCTCGGCTCGCCAGTCCAGCAGACTTCCTGACGAGCGAGTTTCTTCGCGTTCTTTTGTGGTCATTCGTGGCTATGTCAGCATTCGCGCAGCGAAGATCTTGCGGCGGCATCGTGCCGCCGTTCGTTAGTTCCAACACCACCGACAACGCAGGCCGTCATCGCGCGTCGAACATCTCGCCTTGGAACGTCAACTGAAGTTCCACCGGATTGCGGCCGTGGTACTTCGGCTACGTTCACTATCCGGCGGTTTCAGTATCCCTTTTCAAACTGAGAAACGGTTCTGTATTCCATACGCGTCTTGCCGTTTGTTGTTCTTCGTCCTGCGAAAAGGTACACAGTTTCCCCAGCGGAAAGTTCAGAAGATAGCGATCCTTCCTTTGGATGCGAACACTGACTTAGAAAGACCATCGGCTTCCCATCAATGAACGGCCATGCTGGCTCGTCCTCGATCCACACAGGAGTAGAACCAATGCACTTGAACGTTCCGCCAAGTCGCTTGCTCAACCACGCCTCAGTTGACGCAAGCGGAATCGCCAGTTCTTTCCATTCGTTGTAAAGTCGATCGAGGAATGGCGCAGCTTCTTTGTCTTCGAGGGAACCACCAAGCTTCATCGCTGCGGAAACTGCTTTTCCTTCAAATCGCATCTTTTCTGCAGCATCACTCGACATAGCTGACTTCCTAATAGGCACACCGTGATCAGATCGAAAGTTCAGCAAACACTTCTTCCGGTGCAGGACTGACGGAGGTTGTGCGGCTTGTTGCGGATCAGGTAACTGGACATGCCAAATTTGTCTATTTTGCAATTCCCAGCTTGCGGCTCCCCGGCCCCTCTGTGGCTTCGCTGTCCCTGTTCGACCTGCAATGACGCGACTCTGGCCCGCAGCGTTTCCAGGTTTAAAGCGAGCAGGTCCGATTTGTCTGTCCCAGGTAACCCCAGTAACTCTTCCAGCAACTGGATCTTCCCGATGAGTTCCCCGATTCTCTCACCTTCCTCGCGGCCCACTTCGCGCCCTTCTTCACGACCTTCCTCACGCCCCTGAATCAGCAGTCGATCGGCGAGCGAGCCGGGTACGAACTTGGTGGGCAGGATGCTGGCGAGCGTCTGCTTGTAGTCCTCGTCGTCGATGTTCTTGTTGACAGTCATGACATAGACTCCAATTGCTTTGGCCCATTCTGCAAAACTTGCAGCGGGCAACGACTCTGCTCTGGAAATGATACAGAAACCCACTGCGTGATGCTCTGATGTGCACAGTATCGCGCCACTCCAACGCGGTCAGATTGAAGTTCAACACCACTTGAGTGTTTGGGATTGCCAAGGGTTTTCTGCCAGGATGCTTGCAGCGCAGAGGTGCTCAGCCGAACCCAACGATGACGCCGACCGATCCACTGAGATTGCGAGCGGTAATTCCGCCTCTGGGTACCAGCAACTGGAGCTTTCCATTGTCCCACCAGTTGAGTTCGGAGATCGGTTGAACTGAGTCAATTTGAATCAGTAGTTCCCAGTCAGCGCTACCGACTCGCGAAACTGCGTCGGAAGCGACGTGTCCTAGAAGCCGTGTGTTGTTGTATTTGAACCGTTCATACAACTCCCAGACAGCCAGGAGGTCCTCATCAGTCAGGCTAAACTCAGGCAGACTAAGTGACTCCCGGAAACAAACGCTCACTTCGTCATAGACGCCTCCTGTCGACTCTCGCTGCCATTGTCCGTCGTCTTCGTCGGAAAGGAAGAAGCACTCGGTCCTGACCAGCACGTCATCGTCATCGCCAGCGAACACCAGAATTCGACCTGTCTGTGGAAGGCCTGAAGTGCAGGGTATTTCTGAACAACATAAGTCACACAACAAGTAGAGCCCGTCAAGACGATTCTTGATATCGGCGTCGTTCCCCAGATACAGCACATGTCCGCCAAACCGCGACTTGCAACTCACATCCGTTGCTTCGGCGAGAACACACTGCCGAATATCGTTGAGGATCACGGAGCGAGCCTTTTCGCTGAGTTTCTGGATCATTGGCTTCAAGTCATCTTCCAGCGACACAAAGTGCTCCTTCTGCTTCTTCGCTCTTCACCCGTCATCGCTGTCACTCAGTTGCTTCGCTGTCGCAGTTCGACCTGCAAAGCAGCGACTCGCCCCCGCAGCGTTTCCAGGTCTAAAGCGAGCAGGTCTGATTTGTCTGTCCCTGGTAACCCCAGCAACTCTTCAAGTAACAGGATCTTGCCAACGAACTCGCCGTATTTCTCCCCTTCCTCACGGCCCTCTTCGCGCCCTTCTTCGCGGCCTTCCGCACGACCTTCTTCACGACCCTGAATCAGTAGTCGATCGGCGAGCGAGCCGGGTACGAACTTGGTGGGCAGGATGCTGGCGAGCGTCTGCTTGTAGTCCTCGTCGTCGATGTTCTTGTTGACCGTCATGACATAGACTCCAATTGCTTTGGCCCATTCTGCAAAATTAGCAGCAGGCATTGCCTGGCCGATCAATTCCAGGATCTCTCGCAGTATTTCGACCAGATGTCGGCTTCGACTGTATTTTAGCAGCTTAAGCGTGCTCCTCAAAACGGATTCTCCCTGGATGTCCGCATCATCCAGGCGGCTCAGGTCAAGTAATAGCGGCTGAAAATGAATCTGATACTCGGCCAGAGCCGCCGGGGTCGGAATCAACCCAGCAAGACTTCGGGCCGCGGACCAGGCAGTCTCTCCGTGGTAGACCAACAAAGGCACGATCGGGCAAAGAGACTCACCATCTCTCACTCGCTTCTCCCAGATTCGCACCATGTAGCTCAGGACCTGCAACACGGTGAGCTGATCGGACTGGCTCTTATGCTCGAACAGGAAATAGACCAGCGACTGCTTGCTTGTCGCATTGACAGGAGCATTTGTCAGCTCGACCGAAAACAGCAGGTCCGAGAACTTCTCACGCAGATCGGGATCAACAAAGCTGCCTTTCTCCAGTTGCAGCGTTTCGAGATTCAGCTCCGCCAGAGCTGCCGGAGAGAGTTGAGTTTCAATGAGGCCCCTTGCGTTGGGCAAGTGGGACAGCGCGAAGTGAAAGAAGTTGTTGTGCGGCGTAGGTAGTGAATCCATAGTCGCTTTAGTGTAATCGTATAAAGCCACGCATAAAAGTCCGGCGCCCTTTCGCTTGCTGACGCTCGCTCGACCCCTCCCGAACTTCGTTCAAGAGGGGAGCAACCAATGCATATGCCTGTGGTTCTTTGCGCAACAAAAAAGGCTCGACCGGGGTCGAGCCTTTTGTTAGACGCGTTTGGCAATCGCTTATGCAAACAGTGCCGGAATCACGTGGCCGTCGCGGACGATCATGACGGGGCGTCCGGTTGGAGTGTGATATTCGTAGGTGTGGTTGATGCCGAGAGCGTGGTAGAAGCTGGCTGCGACGTCATCCGGTGAGAAGCCTTCGTGCTTCGGCAGGCTGGCGGTTTCGTCGCTTTCTCCAAGGACCTGGCCACCCTTAATTCCGCCACCGCCAAGGATCATGAACATGTTGCGAGGATAGTGGTCGCGACCAACTCGCTCCGTGTTGATCTTTGGTGTTCGTCCGAATTCTCCTGTCACATAAACCACAGTGGAATCCAGAAGGCCTCGTGCTGCAAGTCCTGTGAACAGCCCATACAGCGCGTCGTCGAGTGCAGGGAGCTGACGAGTCTTCAGTGTGGTCCAGTTGTCGCGATGCGTGTCCCAGCCGCCGTTGGTCACGGTCACAAATCGAACGCCCGCTTCGACTAGTCGCAGAGCCAGCAGGCAGCTTGCTCCAAGTGCTGATCCGCCGAAGTTCTTTGAAAACTCGGGCGACTCTTTGCTGACGTCGAATGCTTCGCGAGCCTTCGTCGAAGTAATGACGGTATGAGCCTGCTGGCCGAACTCATCCATCCCGTCCAGCAGCTGGCTGTCCTTTTCAACATCACTGAAAGTTCGGTCCAGCTGATTCAGCAGGCTGCGACGACGTTCAATATCGGCAATCGTCAGTCCACCAGACATCGTGATGCCACGCACCTTATAGGGCGTTCCGATGACCGGCGTGGACGTCGTGTTCATCGGAGCATACTTCACGCCGAGATAGCCTGGTCGCTGCGCGCTGTTTGGGATCGCGACGAACGGAGGAAGTTCCGGGATGCCAGGACGTTCTTTCGTGACGACAGAACCGTACCCCGGGAATTCCAGTGAAGGCAGCGGGCGATTTCCCGTGTTCACATACTTTGTTCCCAGTTCGTGAGCCGCGACGGCGTGCGTTACGCCACGAAGCAGCGTGAACTTGTCCATGCAGGTCGCCGTCTTTGGAAGGTGCTCAGAGATCATCACACCCGGAAGACAGGTCTGGATCGGATTGAACTCACCACGATATTCCGACGGAGCATTCGGCTTCAGGTCGAACGTGTCCATATGCGACGGACCGCCGTTCAGGTTCACAAAGATCGCGGCCTTGCCTTTGGCGTTCGGATTAATCGCGCTTTCAGCCTGCAGCTGAGAATAGCCGGCCAGGGACAAACCACCGGCTCCAATCACGCCAGCTTTCAGGACGTCGCGTCGTCCAACTCCATCACAGGTTCGGAAAAAGGCCATGTAATACTCCTCAGACAATGACAAATGTGTTTCAGTCGAAGTTATGTGCGTCTCTGGGTGAGGAATAATCAAACGTCAGTGGTTGACGATGAACTCGCGGGTATTCAGCAGAGCCCACAGGACTCCTCGAATGCCCTCAACAGGATCAGAAGATTCGGCAATGTACGTCTTTGCTGTCTGCAGCTCATCAGCCGTCGGGAACCGAGACAGCGTGCGAAGGTACGCGTCTGAAATTACCTCATCGGCGTTCATAGAAGAGGTCGGTGCGGACGGAGCAGCCTCAGATGTTGCCGCGGTCTCGGTTTCCGCTTCCGTTGGAGCCGCACCGGATTTATCAGCCTGCTCACGGATCTTCTTCAGCTGTTCCTTCAGCGATTTGACCTGAGCCTCTTTGCCTGCCTTTTCAGCTTCGGCGATGCGTTCTTTCAGCTTCCTGATCTGAGCCGTGAATCGAGCTTTCGCCTGATTCCTGCGATCCTGCTGAGCATCATTTCCGTCCGGATTGCTGCGACGTGTGAACGTCAGATTCTGTGCCTTTGCCGTTGCGGCGAGCCATCCGTCATTTGCGTCCAGCTGAGCAAGGAACTGGCTGTCGTTTCGAACGTAGATGGTTTGAAGGAGGCTGGGTTCTTCGGTGCGGTCGCAGTCACAATTGCTCTCACGGATCGAACGGCCGAAGACTGTCAGGGCATAATCGGCGGGCGTTCGTCCTCGAGCACGAAGTCCGGCACCAGGAATCGCGAGTGCTCGCTTATCCATCTGCGTCACATACTCGGCGTTCTTTTCATCGTTCAGTGAAGCCTGAACCATGATGTCGTAGGCCACTTCGGCTGGCAGACGACGAGGCACCGCGCGGCTGAAGTTCTTTTCATCCAGACGATTCGTAGAGTTTGGAATCCAGCTCAGCTGATATGTCCGGCTGTTCAGAATCTCCCGATGCAGCCACTTCATATCGAACTTGTGCTCGATGAATCCTTTCGCCAGGTAATCCAGCAGTTCCGCGTTCACCGGCGGGTTTGCCAGATTCAGGTCATCGGATGGCTGAACGATGCCCGCGTTGAAATACGCTGCCCAGACGCGGTTGACGAACGCCTTGGCGAACAGCGGATTGTCCGGAGAACGCAACCAGTCCATCAATGGCGTTCGCACGTCTTCGTACTGAGCCAGTTCGATGACTGGGCCGGCGAGAATCTTGGCAGTGCCGGGCACGTTGCCACCGCGTCGGTCAGCGTTCTTCTGGTTCTTGTTGTTCTTTCGAACAGGCTGAGCCTTCACGCTGTAAACTTCGGCCAGAGGAATTGTGGCTCCCTTCTGAGCCTGTTCAGCCAGGATACGACGCAGGTCATTGCCCTTCAGGCCTTCTGTACCTTCGAAGCCCTTGACCATCTTGTCATAGTCTTCCTTGGCGTCGGGTCGCGCATTCTGACGTCCAACCGTGCCCTTGAAGAAGCCTTCAAACTGCTTGAAGTCATCCTGAGTCCACTGGTCAAACGGATGCTTATGGCACTGAGCACACTGGATACGCGTGCCGAGGAATGTGTAAGCAAACGCGATGACTCGATCTTCAGACGTCTGAAAATTCTGCCGCGCCCAGAAGTGCGCTAGTCCCTGACGATCCGCATAGCCTGCTGCACCCGGGCCACCTTTGTGGTACAGCTTTGAAACGTTGGTGCAGTAGTCCTGGTAGGATTCGCCGGGGTTTCGACTGACGGCCAGAACGATCCCTTCGACGATTTTGTCGTATGGCATGTTCTCCTGAACGCGTTTGTGGATCCATGCGTACCACTGCTTTGACGCTTCCGCCTGAACGGGAGTCACATTGTTCAGTTTGTCGTCGCTGTTCCCGGTGAAGTCACACAGCTTCGTGGTCCACCAGGACACATAGCCTGGACGCTCAAGGAGTTCATCGATTTTTCGGCGGCGCTTGTCCGGAGTCGTGTCGGCCAGGAATTCGCGCACTTCTTTGGCGGTTGGCAGAGTCCCCGTCACATCCAGACTGACTCGGCGCAGAAATTCTGCATCGGTGCAGGTTTCGGACTGTACGATTCCGACCTTGCGAAGTTTCTGAACGACCAGCTCATCCACCTTCGTTGGCATCGCAACGGCAGGATAGTTATCGCCAAACTGAGGTGAGACAGGTCGGATCACCGGAACAGGGACAACCGCGCTGTCGTAGAAGGCAACGACGTGCGTGTCGCCTGGAGCATTGGCAACAACGAGTCCTTCCTGACTGATGTCGGCGACCTGATCATCGTTGGTCTGAAAACGGCAGAGCGTCGTCACGTCTTCGCGGGTCCCGTCGGTCCAGACGGCGACGGCTTTCAGTTGCTGAGTCTGGCCTTCGGCGCTGAACTGAATTTCGGTGGGCGTAACTTCCAGCCGGGTAAGTGTCGGTGGATTGTCAACTCGGTCTGCTGCACCTGCCTGGACCCAGCGAAGGAGCAGGTGATGTTCCCAGCTGCCATCTTTCATGCGCTGTCCGCCTTCATGCTGATCCTGCATGAGGGCTTTGCGAAGGATCATGCTGTCAGCCGGAACTTCCGGATCCAGTCGGCCGTAGAGTTCATCGTGGTCGGTTTTGAAGTCATAGCCAAAAAGCGAAAGGCGGAAGCCACCTCGACCCTGGAACGATCCATGGCATGAACGACCGTTACAGCCCAGTTTGCCCAGCAAAGGCACCACGTGCTTCTGGAAGTCGGGCGCGTCGGCTTCGGTTGTGACGAATCGCTGAGCCACCGAGGCCATGACGGGAGCGTCATCTGCGGTTGCGACGGGACCTGCCATCACAGTCACAATGACTGATGCGAGTGAAAGAAGGGACATCGTGAGACGTTTTTTCATATTCAGTGATCCTGGTGTGAAAACGAATGCCGGCGAGATGTCAGCACATCGTGTTCATGGGGACTTGCCTGCTTCTTTGTTTTGTTCCGTGGACGCTTTGCGAGCCGCAGTGACCTTGCGCGACATTTGCTCCCATTCAGCGTTAACACGTTCGTCAAGAGGCGCTGCCATGGCAGCCTTTTGTTCTTCGATCCTGCGTAACTGTTCCTGAAGGCGCTTTTCATCTGCCTCCAGCTGGGATTTCTTCAGTTCCTGACGCTGGGCCAGCAGTTCGCGGATTTGCTTTTCCAGCGACTGGTCTTTGGTGCGGGTCCAGCGAGCTGTCAAGACACGGATTTGTGAATCGAGTTTCCATGCCGTCAGCTGGGATTCATATCGCTGCGGATTCTTCTCCTTGGAGCGAAGGATGTTCTGAGTCTGCTGATGGAGATCTCGGATACCCCGTGAGAACTCTGCGGGCCTGGATTTCTGCAGTTGTTCCAGAAGTCGAAACAGCTCGGGATGGTGTTCCCTTGCAAACTCCATCGCCAGCTGCTGATCCTGATCGGACAATTCTGTTCGCACCGACTTTCGAGCAGCGTCGTTCTTTGTCTTCGAGGCTGCTTCTGACTTCGGCGAGTTGCCGGATTCGATTCCTGTAGCCTGCTGGGCCAGACCTTCAGCGGACGCCGCCAGCGTGAAAAGCAGGGCGGTGATCCGGAGGGGATATCCGAGGATTTTGGCAGTATTACTCACGTGAGAGCCTTCAATGTCGTCTGGTGTTAGATACTGTCGTCAGGGACTGGAAGAGCTTCGTCAGTCGGGTTATCAGAATCTTCCAGTTCCAGAGCGGTCAGCAGCCACTGTGGCGTCTCAATTTCGCCGGACCAGTCATTCACTTCATTCATCGAGGAATCCGCTTCGGAGTCTTCTTCTGTGGCGGCATTGTGCAGCATCTGAGTCACAAGTTCTGCGTCAGAAATGGAATCTGGCGACGTGGCGACTGCCAGACCCAAAGCAAACAGGACAGCTGCCGTCGTCCCGGCAATCGCAGTCACCGGCCGGCGAAAGCCACGACTCGCTGATAGTTGCTCCGTGGAAGACTCGGAACGGTAAGACAACTTTGAAGTCTGGAGGCCCATTGAAGTGAGTTCGAGGAGCCGAGTGGCCTCCACGAGAGCGTCACAAAGCGCCTCATCGAAGCCCAGTTGATCTTCAAACTTTGCTCGATCCTCGGCCGTTCCTTCACCCATCGCATAGAGGACAGCCCGCCATAGCGTGTTCTCGTCGGCAGCATGATTCAGATGGTTATTCACAGGTATTTCCACGCTTTTCATAAGAGCTCGCGAATTCTGGAATCCTCTCGAAGCTTCATCAGCCCTCTTCGCATCCATGTGAGCACCGAGCCCATTGGGGCATTTAACTCTGCAGCAATCTCTGCAAATGATTTTTCTTCGAACAAACGTTTTACCAGGACTTCCCGCGATTCCGGTGACAAGTCACGAATCGCATTTCGGACAGTGTCAGCCGCTTCGACGTTCAAGAGTCCCTGTTCCGCCGGCCTGTCTTTTCTACCGTAGATCACACCTGCTTCCTGCACTTCACCGCCCCAGACTGCCTGACGCCGCGACTGACGAAGAACCTGCCGCGCCTCATTCAAGGCAATCCGGAACAGCCATCCTCGGACATTCTTGAGTGCCACAGAGTCAACGGCCTGGATGGCTTTCAAGACCGTTCTCTGAAAAACCTCTTCTACCAACTCCTCTCGCCGAAGAATCCCGCGAAGGAACGACTTGATGTCTGCCTGGTTCTGGACACACGAATTCTCAACCATCTCGCGTTGAGATGGCGGCAATCCCGAGATGGCATCAGGTACCAGGGAATCACTGTCGAACGGCAAAGAAAAACTCCCGGAAATCTTCAGTCAGCACACTAATGATGAGTCGAGACGAGCAATTATTTCAGCCAACTTGAAATACGGCATTTAAGTGTTCATGCGTGCATTTATTTTGTCTGATTTCGGATCAGCAGCCAAGGTCAGGTATTTCGGAATGTGGGGAAAAGTAGGGTCGAAGTGAGCGTGCGGGCTGGCGCAAAGATTGGGGTGCTGATCGGTACCGGGAAGGGCAGGCTCGTGGTTCATGGGCCACTTGTTCCACCAAGTTTTTTCGTAAAAATTGGAGCATTTGCTTGCGGCTTCCCATATTCTCTCACCCGTCTTACCGGACGGATTGCCGGGAATCAGTCAACAGATTGCACAATCGTGGCTTCTGGAAATCTTCTGTTGGCTTTATGGAGGGTTTCACGTCCGATAGTAACCGGGAGTGTTGTTTCGGACATTCCGGCTGCGCTCAGGGGTGTCGAGACTATTTGCCGGTGGATGTGGCGGAAGTTGTTGGCTGGCAGTTGTTAGCTGGTATCGTATTTTGCCCGGTGTGATTTTCTTCAGTGAAGTTTGTCGGGACCGAACGATGGGATCAGATTCTGGCGTCTGGAAAGTGTTTCGGGCTGTATTTTCGGTAGAAAAGCAGCGTCGTCGCGTGACCTTCCGTCGGGGCACTGCTGTAGACATTCTGGAGCAGCGAATTGTCCCTTCATTGCTGGTTCCAGCGATGAACAGTTTGCCAAATGCGCCCGTGTCGATCTACCTGGACTTTGACGGTCACGTCGAAAGTTCCAACTGGAACAACGGGAACTCGTTTACGACTCCGGCCTTCACGGTCGATAACGACGCGCTGAATTTTGATGCGGAAGAACTGCGTCGAATTGAGGAGATCTGGTATCGCATGTCGGAAGACTACGCGCCATGGTCCATTAACGTGACAACCGTTGAGCCAGCGGCGATCAATGACTTTGAGAGCCTGCGCGTGGTCTTCGGTGGAGATGGTGCCTGGAGCAGCACAGGTGCTTACGGTCTCGCCTTCCTGAATTCATTCAACAACAGCGCATCCAACAGTGTGTTTGTCTTTACAGCCATTGACTCTTGGCCCAAGAACGCTGCGGTCGCGGGCTCCCACGAAGTTGGGCATGCATTTGGTTTGAATCATCAAAGTACTGACGCCAACACGAATGACTATCGTTCCGGGGATTCGCGGCTGGGACCGATCATGGGAACTCCCTATGCCGGTCTGCGAGACACCTGGGACAACGGCCCGAGTTTTGGTGCCGGCGGTCTTCAGGACGACATGGCTTT
Organism: Planctomycetaceae bacterium; assembly: GCA_016795145.1. Classification (GTDB taxonomy): domain Bacteria; phylum Planctomycetota; class Planctomycetia; order Planctomycetales; family Planctomycetaceae; genus SXXK01. The sequence continues at coordinate 21,233 of JAEUII010000364.1, forward strand.
GATCTCGCGTGTCGCCAATCAGACGGTGAGCTACCGGCCTGATGATTATGGTTCAACTCGACTGACAGCATCTCTTTTGCCAGCATCCCAGACGGGTGTAGTTGACTTCACCGGGATTCTGGAGACGAATACCGACAGCGACTTTTTCTACTTCGATGCAGATGCTGGCCCGGTGACGTTCACCCTTGAAGGACTGAATGTCAACAACTTCTATCCAGGGCTGAACCTGAATCCGGGGTCGAATCTCGACGCAATCATTCGACTGTATGACTCGACGGGTACGCTGCTTGTTGAAGATGACCCCTCCAACAGTCTGGGTGGATCAATCACCTATACAGTTTCGACCGGACGGTATTACCTGGAAGTGACTTCCACGGACGAATACGGCTCGGTCGGTCAGTACTCGGTCGACGGTTCGTACACGCCGATGCCGGGTGTACCCACGATGCTGGCACCGACCGGGACATTGAGCAACGCGGTGCCGGATTTCGCGTGGACCGCTGGCGCTGGTGCAGTGTCTTATGAACTGCTCGTGGAACGTTACAATGCAACGACTGGGCTGTGGTCAACCTATTACACAAAGACTGTGACGGGTCTGAACCACACCGCAGCTCAGCAGTTCGTTCAGGGAGATTTCCGCGCGAGCGTTCGCACGGTCACTTCAACGGGTTCGACAACGGCTTACAGCAATTTAGTCAGCTTCACCGTTGACATTCCAACTCCAACTCCGCCTTCCATCATCCGGCCGCAGGGCGATATTGGGCTGTCGTTCCCAACGTTCGAATGGACAGCTCCTGCCAACGCCTCCACCTACAATTTGTGGGTCACTCGAGTCAGCACGGGCGAACGAGTCATCTATCGTACGTCCTATGCCGGAACGACGTATGTGCACTTCAATGCTCTGCCAGATGGTGCATACCGAGCCTGGGTCCAGGCAGTAAATACCGTCGGAGAAACCAGCGCGTGGAGTTCGGTTGCAAACTTCGTGATTGATGCGCCGATCCCGGCAGTGCCTGTGCTGACTGCTCCGACGGGTGTGACCAGCAGTCCTAATCCTCGATTCACCTGGAATCTGGTGGAAGCAGCAGCATCATACGACCTGTGGGTCAACAATCTGACGACAGGAAAGGCACAGTACCTGCGAGTGTCAGACCTGCCGTACAACAAAGACTACTACGATCCACCAGTGTTTACTCAGGGCAATTACGTCGCCTGGATCCGTGCTGCCAATGGCAACGGTGAGTACAGCGCGTGGAGCACAGGGTACAAGTTCACTGTCGACATTCTACCACCGTCCACACCGACGATGACCGGACCTGTTGGTGCGACAGGGACGCCAAAGCTGATCACGACTGTTAACCCAACGTTCACATGGACAGCTGCAGCTCGTGCTGTGAAGTATGAACTGTGGGCGAATAACATGACGACTGGTCAGTATCAGATCATTCGAAAATCCGACATCACGACAACCAGCTTCACCCCACTCGCAAATCTGACGCAGGGCGATTACCGAGTGTGGGTACGAGGTATCAATAGCGCTGGTGAAGTCGGAGAATGGTCGTCGCTGTACACATTCACGATTGATGAAGCAACGCCGGTTGTCCCTGTGATTACTGATCCAAAGAACGGTGCTTCCGGGAATGTCGAAACGGCAACTCCGACCTTCATCTGGACGATGACAACCAAGGCACCGTACTACGAACTTCAGCTCGATAACACGACGCTCGGTACGACCAAAGTCCTGGCGGTCTCCGGGCTGACGACCGAAACCTACACCGTTCCGTCAGCACAGCGGCTTGGCGAGTATGCCTACACCGCTCGAGTTCGAGCGTATAATGCCTCTGGAGAGAAGAGTGACTGGAGTGCTCCTTTCGCGTTCCGCATCGATATTCCGAACCCGCTGACTCCGACGATCACGGGACCAAAGGATACGATCACCGACACGACTCCAACCTTCAGCTGGACTCACGACAAGAACTCCATCCGCTACGAAATTCTCGTTCGGGATATGGTTCGAGGTGAGAACATCGTTCTGAACGTCACAACGTTCCAGTTGAATCCTGCTCAGACCGAAGCGCTGTATACTCTGCCTGATGCTCAGGCACTGCGTGCAAGCACTTATCGGTTCTGGGTGAGAGGATTCAATTCTCTCGGACAGGTAAGCAACTGGAGCCTCGCTCAGGCATTTGTGATTGCAGCAAATGACGTCCCGGTTAAGACGGACGAAAGCCAGTTGGTTGCCGTTCTTGAACCAGTGCTGTCAGTCTTCGCTCCGGATGTGATTGATGTCACTCCAGCAAAGAATGTCAGTGTTCGGGAAGAAGTTCCGGTCGAACGACCCGAAGCCGTTGTTGTTGTCCCACAACAGGACGCAGAAACAATGCTGACTGAGGATGGAAAGCTGATCGACGAAGTCATGTCAGAGATCATGCTGACAGAGGCTCTTCTGGAAGGCTAATCAGCTTCGGAACAACGCAAGTCATGCAAAAGCCCGGCAAATCTGCCGGGCTTTTTGCTTTCTGGATGATGTTCCTGTTCGAGTGGCGGGACGAAAGGTTCTTTGCGCGTTTCGATCTGTCTGCTGCTGATTAGCCAGAACCGGATCCAGTCTTCACCGGTACGCTCACATGAGGATGACCGTCCAGCAGGAATCGCCATGGAAGTTCTGCGGCCCGTGTGATGCCAATCCGCGTGTCCGTTGTGATGCGGGTTGCATCGAAACCTGAGCTGCGAGCTGTCAGACATCGTCCCTTGTTCAGCAGTGAAGTTCCGTGGTCTTCGGCAGAAAGCCCAAGTGCCTGGCCAAGCTTGCCGGGGCCGGAACACAAGGATGTCAAACACTGGACTCCGCGTCGCTTGATCATGAGGTCCACGCCGGTCCTGGGTTCGAGCGCCCGAATCAGGACAATGCCGTCACGTGCGAGAACGTTCAGCATCCAGTGAATGCCATAGTTCATGTAGACATAGGCAGTCCCTGGCGAATGCGAGTCAAAGAACCGTCTTGCGGAGGGCCGAAACGACGTGTGACACGCTTCATCGCCAACGGCGCCGTACGCTTCAGTTTCCACGACGATGCCGGAAACATCGTTCCAGTGCAGAGTGCACCCCAGAATTTCCCGGGCGACAGTCAGTGTGGGACGATCAAAAAAATCAAACCCCAGCGGAAGCATGACGAGGGCCGGTGATCAGAAGCCCTTGTCTTCTTCTTCCAGCTGTGCCTGCAGCTGATCGCGTTCACGGCGAGTCGTCTCAAGGTCGAACATTAGGTACTTCACGTCCAGCCGCAGCTGTGACAGAGCTTCCTGGACCAGGTTCAAAATGCGACGCCGACGATGAATGGAGTCCGCGACGCGGTTAAATGCGGCCGCCAGGCCTTCCTGTTCCGACCCCTTCATGGCCTGAATCAGCCGTCCCAGTTCGAGCATTTCGGCCGGCAAAGCTTCAGATTCCGTTTCATTAAATCGTCGGGAAGCGGACATGACTCGGTTCCTGCAGGCCGGGAGCTGGAGGGAGGAAATGACTCGAATGATTCTTGTCAGCACCCCACCCTGTCACAAGCAAATTGAAGACGCGACTTGAGGCTTTTTCTAAAGTTCGAAGCCCTCTCAGGGTGTCAGAACGCAGCCTTCCTGAATATCCCGAATTGACAGGCTTTCCATTTTGGAAACAGGCATGCATCATCGTCAAAATCGGAAATTCTGGGCTCGGTGAATTCGGCTCTGTGGTGATAAACTACCCAGCCTCTTCAACTTGTGATCCGGACATGGACGTCAATGGGCGATCGCGCGCGACAGAAGATCTTTGCAGTTTCGAGCCGCTGGCTCGCAATGCACCAATGCGCTGTTGAAAGGTCCAGACTTTCCGTCCTTCTGACTCTGTGCTGGTGTCTCTTCCAGTGCTCCATTGTCTGTGCGATCGACGAGACGGCACAACAAGCCTCACCCAAACTCAGAGCGAACGAGGGCGAGCGTGCGCGGGCAAGCTCTGGCACTGCGCTTCGATGGACATCAGTTTCTTCTCTCACTGCAACTCAGGTGAACAGCGAAACTGTCTCAGAGCCAACGGAGTCGTTTGAACGCTTCCGAATTCTGAACCCCGGCACACCGGAACTCGTTCGCATAGAAGCAACGATTCCGGCATCGATGCTTCACAACGACTTCGTTGCGACAGTGAATGCGGATGCGACAACGACCGGTGCTCAGCTTTCGCTTGTCATCCTTCTGCCGCATCACCGCGATCCACGAACCGGTAAGCCATTGACGGTGCTATTGCCTGGCGATTCGATCACGGAAGCAGAGACGAATCAGCAGCTGAAGGTGAGCGTGTCAAAGAAGGCCATTGAGACTCTGCTGCGACGCACGCGAGCCGAACTGAATCAGTCGGACATTCAATCTCGTGATGCAGTCATTGTCGGGCTGGCGGTGACCATGGAAGCAACGCCCGGTGAAACCTGGATCGACATCGGCAGCGGTGAATGGGGGCCGTCCATCGCGCCGCAGGAGTCGCTGCAGGAGATTGTGCGTCAGGTCATTCGAAAAGAAGACGCTCGTGAACCGGAGCGGAATTTTGTCGCTATGGATGTCGAGCTTGGTGCCATCATGCTCGACAAACGCCCCGTGATTTTGCGTTTGTTGCCGGATCATTCCGAGCATGTCGAAACTCTGAAACAGCTGGGCGTGAACGCGGTCTGGGTGCCGGACTATCAGGCGACCGATCGAGCGCGTCAGTTGTGGCTATCCGGGCTTGCTGTTCTTGCGACGCCGCCAAGGCTGGACATCGATCCCGGCGATCCTCGCAACCTGCTGTCATCGCTGCCACCTCTGGAACGTCAGTGCCCGAATGTTTCTGCGTGGTATGAAGGGACTCGGGTTCCCCCGTCGGAGCTTCCGATTTTGCTGCAGTGGTCGCGGGAAGTTCGCAGCGCGGATCGGGTGCTGCAGCGACTTCAAATGGCTGACGTGACGGCTGCGGAAGGTGCTGCCGCCAGAGAGATCGATCTCGTTGGTATGGGGAGGCATGTGGTTGGGCGTGAAGAGAGCTTTGGTGTGCTGAGAAACCTGCTGCTCCAGCGTCAGAAGGCTGCTGGACAATTGTCGTTTCCATGGACATGGATCCAGGTGGAGCCCTCAGCCACTCAGATGCAGTGGAGACAGAACGGGTTGTTGCCCTTTGTGGAGCCGGAGCAAATTCATCATCAGGTGTACGCTGCTCTGTCTGCCGGATATCGGGGACTGGGTTTCTGGAAGACACGACAGCTTCAAATTGATAATCCCGCAGATCGGGAAACATCACTGGCCATTGAACTGGTCTGTATGGAAGTGGATCTGCTGGAACCATTTCTTGCCCGAGGCCGCAGAGAAGGGTACCTCGCACTTCAGACAGAAGCGTCGAAGCCAAAGAACAGTCGGAATGGTGCCGCGTCGTTTGCGGCGTCATTCAGTGGAAAAGAAGCAGGAGTGACGGTCACAGGACTGGAAGGTCCGCGGGAACATGATGCTGCGGTGATCAGCGGCAGCAATGCGACGCTGATTCTGGGCACTGCCTGGGATTCGTATTCGCAATACGTCCCGGGTCCGATGTTTGAACGCGAAGTCAGTCTGATCGTCGCTGCTTCTGAAACGGCGTCTGCATGGCAAATCTCCTCCAGTGGAATTCGCAGTTTGCCGCGCGAAGTGACTGCCGGTGGACTGTCGCTGCGGATTCGAAACTTTGACCAGGCCGCTGCGATCGTCGTCACTTCCGACCCGGGCGTGATTCGAACGCTGGAACAGAAGATTCACGGAATGGCGGAGCGATCTGCTGCGAAGCACAATGAACTGGCCGAGCTCAAGTATCTGAGGGTACTCAATACGATCGAAACTCTGCGTGAAGAACATGAGATTCCTCCGGGCAGCGACGCTCTGATGACATCCGCCCGACAGATGCTTGATCGTGCTCAGTTCGAGCTGAAGACAAAGGACTACCATGAGTCCACTCTGCTGGCGCGCGACGCGATGCGAAATCTTCGCCAGGTTCAGCAACTGTGCTGGAAGGATGCGATCGCGGAACTGACGTCACCGACAGCATCACCCCACACAATCTCGTTTCAGACACTACCGGAACACTGGCGACTGATGCATTATCTGGATCAGCAGAGTTTTCGGATGACGGAGAACCTGCTGCCGTCAGGTGACTTCGAAGATCGCCGAACGATCCTGCAGGCAGGCTGGAGTCGTAATGCGGCTGACAAGAGCATCTTCTCTGCGACGGCCGATATTATCTCGGACGGACGCATGGGAAAGATGCTGCGTCTGGCAGCCTGGCATTCGGATCCGTCAGCAAAGACCGGCAGTCGAGATGACGTGACGCCATTGGTTGTGACATCGCCTCCGGTACCTGTTGAAGCAGGCGACGTTGTGATCGTGCGTGGTCGAGTTCGCCGAGGCCGCGCGGTGAGCGCGGCGTCGACTCGCCCGCTGATGGTTTTCGACTCGGAGCTTGGTCCGGAATGCAGCATGAGAACAGAGCTGGATTCCGAATGGACACCGTTTGAGATGACCCGCCCAATCGCCCGCAGCGGGCAGTTTCGCCTGAGCTTTGGTTTGACGGGTCAGTCGGAAGTGCACCTCGATGATCTGTCGATTCAGAAAGTGCCTGCTCTGCATTCTGTGAACGTCGTCCCTGCCGGCATGACGACAGAACAGCCGAATTGAGCTGGACGAGCATTTGACAGAGGTGGCTCTTCTCCTTCACCCTGTACGCAGATGAGTCATCTCCAGGGGCAAAAGGTTCCTCGGCTTCTTGTTTGGGTGATCGCCACATGAACCTTCAGGATCTTCATGAACAGACGCGTCGCCGATGGCTGACATCGTCGGCAAGCGGGCTGGGATCCGCGGCACTGTTGTCTCTTTTGCAGCAGGAACAGTGTCGGTCCGAAGATGTCGCGTCGCCGAGCAGCAAACTGGGGGCACTTTCGCATTTTGCTCCGAAGGCAAAGAGCTGCATCTTTCTGTTCCAGGCCGGCGCGCCGTCGCATCTGGACCTGTTTGATCCGAAGCCAAAACTGAACGAGCTGGATGGTAAGCCGCTTCCTGACAGTCTGCTTCAAAAGGTCCGCTTTGCGTTCATTCAGAAGGAAGGAGCCGTGTTGCTCGGGTCGCCTCGACGATGGCAGAAGCACGGCGACTGCGGAATGGACTTCAGTGACTATCTGCCCCACATCGCGACGTGTGCGGATGATCTGCTGATGATTCGTTCGCTGCACTCGGAGCAGTTCAATCATCATCCGGGACAGTTGTTGCTCAGTTGCGGCCGAGCCAGCTTCGGACTTCCCACGATGGGCAGCTGGCTGACATATGGGCTGGGATCAGAGTCTCAGAACCTGCCTGGTTATGTGGTGCTGACCAGCGGGCGAGGTTCCAGCGGAGGTGCGTCTCTCTGGTCGAGCGGCTTCCTGCCATCGCATTACGCAGGAGTGCTCTTTCGAAATCAGGGCGATCCCGTTTTGAATCTGTCGAACCCGGATGGCGTGAGTCCCGAACTTCAGCGTCGAAGTCTGGATGCTGTTCGAGCTCTGAATCAGGAACGCTTCGAACAGATGCAGGATCCGGAGATCAATAGTCGCATCCAGAGTTTCGAGCTGGCGTTTCGCATGCAGTCTGCCGCCCCGGAGCTGATGGATCTTTCCGGAGAATCTCGCACAACTCTGGACAGCTATGGGCTTGATCGACCACAGCATCCGAAGGCGGCAGGTCGAGGCAACGTCGCCAATGCGCATCAGACATTTCCGAGGAACTGTCTTCTGGCACGTCGGCTTGTCGAACGCGGTGTGCGCTTTGTGAACATCATTTACGAAGCGTGGGATCAGCACAGCGACATGGACAAGGATCTTCCCTACAACTGCTGGGTTGTGGACCAGCCCGTTGCTGCATTGCTCAAGGATCTGAAGCAGCGCGGGTTGCTGGATTCAACGCTGGTTGTGTGGGGTGCGGAGTTTGGTCGTACTCCGCTTGGAGAAAATCGCAAAGGCCGAGCGGCAAACACGGGACGAGACCATCATCCGTATTCGTTTACTCTGTGGATGGCAGGCGGCGGGATTCGCGGTGGGCAAACTTACGGCGAGTCTGATGAAATTGGCTGGGGCGTTGCTCGCGATCCCGTTCACATCAATGACTTCCATGCCACAATGTTGCATCTGTTCGGTCTGGATCATCTCCAGTTGACTCATCGCTTTCAGGGACGAGACTTCCGCCTGACAGACGTCGGTGGTCGTGTGATTCCGTCATGGATTGCCTGAGGTCGTTGAACCTGTTTTGAAATCGGATCCTTATCGTGCTGCCATTGAAAGATAACATTCCTTCACGAACGACACCGATCGTGAATTATGCGTTGATCGGTCTTTGCCTGCTGGCCTTCATGGTGCAGGTCTCCGATCCGGATGGCGGCATTACTCTGAAGTGGGGCTTTATTCCCAGCAGAGTTTCAAAGCCCGATGTTCCGATCGTGATTGAACATCATGAACTCGTCCAGACACCATTTGGTCTGCGAGAAGAAACGGCACGTACGGAAGTTCCAGCGCCACCGATTCCTGCATTGATGACGGCGCTGACGTGTGTGTTTCTGCACGGCAGTGTCATGCATCTCCTGGGGAACATGTGGTTCCTGTACATCTTCGGGGACAATGTCGAAGACCGGCTTGGGCATGTGGGATACCTGATCTTCTATCTCGCGTGCGGCATTGCAGCCAGCCTGACTCATTATCTGTCAGACCCGGGGTCGACGATTCCGACGATCGGTGCCAGCGGCGCGATCGCCGGAGTCATGGGCGCCTATCTGCTGCTGTATCCTCATGCCAGCGTAGTCGCGCTGGTGCCGCTGGGGTTTCTGATTCAGACGATGGTGATTCCAGCGCCGTTCTTCCTGGGGCTTTGGTTCCTGATGCAGCTTGTTCAGGGGTCTTTCGCTGTGGGAACCGCAGAAGCGGAAGGCGTTGCGTGGTGGGCTCACATTGGAGGCTTCGTCGTCGGGTTTGTCGTCGCATGGATTCTGGGAGCCGCCGGTCAGACAAGCCCGCGTGTTGTCGTCGTTCGCCCCGGCACGGAACAACGCTTTCGGCGTGTCAGAACACCGTGGGATTAGTAGAGTCGGGGATCTTTAGCAAGATCCACCACAAGCCCAACGCAACTTGGCGAGCGGCCGGTGTCAACCGTGTCAACCGGCCGGTAAACCGGCGCATGTCCGCTTCTCTACGACTCTACGACCGACCCGCAAGATAGTCCTTGAGCGAAACTTTTCGGTAGCTCAGATCCAGCAGCTCCATCGGATGAAGCACGGGGACGCTGCTGTTTTTTCGCTGCAGGTGAGTCTGAATCTGCAGTGAGCACCCCGCGTTGGCGGACACGATGAGATCCGGAGAAACCTCAAGGAGTGCATTCACCTTGCGCTGTCCGAGTCGATCGGCCATCTCGGGCTGAGTCAGGTTGTAACTTCCGGCGGCCCCGCAGCACAGTTCGGGTTCATTAATGTTTCGCAGTGAGACGCCCGGAATAAGCTTCAGCAGATCGCGAGGCTGCTGGCGAATCTTCTGAGCATGCTGAAGATGGCAGGCGTCCTGATACGCGACGACTGCTTCGATGCGCCCTTCTGGTTTGACCGGACCGAGAGCCGCCAGAAACTCCTGCACATCGCGAACTCGATGCGAAAAGTTGGCAGAACGTTTTACAGCAGGGTTCTCAGAGTGATGACCGTGAAGTTCTTCGGCGATGTGCCCATAGTCTTTCAGCATGGAGCCGCAGCCAGCAACGTTCACGATGATGGCATCCAGCGACGGATCCGAGAATGCTCCGGCGTTGGTTTCCATCAGGTCTACGGCCGGCCCCGAGGCCCCGTTGTGATAATGGATCGCGCCGCAGCAGGCCTGAGCCGAAGGGATCACCACGTCGCAGCCATTCTCCTGAAGCACTCGAGCGGTCGCCCAGTGCACATGGCGAAACATGGCGTCCGCCACACAGCCAAGGAACAGCCCGACTCGCGCGCGGCGTTCGCCTTTCGCGGGGAGAAATTCCGGTAACGCAGGTTCTGCCTTCCGCAGGCGCGGAAGCTGCTCCTGCATGCGCTGCAGTTTCTTAGGCAGGAGTTTTGTGAGCCCGCACTTTTGAGCCAGTCGGTCGAGTCCCAGTTTCTGCATCCAGCGAGCCGGCATCAGGGCCCACTTCATACGATCACGATACGGAAACAGTCCGAACAGCACCCAGCGCTGGAACCAGTCGTCTTCAGAAGACTTTGCGGGACCCGATGACTGCGGTACCGGGAGCTTCTGCATCTCAACGCGGAAAGGTTCAAGCAGCCTTCCGTATTGAACGCCGCTTGGGCACGCTGTTTCACAGCTGCGACAGTCGAGGCAAAGATCGAGGTGATGGCGAATTGCCGGCGTGAGTTCCGTTCGACCATCAACGACGGCGCGCATCAGGTAGATACGACCACGCGGCCCGTCGTTCTCATTTCCCGTCTCAACGTAGGTCGGGCAGGCGGCGGTGCAAAGCCCGCAGTGAACGCAGTCGAGAAATCGATCGTAGGGAATCGAGGAACCAGGAGTTGTGCCGTGGGTACTCGGTGAATGGTTGTCAGACGGAGTCACTCCGCAACATCCTTTGAAACGTTAGAAACAAATTCAATCCTGGCCCGCTGCTGAACCCAGCAAGGCTCGCAGCTGATCCGTGTATTTCTGAACGGCCGCCGATGACAGACCGCTTCGTGCGGCAGTCGCCTTCAGGACCTGGACAGATCCCTGTCCGTCCGATGTCAGCGACTGAAGAGTTCCGAAGCCTTTCTGTTCGACTGGCGGTTCGCCAACAATCCTGTGGGACGAAGGCCGAACGTAAAGAACACCATTCCCCGCGCGACCGAACACGTCACAGCCACAGTCATGCAGGACTTTGATCGATGAGGTCACACGAGATGGTAGTGTTGTCAGCCTCGCCTGCCACGCAGTTGCTTCAGAAGGCGTTGATGCTTTTTGCAGAGTTCTGCAATACAGGAACGATGCGTTGGCGAGTTTGGCCGGGTGAGTCCAGTCTGCGGTTCCGTGAAGTTCATCCTGCAACGCGGACGTTTGCCATTCGAGGGCAGCCTTTGGGCCTTCGAAACCGGCGATCAGAATTCCGGCGGAGTCTGCACATCGGCTGCTGCGAACCAGCTCCGGGATTGATTCGGCCAGCAGAGACTCCGCAGCATAGCGGCTGATGACGTCCAGAATCACGGGCGTCGTGGAAGAAACGTTCAGACGGTCCAGAGCTGATTCCATGTCACGCAGATTGCGGAAACCGCAGGCGACAAGACCAGTGTCTGGCGGAAGCGGCCTCAGTTTGAATGTGACTTCAGTGATGGTTCCCAGCTGACCCTGAGCCCCCGTGAGCAGACGGCAGAGATCGTATCCAGCGACGTTTTTCACGACGCGTCCACCCGAGTGAAACGTACGGCCCTGTCCGTCGATGGCAGTCAGGCCGATGACGTAGTCTCGAAGTGTTCCGTGGCCGAATTGTCGAGGTCCGGCGATGTCCTGATCCACCATCGCCTTGATTGCGACCTGGTCGTCAGCCACATCGATTGGCAGCTGCTGATTCTCTTTGAGCAGGATGGCCGACATGTCACCGAACGTCATTCCGGCGCCGACGGTAATGGTCATGTCGCGTGCCGGATAGTCGATCACGGATGCGGAGAGTTCAGCGTTCATGTGACTTGAAGAATAAAGTGCAGCGCGAGCGGTGAGTGGCGAAACGTCGGACGGTGTGCGACGGACAAGAACAAGCGGAAGGTTACCGAATTCAGCGCAGGAAAAAACCTCTCCCAGGATGTGCTGAGCAAACGCTGGTTGACGCCCATTGTCAGAATAAAAAGGTGGGCACCCGACGCCCGGGTCATGTGATCCGAGACATGGTCGGCGTGACAGTCGGCCGGGATCAGACCGGGTTCCCTATTGGGTTTATCTGTAGGGTCAACTTGTTTTGCTGCAGACATCTCTGGCAGAGGTTCTGCACGAAGTGCATACTGACGATACGCTCCTCAGATGGGACATGCAAGCGAATTGCCATAGTTTGCCGCAATGGCGACAGATGGCCGTTCCTGCTAACGGCGAAGACTGCATGTTTTCACATTTTGGTTTTGGCAATCACCCTGTCTCTCGACGACGTCTACTGTCGTACGTGCCGATCGGATTGCCTGGAGTGTTCAGCCTGACAGCGGGTATGAGTCTTTCGGGAAATGCGTCAGCCAGCACAGCTCAGGAACCAAAGAGTGCTGACACCAGCCGACGGCGAGGATCAGTGATCTTCGTGTTTCTGTTTGGTGGTCCAAGCCAGATTGATTTGTGGGACATGAAGCCCGCGGCTCCGCTGGAGATCCGAGGCGAGTTTCGTCCGATTCAGACATCAGCGCCGGAGATTCAGATTTGTGAGCATCTGCCATTGCTGGCAACTCAGATGCATCGAACCTGTCTGATACGATCGATGCACCACCGCATGCCCGTTCATGGCCCGGCCTGCTCAGAGATTTATTCCGGGCGACCTTATCCGCTGCCACCGACAACGGATCAGGCCCGACCGGAAGACTGGCCATCGCTTGCATCCATGGTGACTCGGTTTGCTACCGCGCCGCAAGGACTTCCGCCGGCGATTGTGACGCCATGGCATTCGCAGTTCTTTGGTCAGCCCGTTCGAATTGCCGGACAGACTGGCGGACGCATGGGCCTGCAGTTTGATCCCTTCGTGCTGAGCGCCAGCCTGGACTCGGGGAAGTTTGATGCCGACGAATTAACACTGTCAGAGAGTTCTGATTCAGAGAGACTGGCGGCGCGAAGAAGTCTGCTGATGTCTCTCGAAAAGTCAGGGCAGGGCAGTGTGAACGGAAACTCGATCCAGCGATACGAAGGGTTTCAGGAGACAGCGGTCTCGTTGCTTCGTGACGGCCGATTGTCTCGTGCGGTGAAACTGGAAGACGAGACTGCGACGTGTCGGCATCGTTACGGTAACACGGTCTTCGGGCGCAGTCTGCTTGCCGCGCGAAGACTGGTGGAGACAGGAGTTCCTCTGATTGTTGTGAACTGGCACGACACATCATTCAATGACAAAGTCTCGCCACACTGGGATCAGCACAATCATATCTTTCCTGTTCTTCGGGACCGCATGCTGCCGGTCTTTGATCAGGCAATGTCGGCATTGATTGAGGACCTTGGTGATCGCGATATGCTGAACAGCACGATGGTCCTGGCGACGGGCGAGTTTGGCAGAACGCCTCGGATTGGTCAGTTCACTCAGAACGCGATGACGGAAAAGTCGGGGCGCGATCACTGGCCCCATGCGTTCTCAGTCCTTGCAGCTGGCGGCGGAATTGCCGGCGGCCAGGTTTACGGGTCGACCGATCATCAGGCCGGACAGGTGCGAGACAATCCGGTCAGCCCGGCTGATCTCAGTGCCACGATGTTCGATCATCTTGGTGTGAATCCTGAGCAGCGATATTGGGATCCGATTCAGGGAGCCTACCTGCCACTGACAGACGGTCATGTGATTGCTGTGGAACGAGTCTGATCAGGATGGGCTATCAGATTGAAACCTACCCGTCAGCAAAATCGCGGACTTTGAGAGCGCCGACTTTGCCGAAAAGTTGAGCCTTTTTTGAGAGGCTGGCTCGATTCCGGAAACACTTCGGCCCGTTTCTTGTACTCCACTTCCGACCGTGAAATACTTCGTCGCGCAATTCTCTTCGAGGCGAACTTTTCCAGTGTTTCGCCGCAGCGCGGTTCGAATTGTCGAGCCGAAGGTTCTGTGACGCAGGGGAATTGAGACCCGTCAGCAACTCTCATCGGATCGGTGCTCATCATGTTGTGGGAAGTGGAAATTCAGCCTGTCGCGAACGAAAAGGACTACGAAGGTCAGCGAGTGCTTGCGAGTGCTCGTAATCAGGGGATCTCCGGTCTGAAATCCGTCAAGGCAGCTCGAACGTTCCTGCTTCAGGGCAATCTCACAGAGCAGGATGCACGCAAGGCAGCCGAGCAACTGCTTGTCGACCCGGTGACGGAGACGTTTGTCATCCATGAGCTCGGCAAGACCGCGGGGCAGGGTACCGACGCCGCGTCGTCAAACGGGAAGCCCGTTTGTCTCAACGTCCTGTTTCATCCCGGCGTCACGGATTCTGTTGCGGAGAATGCTGCACAGGCACTGAATCGACTGAGTATCAGTGTCACGAATGCCGCGACCTGCCGTCGGTATTGGGTCACCGGTGATCTTGCTGCGGCTCAAATGACTCAGCTGACCAAGAAAGTTTTGGCCAACGACGCGATTGAATATGTCGTGAAGGGCGACCTGCAGATTCGCGACCTTTCCGTTGGCAGCGAATACAAGTTTCGCCTCACCACGGTTCCGATTCGCGACATGGACGATGACGCCCTGATGGTGCTGAGCAAGAAGGGCCAGTTGTATCTGAGCATCGCGGAGATGAAGACCGTGCAGGCTCATTATCAGAGCCTTCAGCGGGATCCCACCGACATCGAGCTTGAAACGATTGCTCAGACATGGAGCGAACACTGTTCCCACAAGACACTGGGCGGACGCATTCACTATGTTGAGACTTCGGGCGGCAAGGTCGTCAGGGATACTCATTTTAAGAGTATGTTGAAGGAAACGATCTTTGCGGCAACAGTGGAGATTCGTCAGAAGCTGGGAGCAAACGACTGGTGCGTCAGTGTCTTCAAGGATAACGCTGGGATCGTGAAGTTTGACGATCGTCAGAACGTCTGCATCAAAGTGGAGACGCACAATCATCCGTCCGCCATTGAGCCTTACGGCGGCGCGAATACGGGACTGGGCGGAGTGATTCGTGACCCGCTTGGAACGGGACTTGGAGCCAAGCCGGTTTGCAACACGGATGTCTTTTGTTTTGCACGCCCGGATTATCCGGCCGATCAGCTTCCGCCGGGAGTTCTTCATCCTCAGGCTGTGATGCAGGGAGTTGTGTCGGGCGTGCGGGATTATGGAAATCGGATGGGCATTCCGACGGTGAATGGGGCTGTCTGCTTTGACGATCGGTATCTCGGGAACCCGCTGGTTTATTGCGGCAACGTCGCCATGATCCCGGTCGACAAATGCGACAAGCACGTCAGTCCTGGCGATCTGATTGTTGCAGTGGGCGGACGCACTGGACGTGATGGAATTCACGGAGCCACGTTTTCGTCAGTTGAATTGACGGAGGAAAGCGAGCATATCTCTGGCGGCGCGGTGCAGATCGGCAATCCGGTCACCGAAAAGATGATGATGGACGTGATCCTCGCCGCTCGGGATCGAGGACTTTATTCCGCCATCACGGACTGCGGGGCAGGCGGCTTCAGCAGCGCGGTCGGGGAAATGGGCGAAGAGACTGGAGCAGAAGTGTGGCTCGACAAAGCCCCGCTGAAGTACTCCGGTCTTTCCTACACGGAGATCTGGATCTCTGAAGCCCAGGAGCGAATGGTGCTCGCTGTGCCGCCGAAGGACTGGGAAGAATTCCGTGCTCTGTGTGCTTCTGAAGGCGTCGAAGCAACAGCGATTGGTCAGTTCACAAATACAAAGCAGCTGGTCCTGAAGTACGGCGAGCATCAGGTGGGAAGTCTCAGCATGGACTTCCTGCATGATGGCCGCCCGCCGGTGATTCGTGAAGCCGTCTATGAGATCAAGGCGACGGGGTCCCCTCTTCCCCGCGGGGGAGAGGGTCAGGGTGAGGGGGCCGTGGTTTCGGAAAGCCGTGACTACACAGCTGATCTGAAGAAGATCCTGGGCTCGCTGAATGTGGCGAGTAAGGAATGGATCATTCGTCAGTATGACCATGAGGTTCAGGCGGGCAGTGTGATCAAGCCGCTGGTTGGCATCAACAATGATGGTCCGTCTGATGCAGCGGTTGTGCGACCAGATCTGAAGTCAAAGCGGGGCCTGGTCGTTTCCTGCGGCATTAATCCTCATTTTGGCGACTACGATCCCTACTGGATGGCAGCATCAGCGATTGATGAGTCTGTTCGAAATTGCGTCGCTGTGGGAGCGAACCCGGACCGGATCGCGATTCTGGACAACTTCTGCTGGGGCAATACGGAGCGACCGGAAACACTGGGAACGCTGGTGCGTGCGGCAGTCGGATGTCAGGACATCGCCGTTGCTTATGGCACTCCGTTTGTCAGCGGCAAGGACAGCCTGAACAACGAATTCAGCTATGAAGATGCGACTGCTGGACGTCGAACCGTTGCGATACCATCGACGCTGCTGATCACTGCTCTGGGGCAGGTGGATGATGTCGAGCAGTGCGTCACGATGGACCTGAAGGGCGCAGGAAATCTGCTGTTTCTGATTGGTGAAACGAAGAACGAGATGGGTGGAAGCCACTTCAATCTCGTGAATGGGCTGGCAGAAGGCACTGTGCCGACGGTTGATAAGGAGAAGGCTCCGAAGGTCTTCCGAGCCCTTCACCAGGCCATTCGACAGGGGCTGATTCTGTCATGTCATGACCTGAGCGAAGGGGGTCTTGCGGTTGCCGCAGCAGAGATGGCCTTTGCCGGTGGTGTCGGCGTGGAACTGCAGGTTGAAAGCGGATCGAGCGTGGAGCTGTTCTCCGAGAGCAATACAAGGTTTCTGGTGGAGGTCCCGGCCTCTGCAAAGGGACAACTGGAGTCGGTCCTTGGTGGCGTTGTGCTGCAGCAAGTGGGACGAACCACGGCAGAGTCGAGCTTCCGAGCTCAGTCGAAGAATGGAGTGCATATCCAGGAGAGTCTGAGTGCACTGAAGGAATGCTGGCAGAGCCCGCTGTCGTTGTAACGACGTAATCACTGCCTTCGCTATGGAGCCACAGTACCTGCCGAAGTGCCGGCAGGTGCTGCTAAGGCTTATGCTGGATCGCCCAGTCTCGGAACACGCCCTGCGCTTTAGCGCCGTCACCGGGGTATCCGGCATGTTGCACCATCCAGACGAGGATCAGCCCGTCTTTGGGGCGGATTTCCATGTTGGTTGCATGCGCACCACCATGGCCGAATGAATCGGCGTTCACAGAGAATCCCAGACCGTAGCTTTCCTTGACGGAGTCTGGTGTCTGACGTTTCGTCAGCTCGCTAACCGCTGCCTCGCTCAGGATTCTGGTGCCAGCAAATTCGCCCTTGTTCAGAATCATTTGGCAGAACTTCATCGTATCGACAGCGGTTGAAAAGAGTCCTCCGGCGGGCATCGGAAATCGATTGGTGTGGCTGCTGAGCGGGTATGTCAGCTGTGAAATGGGGAACGGTTCGAGGTCAGTCTTGTTGGCTGTCGGACGATACGACAAGGCGACACGAGATGACTGTTCTTCGGTGGGCCAGAAGGTAGTGCTGGTCATGCCAAGGGGGTTGAAGAGTCGCTTCTGCATGAACTCTTCGTAGGGCATACCAGAGACCACTTCCAGGATTCGAGCGGTCGTATTGATGCCCGCATTCGAATACTGGTAATGCGTCCCAGGTTCTGTCTGCAGCGGAGTCATCGCGTAACTTCGAACTGCCGTCGCGAGTGGAAGTGCATCCAGCGTTGGTTGTTCGACCTCTGAGCGAAACGGCATACCGCCGGTGTGGCTGAGAAGGTGTCGAATGGTGACGGAATGGTTCGGTTTTCGAAGGAGCACATGCTGGTCATCCTTCTCTGCAACGATCATCTGACTGCGAAACTCCGGCAGGAACTTTTCGATCGGGTCATCGAGCGAAATACGTCCCTCATCAACCAGCATCAGCACGGCCGCTGCTGTCATGGGTTTCGATTGCGAAGCGATCCAGAAAATGGATTCGGAAGACATCTGCTTCTGGGCAGCGACGTCTGCGAAACCAATGGCCTCCGTGTGTCGGATACTGGCCGCGTCTCCCACCATCATGACCGCTCCTGCCAGTTCGTGACGATCAATGAACGGTTGTAACCGTGCGCGAAGCGACTCCTGGGCGGACGCTGATGGCAGGAGCGAACAGAGAATGCTGAGGCAGAGAATACGGCGAGACAAAGCGGAGGAACTGGTTCGCATGAACAGTATTCCGTGGAGGGAATCGGGAAAGCGGAAAGCAAGCGATGAAGCAGAGTAGTAAATGGTGACGTTTTCCACGAACACACACCGATAGGCTCGTGTCACATCGATAACAGCAACGTCAAAATGATTCTCCGAACATTTTTGTAATCTCTGCGTCTCTGGTTTACGTAATTACAAAGGGCCCCTGGAATCGCCGGCAACTTCTGCTGGTGGCCGGAGAAATCTGCCGCAAGACGCGATGATCATCCGTGCAGAACATTAGAGATCTATGAGTCCGGAGTGGGCCAAAGAACTGCAATTCCTGCTGAGCGAAAGAATCGACCGCCAAGGTTTGCCAGAGTGCCATCGAATTTTCCGGTGGCGGTGAAAGAGGAAAGCAAAGATCCGCTTGACTTCCGAGAGTGTTCGAGGGAGTGGCGCGGCATTTGCGAAATGAGTGGGCAACACGCCTGAACTGCCAAGGGCAAGATGTTCAGGCGGACAGATTCGAAACAAACGCCGGAAGGCGAAATTCCTGAAGGAGCAGCAGCCATGGTTAGCGTAAACACAAAGAAAA
>JAEUII010000367.1 GCA_016795145.1 Planctomycetaceae bacterium
CTGTTGTCGGTGTAGTAGCCGTATTTGCCAACCCATCTGAACGGGTTCACAGTTGTCCCCGTCGAGGCGACTGAGTTTCCCCAGGCATCATTCAGGTAGGTGTCCGTGACGTTCCCGGCGCTGTCGGTCAGGAATCGTGTCGAGCCCAGGGCGTCGTGGTGATGGTAGTGCGAGGTGTTGCCGCGTCGCTGGCTGAGAACGCCGCCGTACTGCCGGGATTCGTTCGTATACACAGCCTTCACGTTGTCCGTCTCATCCAGTTCCATCAGCACACAGTCCGAGACTGGATCCCATACAAAGGTTGTTGTTCCCATGGTCTGTCCACTTTCTCCAACTCCAACAACGGTTTTTGCGTATCAGGGATTGATTGCCCAGAGTGTCATACGTTCGTCGCTCCCGTTCAGAAAAAATCTCTTCAGCAACCGCTCTCGGTAATTCAGGATTTACCGTTATCGTGGCCAGAATTCATCGCCCACGGTGTTTGAAGCTCTTCCTCGTGACGCTCCACGCCACGCAAGGATCCTTGTTGCATCAGCAAGTCGAGACTGTGAAGTCTCGCAGAGATCAGGATGCACAAACACGACGATCAGTGGGGGATCCGGAAGCTTGAACTTTCAGGAGATTCGCGTTCGGTCACCTAGCTAATGGCTCGTGTAGACCGAATCGCAACTCCTGCAGTATGTCGCCATCCGCGATGTCTACGAGGAACGCAACAATGGTGTCGTCACAACCCAAGAATACTGCGACCCCTTTCTCTTCGACCCTTAACTCAGCCGTGTGCCACCACGGTCCGGATAGGAAAAACAATTCTGACCCCGGTTGATTTTCCCGCGATCGCGTCTGAAGTTCAGTTGACCACTTGACTCTGTCTTCAACAACTAATGACAATTTACTCCTTCCGTTTGGGTGTAGGGGGACTTCAATCACCAACTCTCCTCCTTCAGGAACTTCGCAATCGACGGAAACGCGGTAAGGTTTTCGGGACGCTGATTCGTACAGAGTCCTGTAGTCTTTGGGCCATAACAATGGCGTGTCCGCAGCATCTGCAACATCCGCCGCCACATCAATTTGATACCTCCACCATAGTGGAGCCTGTTCGAAAAGGTACTTCAGCTTTCCCAAAAGACGCCCTCGATGACCGGCTGCATCAGTGGCAGCTGTACGATACTCACGCAATAGTTCTTGGAGAGAAGCACTCTCTTCAGTGCCAGCATTAACTCCGAGATTGAAACCAACGATCGCGCCTATCAATAATAGCCAAATCTTTTGCTTCCCAAAACGGTTGGCAGTATCAGTGATCATGGAAATGATCCGTCGATTCGCAGACGGTCTAAAGTTCTTGGAATCCATTCCCCGCCTCCACCTTCGCCTGAAGAGTAGTTTGTACTTTATTCTGAAAACATGTAAACACTTGCCGAAAATCGCACAATCTCATGGACGCGGATCTGGGTCTGAAATCACGTCTAACTAAGTCAAGTGGCTTCGCTCAATGAGACGAGCCGACATTCAAAGTCGCATATCGGTCCTTGATACCACAGCAACATTTCCAATCCATGTTGAAAGTACGTCGACCAAGAAGCAAGCCGTTGTCCCAATCGGGCTTACCGGGAAGTTCAGGCGGCGTCGCCGTGGTCCTTGGAGGTTCTTTAGAAGACCTCAAGTTTCCAGCGTCAGTTGGACAACCTAGGCCCAATCCATGAACAATGCCTCGTTTCCACCCATAGTTTGGACTCTCCCCAAGCATTCCGACGCCTTTGTAAGTCCGTTTTGTTTTGGGGTCTGTGTAGTCTCTTGTGAAGAAGAACCGAACCTCACCAATTGCATTGAACGTGCCGCAGGTGTTCTCGCTATACTCACCCTGACCATAATCGGATACACTGCCAAGCCCCCCCGCATTAATTGCCTCCCACGCCTCATAAAACTCAAACGTTGGGCGGCTTGGCGCCCTTGCATCACACCACAAGCATCGTGAGAACTGACAATGAATGGAGACTCGCTGGATGATGTAACCTGTGGCTGGTGCAGCGCCTTGGATCACAAACTTCCAACCTGCCGTTATCAGATCACCACACTTGTAATCGCCCGAAAGAGCTAAGTTGCGATCAACTGTGACGTCAAGGCCGTCGGCGTCTATTAATTGAGTCGGAGAGTTGCGAGTGTAGTCATACAGAACCATGTTGCGTGGACGGACAGCAAGAGGATCAGCACTCGCCCACCTTGCCACGGTCGGCTGATACATCCTCGCCCTGACATAAACCTGCCCAGTACTGTTGTCGGTGTAGTAGCCGTACTTGCCGACCCATGTGAACGGGTTCACTGTGGTGCCCGTCGAGGCGACTGAGTTTCCCCAGGCGTCGTTCAGGTACGTGTCCGTGACGTTACCAGTGCTGTCGGTCAGGAAGCGAGTAGAGCCCAGGGCGTCGTGGTGATGGTGGTGCGATGTGCTGCCGCGCCGCTGGCTGAGAACGCCGCCATACTGCCTGGCTTCGTTCGTGTACACAGCTTTCACGTTGTCCGTCTCATCCAGTTCCATCAGCACACAGTCCGAGACTGGATCCCACACAAAGGTTGTTGTTCCCATTGTCAATCCTCTCACGTACACCAACGCAGAAATTCAGCAACCGACCATTCCGAATGGCTGGTTTCCAATATGGAGTGTTATTCATCCAGTCTCACTCGGCGATTGTCTCCGTTGTACTGCATCGTTACACGACCGCCCGCGGGCAGGCGGTACACGGTTGGCTGATTCTCATAGTTCCAGGTCGTCGTTGTGCGACTGCCTGTCGCCGGTATTTCAATCTGGTGATTCCCGTTGGCGTCAAAGACATACGTCGTCCGGCCGGTTGCCGTCTGTCCGTATTTCAGCTGATTGGCAGTGTCATAGCTGTAGGTCGTCCGAGTTCCGTCGATGTTCTTCAGAGTGCGGTTGCTTCCCGTGTCATATGTGAACGTCTGTCGGTAGGCATTTGTTCCGGTGCGGTATTCTCCGGTCAACTGGTTCTGCTTGTCGTAGCTCCACGTGACTCGGGCTGTCCCGCTGCCTTCAATCATCACGATTCGGTTACCGGCACTGTCGTAGCGATATTCAAGTTGCTGCTGTGTGCTGCCGGCGGCATTTCGATGAATTACCTGCGTCGTCTGACTGGCGTTGTCGTAAACGTATGAAACTCGCGTTCCATCCGGATTCCGCTGCACGGTCCGGCGTCCACTGTCGTCGTAGCTGAAGGTTGTGCGTTCGCCAAAGGGAGTTCGTTCGGATGTCGGGCCACCCGCGACATCAAACGTCGTTGTAAATCGCCCGGCCCCGGCAGCCTCCACAGCTCGCCTGAGCCCCACCGCGTCGTAGGAATAGGTCATTCGTCGGGCATTTGGTGACTGAACTCCAGTTGTCTGTCCCGGCAGATCGTAGGAGGAAGTGTACCGACCGGTGCTGTCGGCCATCAAGGTGCGATTTCCCACACTGTCATACGAAAACGTGACTCGGCTGCCATCCGGATATCGGCGTCCGGTAAGCCGACTGACGCTGTCGAACGTGTAGGTCGTCCGATTCCCGCGGGCATCGATACGCAGTGTCTGCTGCCCGGCAGCATCGTATCCGGAGGTCGTCCGGCGGTTGAGCGGGTCAATCAACTGTGTCTGAGCACCTGTCTGGTCATACGTGAAACTGTGGCGGTTGCCGCGAGCGTCCACGAGAGCCGACGTTTGGCCGATTGCGTTGTAAACGGTCGTTGTGCGGTTACCAAGACCGTTGACCTCCACCGTTCGCCGGCCCAGTGCATCATAGACACTGGAAACACGGTTACCGTTCGCGTCCACGCTGGCCAAAGTTTGACTGGCGATGTTGTAGATCGTCGTCGTCCGCTTGCCGAGCGGATTGATGCCGGCGACAACGCGACCGGCTGAATCATAGACCGACGTGCTGCGGTTACCGAGCGGATCTTTCGAGCCCACTGTCTGGCCGACACTGTTGTAAATCGTCGTCCAGCGTTTACCGAGCGGATTGATGCTGGCGACCATACGCCCCTTCAAGTCATAGACCGTCGTGGACCGACTGCCGTTCGCACTCACCGACGCCACACCACGGCCACCAGCGTCGTACACCTGCGTTGTGCGATACCCAAGCGCATTGATGGAGGCGGTATTTTGAAAAGACGGTTTGTCGACCACAGCGCTACCCTCTCGTTCTGAACGCAGTCTGTCGATGCGGGTATGGGTGTGCAAGACCAGCTTAGGGGTGGTGCTTCATTGGTGGTTGAAAAAACACGTCTGGCGACGGTGAACCGGAACGAGGGGCGTTGGCCGAAAGAAGCGAGAAAACGGGGCAAAAGGAGGGCTGGTTTTTTCGTTCTTTTCGGCCGGCTGGGAACGAGGGGGGTGGCCGAAAGGAACGAAAGAAGAAGGAAGAAGATTCGCAGGGGTACCGGTGGGCTGACGCCGCACCGCTCTCCATATTTTTGTCCAACATCTTTTTGTCCGAACAACAAATCGCAATCAGGGGACTGACGTCGCCTCGCTCGCCTGTCGGATTTGCTTTTGTAGCTCGAACCCTAATGGAGAGCGGAGTGTGTGAACGCTCCGGTATGCGATTCTCCTATCTTCTGTCACTGGTTCTTTGTCCGAAAATCGCACGGGTACCGGTGGGTCGACACCGCACGGCTCGCCATGTTTTTGTCCAACATTTTTTTGTCAGAGCAACAAATCGCCATCAGCGGACTGACGTCACTAAGTATTGCCGTTGTGGGACCGATGGAAGGAAAACGGCCGCCCCTTTGGGGCGTTGTTTTCTTGGTGACTCTGAGACCTGGGCCGAGTGGCCCAGGCTAGGTAAATGGGTGGGCCGTTGGCCCGGAACTGCACGAGGTCCACTGACCCTGTTTGACTTGTGTTATCTGTGTGAATCCGCATTCATCTGCGGTTTCAAAAACACGTTGCTGGGTTCCCGCGTGCGCAGGAATGACGGGCCGAGGGGCGAAGATTGGGAATGAGGGCGTTGGCCGAAAGAAACGACAAGTGACGGAGGAGAAAATCATTGGGGGTACCGGTGGGTTGACACCGCACCGCTCGCCATGTTTTTGTCCAACATTTTTTTGTCCGAGCAACAAATCGCAATCAGGGGACTGACGTCGCCCCGCTCGCCTGTAGCTAAAAGTTGTTGCTTCCGTCGGTGCAGGACCGACGGAAAGCGGAGGCGATTTCTTTGCGGTTCTTTGTAGCTGTCAATTGACGCTCCGCCGGTGCGGGACCGTCGGAAGCGTGAACAGGTTTGCTTCGCGTTATTCGCGTGGATTCGCGTCCATTCGCGGTTTCAAATCGAACGGCTGCGTCCCCGCGTGCGCGGGAATGACGGGCCGAGGGGTAATGATGAGGAACGAGGTGGTGGCCGGAAGAGATGGAGAGTAACGGATGCAGAAGGAATCGCAGAGGTACCGGTGGATTGACACCGCACCGCTCGCCTTGTTCTTGCCCAACTTTCGGCTAGCGTCTCAGGCTCAGTATGGTGCTTGAATTTGTGATACCTCGGCGAAATAATCTCGTCACTCAGTCTCGGTAGCTCAATTGGATAGAGCGTTGCCCTCCGGAGACACGGCTCTTTCACTTGCATCAGCAATGGTCGTCTTATGCCTTGCGCATCAGTTCCGGAATGGGCTTTCCTTTGTCGACAATCGGTGTCGGGCGTCCGTTGAAGTCCTGGATGAACGTATGCCGAGCATCGATGCCGAGATGCTGGTAGATCGTTGCCAGGAAGTCTTCTGCGCTGCAAATGCGTTCGATGGAAT
>JAEUII010000378.1 GCA_016795145.1 Planctomycetaceae bacterium
GCGAAGTGCCGCTCGGCATGCGGCACCTACTGTAGGTCCTTTCTGCCGGAAAGGACCTTCGCCGTCAGGCGAACCGTTATGCCGCCTCATGTCATATAGCGGCAGGGCGACTCTCCAAACCAACTTCGGTTGAGCCCGACAGCAAGTCCCGCGTTGCCTCCATTCCACGCCCACCAGCAATCCAATGGAGACCCGTTCGGTCGCTGGTCGCGGCAGGGCCGCGAAGTGCCGCTCGGCATGCGGCACCTACTGTAGGTCCTTTCTGCCGGAAAGGACCTTCGCCGTCAGGCGAACCGTTATGCCGCCTCATGTCATATAGCGGCAGGGCGACTCTCCAAACACGCCCAACTTCGGTTGAGCCCGACAGCAAGTCCCGCGTTGCCTCCATTCCACGCCCACCAGCAATCCAATGGAGACCCGTTCGGTCGCTGGTCGCGGCGGGGCCGCGAAGTGCCGCTCGGCATGCGGCACCTACCCATCGATTGACGATCTTGCCGGACTGCGACACACTCCTGCGGGCAGTGAATCGCGGCCCCCTCCCGATCTTGCTGCCGCTCGATCGACCTCCCCCAAATGGGTTTGGGGGAGGATGTTTTGCAAACTACTCCGAACCACCTGACCACACGAGAACTCACATGAGCGAATCACCTCGCATGTTCGAAATGAAAGAAGGTTCGTCCGATAAGTTCTGGGAGATTACGCTCGACGGCACGTCTCACACGGTTCGATTTGGTCGAGTCGGCACAGATGGTCAGACGAAAACAAAGGACTATGGAACAGTCGCTGCCGCCAAGGCTGCTTACGACAAGTTGGTGAAGGAGAAGACTGGCAAGGGTTACAAGGAAGTGACAGGGTCCGCAGGCTCACGGCAGAATCAGGCCAAAGCGGCTCAGGCCAAGGCCAAAGACCGCGAACCCTTCATTCAGGCGATTCTCGAGACTCCCGATGATCCAGCTCCGTACCAGATCTTTGCAGACTGGCTTGAAGACCAGGGCGATCCTCAGGCGGAACTCATTCGGCTTCAGTGGCAACTGGAAGAGGAAGGACTGAGTGCCGCGGAACGAAAGAAACTGGCCGATCGCGAAAAGGCGTTGCTCAAAGAACACCAGCAGGCTCTGCTCGGGGATATTGCTGATGATCTGATCAATCAGAAGGGGCCGAAAGACCTGATCTACGGAAGCAAGAAGTACTACGAATGGCAGTTCGGACGCGGCGTGCTGGATTCGCTGCAGATTGAATACCTTCTGCCGGAATTTGCAAAGCAGCTTCGAAAATCGCCCCATGTCTCAACACTGCGTCAGCTGAAGATTCGAAATCCGTCGTCGGGCTATGACCTCGAGGACACGGAGGAGTATGCAGAGCAGGAGTGGGATACCGAGGACGCTCCGTCCCTAAAGCTGCTGAACGGTACGGCGTTTCCAAATCTTCGAGTTCTAGCGGTCAGTGAAGATGATGACTTCAACTGTCATTTCAGCACTCCCAGCATCCACAATCTGATCAAAGGTATGCCGCGTCTGGAAGTCCTTCAGGTCGATGCTCATGATGTCAACGCCAGTGCGGTGTTCAAGCTGGAGATGCCTCATCTGCGGTCATTGACGCTGAAGCACACGGGGAAGCGTTATCCGCTGGAGGTTCTCGCGAAGAACGAATCACTCAGTCAGCTGGAAACTCTGCATATCTACCCCAAAGCAAAATCGTTTGATGACGAAGAAGAAGGCGCGTACCTGGACCTGAAGGGCATTCAGGGACTGTTCCGATCTAAATGCCTTCCTGCTCTGAAGCATGTCAGCCTCTACATGTGTGATGCAGGCAATGACGGCATCGCGGAGATCATCAAATCTTCGCTGTTCCGACAACTGGAATCACTGCATTTGATCTGGGGCATCGTGAACGATGAAGGTGTGGAGATGCTCTGCAACACAGACCTTTCTCACCTGAAATCTCTGGACCTGACCGGCAACTACATTTCTGCAAGCGGTGTGAAGTCGCTCAAGAAAAAATTCCCTGCGGTGAAAGCGTCGGATCAGTACTCCGGAACTCCCAATGAAGAAGCGGAATACTTGTTCAACGGCGACATTGAATAACCGTAGAGCGGCTGCCCTCAGCCGTTGCCAGTATAGAACGGTTGTCCTCAACCGTTGCTCATCACCACCGTAGAACGGTTGTCCTCAACCGTCCTCATCACCACCGTAGAACGGTTGTCCTCAACCGTCCTCATCACCACCGTAGAGCGGTTGTCCTCAACCGCTCCACACCCTCAACCGCCGCCCATCGCATCAGTGTGCGAGCCGTCTGATGTTGCACCTGATCGTCATCGCCGATCCTGCCAGCCTTCGATACTCATTCTTCCAGCGGGAAGTCTGTGCCTTCGTTGCAGCAGGGCATGCGCAGATTTCACTAACTTGCATCGACTGGCGTGACCTCGTTTCTGACTCCGAGGAATGGCAGCAGCATCTGGATCAGAAAAAGGGCGTTGTCCGTATCGAGTCACCCGGTCGAGATCCCTCGATCCTGATGCAACTGCTGCGTCTTGGCGAACGATCGCTCAACCGTCCCTCGTGCGTGGCTCCAGAGTCGATCGACGGATGGATCATTCCTCCGGCTCTGGTTCATGCGGGATTGAGGGTCTGCCTTGAGCGACTTGAACAGGCTGTGAAGGCTCGCCCCAGTCTCACGCTTCAGTCGTCGCCCGAAGACATCCTCGTCGCGTTCGACAAGAACCTCACATCAGAGCGACTTGCGAAAGCCACAGTGCCCGTCCCGGAGTTCTTCAGGCCATCCAGCGTCGATGAAATTGTGTCGAAGACAATAGCCCATGACAGCGACGACCCATGGAGCGGTGCCTTCGTCAAACTGGCTCACGGATCCTGCGCCTCAGGGATCATCTATCTGACTCGATCCGATGAGCCCCCCGGCCGAGCCCAGACCAGCGCGATGACGACTCGACCGTTGAGTGGCCAGACGACAATACTTCAGCGAGGCGATCATTTCTTTAATTGCTACGAGCTGCAGATTCTCAACGAATCATCGGCAGAGACGTATCTTGAATTTCTGATCGAGCAGAGTGTGACGGTACAAAGGGCGGTGCCGCGTCCAATGATCGGAGATCGTCACTGGGACCTGCGTGTCGTTGTTCTGCACGGAACACCGATCGCCATCATTCCTCGCATGAGTCGTTTGCCGATGACCAATCTGCATCTGGGAGGACAACGCGGCGACGTTGAAGCTTGCAGGGCGGTTGTGGGGCAGCGAGCCTGGCTGGATGCACTCGATTGTGCGAGTTTCGCGGCGGCACAGTTTCGCTTGCCGTGCGTCGGAGTGGATATTGCGATCCATCGCCAGAATGGCCAGCCGTTTGTACTCGAGGTCAATGCCTTCGGAGATTTCTTCCCCAACTGGACCGATGCACTCGGACGGTCGGTTCATCATCTGGAATTGTTGAAGTTGATCTCGTCCGATTCTGATCGAAGGAACGAGAGCAGTGGCTGAGTCAGAGCGTGAACAGTTCCTTGCTGAGATCCTGGCAAACCCCAGCGACATGACGCCGAGGCTAATCTTCGCCGACTGGCTGGAAGAGCAGGGCGATCCGCGTGGTGAGTTCATACGGATCCAGCTGGAACTGTCCGAGGCCAGCGAGAACTATGCACGACGGGAAGAACTGGACGGACGACAGGATCAATTGCGACGTGCTCATGAGGCCGAGTGGTGTGCCTCATTGAAAGGCAAAGTGACCGGCTACACATTCGGTGGAGGCTTCGTTGAATCGGTCGAGATGACGTACGATCAGGCACTTAAGTACTCAGAGGATCTGGCAAAGCTGATTCCACTCAGACGCCTGATTGTTTCGCGAGGCGGGCGAGTCAACGACCGCCTCTTTTCGCTCGCGATCCTTCGCACGATTGAAGCACTGCGCGTCGAACAGATGAGTGTGGATCCGAATCTTCGAGGCGAACCTCCAAAACATCCGCTTGCAAATCTTCAGCATCTGGCCGTCGTGCAGTCGCACTTAACTGACGATGACGTCAGAACGATTCTGAAATTCTCTATGCCGCGACTCGTTTACGTGGACTTCAGTAGCAACGAATTGAGGAACAGTGCCGCCGAACTGATTGCCTCACATCCTATCGCCGACCAGCTGCAAAGCCTGACTCTGTACGACAATCAGATTCGTGTTGCCGGCGCGATGGCCCTCGTGAACAGCCCACGCTTTCAATCGCTTCAATACCTTGACCTCGAACGCAACAAGCTCACTGAGAAAACACAGGAAGCACTGTATCGCCGATTCGGGGACAAGGTACGATTGTAGAGCGATTGTCTTCAATCGCTTCTTGCCTTCGGTCAGGGGCGAAAACGGCTGAGGACAGCCGTTCTACACTGCTTACTTCCCGGCAAACGGCGACCATTCAATCACGGAAACCATCTGCGGCGGAACGTCTTCTTCTTTCTCACCGTCTCCCTGACCAACAAACTGAGACAGCACGTGAATCTGTCCGTTTGATTTCCAGAAGTCGATGTCGATCAGAGGATCCGCCTGGCCGACGGCATGGTCTGTAAGATTCGTGAAGTTCCAAACGGGCCGATCGATCTCATCACAGGTTGCCGCCGTGATTCCTCCGCCGCGTTCCTGATCGCGAAACAGCATCACGGCTCGCGAATGATCTCCGTGGTTCTGCACAACGAGCACGGGGCGAGAAATCGGAGGACGCTTGGTGCCTCCGCCTCGCCGAAAGAAGTTCAACGTTCGCTCACCCACCTGGTGTTTCACCCATGCGCTGCCAGTCCATGAAACGACAAAGTACTGAGGCACAGCGTCCGGGGCAGGGCGGTGGAACAGAGCGATATGAGGATCTCCCTGAGTATCCACGGCCATTGTGGTCTGATTTGAAAGCTCGCTGTTCTGAGGAATGCGGGCCGCATAGTCCGCGCTGGTGGCAGTGACGGGGACGCTGAGCGGTGCTCCGGTCATCGTCTTCCACGTGATGCCACCATCCGAAGAAACGGCGTGACACAAATCATGGTTTGTCGTGACATCACCCGTTTCTCTCCAGACCCACGAAAGATGAATCACATCGTCCGATCCGGTGGCCACTTGCCAGTACGCATTCCGCTGACCTTCGCCATCAATCAGGTTGTCATGCAGCCGATGCCACTTCTGAGTCTTCACGTCGAAGCGATTCAGCACCAGATTGCCGTTACCAGAAGAGCCATCTCTGTAGAAGAACAGCAGATCACCGGAGGCAAGTCGATAGAACTCCGGATAGGTCACGCGTTCTTCCAGAGTCTCCGTCATAGATTCAGGAGTCTTCAGAATCAGCGAACTCGCATCGGCCGAACGACAGTACTTCAGGGGATGCCCGTGATGATCCCACGACACATGCAGGATGCCGTTTCCATCAAACGCCATGCTGATGGAATTATGAGCATCCGTGACGCGACCCGAGTGTTCCGTTCGATGGAGCTTCCACTCGGACTGACCGTGCAGTCGCTCAGCAAGAACCACTGTGCCTTCCGGATCATAGAATGAAGCTACCTGCCGATTCTGAAACGTACAAAGGGCATTGTGACGAAAGATCGTCATGTTGACCTTCGTGCGAGCATACCCTTCGGCAATCGGGATCGATGTTTGAGCGACTCCGCCTGAAAGGCCGAATGCCAGCCAGTGAACGAAAGCCGCTGCCAGGATGAAGCGTCTCATTCAGGCACTGCAAAGCTGAGATGCATTTCGCTGTGTCGAAGATGCAACTGCATCCATTCATCATGAGTCATCCGACCAAACGCCGGATGAGCGGCTTCCATGGTCTCCATCATGGTCCGCTGAACGGCCTTTCGAAACTCCTGCAGAGATTCGTAGAGTGAACTGGAGGGAGGGAATGCGTTGGTCTCGGCCGATTTTGGCAGCTTGATTCCCGGCGTGATTTTCTTCAATGCGGACTTCTTGAAGAAAGGCGCGATCATTCGAATAAAGAAAGGAGCTTTGACCTGAAAGCCATCGATCGAATTATTCATCGTCATTGTCAGGTGATTCAGCAACTCGCCAAGAGACCAGTTCCCCAGAGTCCTCGTTGAAGGCGACGCCACCAGCCGCTCGACGTCTGCCAGAACATCCTGAAGAGATTCAAACGAAAGTTCTCTCCGGCCCTGTACGGTCGTGGGATTCACAGGCATCACTCAGGCTCCAAAATCACAGTTGTTCGGCAAACGAAATGAGAACGACTTGCGTGAGAATACGTGATCCAGCAATCAATTGCATTCGAAGAGCAGAGCAGGGCGGTCCAAAACGGCTCGAAGCACAAGCCTGAACCCGTAGCGCCAGTATTGAAGTTGCGAAGACTGGCAGGGCTGGAAGCCCGAAACATCCCCTGCCGGGGCCGTCAGGCCCCGGAATGCAAGCAAACGAATGCAAGGCCCGGAGGGTCGACACATGAGATCGGTCCATGCCTGGCCACCATCGTCTCACTTCTGTACAGTACTCAGCGGAACGCATACTCCGTTTCGAAATGTCGTAATATCAAATTGCACTCCGATCGCAGTAAGGCAGACAACTCAAAAAAGATCTTAAGCAGTATCCCCATGCGCATTGCTTACTTGCCGGTCATTGCAGCGTTCCTCGCAGTACACAGTTGTTGTCCGTCGAAATTGTTCGCCCAGGTAGCAATTGACTGGAGCGACACCGGAATGCTGATCACGAACGCGGAAGTAGCCGGCGTTAAGTCGGCTGCGTTGGTCGACACAGGACATGCTCTCACAGGTGTTGACAACGCCATGTTGGAGGAAGTTCTGGCAGACGAGCCATTCCGGATGACTGTTGCCACGGGAGTACTTTCGCGACGACAGGCCAAAGTTTTTGACAATGTATCGATTTCGATTCCGGGCCTCGGGTTGAGAGCAGGGCAAGCAATAGAAATCGACCAACCTGAGCTAGCTCGTATGAGCGCCGTAGCAGGACAGGAAATCCGACACGTCGTCGGAATGTCCTACCTCGCGAACTATGCAGTTGTCTTTCATCCCCCCATTGTGCAAGTCACGTCTGTCGTCTCACTTGACGAGCACGAACGATGTTGGCCACTCATTACGAATGCAGCATCGCTTCCAAAGATTCGTTGCAGCCTTGGCAAGTCAACAGCCTTTACTCCCATCCTGGACACCGGGCTCATGGATTGTCTGGTGCTAAAGAGGGGATTAGCTGAGGAGTTACTGCAATCAGGTGAGGCGGTCGAAGTATTGAAATCAGGGCAAATTGAGCCGGGGAACCCAGCACTGTTGATCATCCGTGAATTGCACGTCTGTGGAACTATCTTCTCGAATGTTCCCGCTGTCATCGGGACTCTTGATTTTGTGGGATTTGGAATCCTCAGACGAATGCAGCTGACACTGGATTTCCCCAACAACCGCGTCATTGTTCCTGATCCGCCACAAGCCGGCTGCGACTGGTTCCCAATTGACGCCAGCGGCATTCGGATTGTGCGATCGGAGGACAGGTCTATTGTGATCCGTAGACTCGTTCCGCAGTCAAACGGCGAAAATGCAGGACTTCATGTCGGCGACAAAGTGCTCTCAGTCGACGGAACGCAAGTGGAAGATTTGGTATGCACCGAGATCCGGGAGAATCTGAGCCAAGCGGGCAAGACAGTAGTGCTTGAGATCGAACGTGATGGACAGCGGCAAAAGATCTCTGTCCCATTAACTCACCCATTCCAATATCCTCCGAAATGGCCGCCGCGGAAGGCTCTGACTCAGGATCAGCTGGACTTCCAGAAGTTCCTGGAAGAGCAGGATCAAAAGTCACCCAACAATTGATCCAAAGCAGAGCAGGGCACGATGTCATTTGAAAATGGCCTGCCGGAAAGGTGGTGCCACTCTCACTTGCGCTCAGTGCTCAGCGGCACAGAAATGATCAGACCTGCGGTTCGGTTCTTTGTGGACTTGCGATCGGGCAGGTGACACTTGAGACAGTGGTTTGTCAGAGTGATCGGGCCAGCGCGGCGATACATGTTGTCTTCGGTTGTCTCAAGGAATGGCTTGCCTTCCTTCAGCGCTTTCACAGCGTCCTTTTCGAAGTCTGTCTTTGCGGAATGATCGACGTTCATCGCCTGGCCTTCGACGACCAGCCAGCGAAACTGAACTCGGTGTTCGTTCTGAACGTCCTGAAATACTTCTTCCAGAGCCGCTGCCGGGATCGTCAGTCCTTCGTCCTCTTTGTAATAGCGATCATGCACAACTCGCAGCGCGGAGTGCATTGCGGAATGAAGGACTTCTGCCTGTCGTCGAGGGATCTCGAGAGTGGCGGCTGCGGAGTCGCTGGTTTCGCCCGCTTCCTGTCCTGGCTGATTTGTCCCTGTCACGGATACTGATTGATGGTTTGGAATGGCCCAGGCAAACGAGCTGGCTGCGATCATTAGTACAAGCATGTTCTTGATCATGACGGATCTCACTGTGGCTCGTGTCTCCGACGCGAGGATTCCCCCCAAGCGTCCGAAGTGTGTCGCTTTGTAACAGGCGGTCAACGCTTCAATGTGGCTCGTGTCTCCGACGCGAGGATTCCCGCCACGGAGTGACGGGGCACTTTGAACGATAACGACGGACGCCCTCCCAGACGAAAGTTTGCTGCACGATTCTCAGCGGAACAGCGACCTTTTGTTTTCGGAGAAATGTGAGACGATTCCGCACGCTCACGCAGACGCAAGGACACCTTTCATGGCTCTCATGACACTCGGACTCGATCGATTTCCTTCTGTCGTCGCTGCAATCCAGGACGGCATTCAGCGCAGCCTTCATACGGGAGTGCAGATCTATGTGTCGGTCAATTCACGCCCTGTGCTGAATGCTGGAGTTGGCGAGGCAGCACCTGGCAAACCGATGACTTCGACAACGATCATGCCGTGGCGCAGTGCTGCGAAACCGATCACTGCGGCGTTGGTTCTGCGAGCTGTCCAGGAGAATCGACTTTCACTCGACGCACGACTGAGTGATCTGTTGCCGGCCAGTCAGTCAACCGACAAAGCAAACCTGACGCTTCTTCAGCTGTTGACTCATCAATCGGGATTTCCAGCCACCGATACCGGCTGGCCACATGTCTCCTGGGAAGAAAGTGTGCGGCGATCTTTGGAAGCACCCTGCACGCTCGAACCGGGTTCCGCGGCCTACCATCCGCAAAGCAGCTGGTTTCTGCTGGGTGAAATTCTGCGAGAACTTGAAGAGCGACGAACGGGGGTTCGAGCATCATTCGAGACGCTGCTGCGACGTGACCTCCTGGATCCTCTTCAAATGAACCAGACATGGTGCGGTATTCCGGAGTCGCAAAAGGATAGCCTTCAGGACAGACTGCCTCAGCTTTACGATCGCGATCGCGGACAACTGCAGCCATCGCCCTACTCCGCCGGGCCCTGGCTGACAGCTTCTTCGGCGGGCGGAAACATTCGAGGCCCAGTCAGTCAACTGGGCTTGTTTCTGGAGATGCTGCTGCGACAGGGACAATTGAGCGATGGCTCGGATTACCTGAGTCCGACCACCGTAAACCGCATGCTGATGCGACATCGCACAGGACTCTTTGATCAGACGTTGCAGCACGTAATCGATTTCGGTCTGGGCATCATTCGAGATTCCAAACACTACGGGCCGGAGACTGTTCCCTATGGTTTCGGAAAAGACTGCAGCAGCGAGTCCTTTGGTCATGGCGGCTCACAGTGTTCCATCGGCTTCTGCGATCCGGAACGAGCACTTGTAGTGGCCTGGTCCGCCAACGGTTTCTGCGGCGAAGGCCAGCATCAGCGACGCAATCGCATGATCAATGATGCGATCTACAATGATCTGGGACTGTAGACTTACACTCTACTGGTGACTTATGAGCTTTTCATGGTTCATTGCAAAGTCTCTATGAACGGCCAGCTTCAAAGAGTTGGATCGCACATCCGCAGCGAGCGGCTCAATCACCGCGCCGCGGCAGGCATCACAGACTGGCACTTTGATTGCGATCGTCAGCGAGTTCTTTTCAACAGCCGCCCTTCCCCCGACGAGTCTTCTGACTTCCTGCCAGCACCATCTGAAAACACCGTCGAGAATCATCAGAATCAAAGACCTGTATCCAAGGGAGGGACCGTCGTCGCCAATGGGAGTCCATGACTCAATGTGCTCTACGCTAACCTTGTTATGGGCCGCAACTCCGCAACGGACGCAACAGCCGGGAAGCAAGTCCCGGTCGGCGATCCAAACGACCTGCAGATTCCTGTTGCTCTCTGGCACATCCCGACGGCTCTTCCGACATCGAGGGCATACGTCGTCCGACAGAATCACAACCCGCGCAAAGCAATTCGGGCAATCAACAGGCTCAATCAAGGGTGAGTCTCCCCGGGGGGGCAGCAAGCGAACGTTACCGCACGGGACTTTAAGCACTTCATAGCTGCAGGGAAAGCACACTCATCGCTGGATCGACTACGCCCCGGTCATTGTTCAATCATCCCTGGGCCCCTAAGATTCAATCGTAGCGAACAGAGCAGGGCACCGAGGAACCTGGTTCAACTTGCGTTCGCTGCAGACTTTTGAAAGGTCGTGGGATCGTGTTGATGCGCGTTTCAGCAATGTTCGTCTGTCTTGTGGTTGCGTCTGCTTGTTCTGCTCAGACGGCATTGACGGAGCAGGATGTGATCGCGAAGCAGCAGCCACTGATCGTGAAGCTCTTCGGAGCCGGCGTCGGTAGTCTCGATTCCTACGGCACCGGGCTGCTGGTTTCCAAAGACGGACATGTCCTGACCGTTTGGAACCATCTGGTGAGCACCGGTTATTTGACCGCGGTGACTCTGGATGGGCGAAGGTTCAGCGTTGAGACTCTTGGGACCAGTGCCGAATACGATGTCGCCTTGCTGAAGCTGAAGACACAACCGGGAGAATCGTTTCCCTTTGTCGATCTCGCCCAGGCCGTTGATCCGAATCCTGGAGCGTCGATTCTGGCCTTCAGCAACATGTTTAAGGTTGCCGCCGGAAACGAACCCGTGACGGTCGTTCATGGCGTCATCGCAGCAAAGATACCCCTCGAAGCGACTCAGGGACGCTGGAAGTTTCCAGTTCGCAGTGCCGTCTGGCTGGTCGACGCGATCACAAACAATTCCGGATCCGCCGGCGGTTTGCTGACCGATCTGGAGGGTCGACCAGTCGGCCTGATCGGACGGGAGATTCGACACGCGGCCAGTCGCCAATGGGTGAACTATGCTGTGCCGCTGACAACGCTGAAGCCGGTGGTCGAAACGCTGCTCGCCGGTAAGAAGGTCGACACGAAGCCAAAGGACAGTGATTCCACAGCGATGCTCAGCGACCAGGATCTGACTGTTCGCTACGGCCTGACTTTGCTTCCGAACGTCGTCGAAAGAACGCCGGCCTACGTGGATGCTGTGGAGCCCGGATCGCAGGCTGAAAGCAGCGGGTTCCGTCGAGGTGATTTGATCGTCCTTCTGGCCGACACCGTGGTGACGGGAGTCAGCGACGTTCAGCGTCGGATGGCCGAGTTTCGTCAGGGCGAAAAGATGGTCTTCACGGTGAACCGGGATCAGGAACTTGTGACCGTCGAACTGAAGGCCGTTACGCCAAAGGCCACCAGTCCAGCCGGGGCAAAGTAGGGCCCCTGTGTAGAACGCCTGTCCCAGGCGTTTCGCGGCGGGACCACAACGATTGAGGACAATCGTTCTACGCTGGGGCCCCTCAACAAAAGTGCTCCTGTGTAGAACGCCTGTCCCAGGCGTTTCGCAGCGGAACCAAAACGATTGAGGACAATCGTTCTACACTGGTTGAGCGTTCCGCGTCGGAGACACGGAGCACTTTTTTCCACCGCCCCCAACGTCCGATAATGTCCGTTATGTTAGGTTACTGGCAAAAAACGGGCTTTTTTCAGGGGTCAAAAGTGCCCCTGTGCAGAACGGCTGTCCCAGGCGTTTCATAGCGGAACCAAAACGATTGAGGACCATCGTTCTACAAAGACCCACGTTACCGCTGGCTCAGACGAGTCCGAAGTTCGCGGTCCAGATCTTCCAATGCGACGCCCGCACGATTGAGTTGTCGCAGGATGCGATCGTCCAGTCGAGTGTCCACGTCGGTGCCCGGATCCGGATCCCGATTCAGACCCATTGCATCCGCATGCCAGTCTTCCAGAACGCGTCTCGCAACAGCTCCCGGAACACCCGCCAGATACTGCTTTGACCGAGCGGTCAACCGAGCCATCTCCGCGGGGTCCTGACTGTAGATTCCAGCGATCTCCGCCAGGAGGGCAGAGTCCGCCGAAGTCAGCCGGCTGGTCCCCGGATTCGGCGTCGAAGTTCCGCCCGAATTGGTTCTCGAAGTTCCCGTTGAACTGCCCTGCCCGGAACGCCCGGATCCGGAGCTTGAAGCCCCGGTTCCAGCCAGGCCATTGTCACTGGACTCGGGCGAACGGAAGAAATCGCTCAGAATGCTCTTGGCACTTTCCGGAGCGGATTCATTCAGCCGATCCATCAGGTTCTGTTTCTGCTGAGCACTCGTTTGTTCCAGGTAGTCGATTGCCTTCTGAGTCAGCTCACGCTTCACCTGAGCCGGAAGAGCCTGAAGCAGCTCTTCCAGCGTCGGTTCCGGGTTCGATTTGCCATTCGCCGAACTGTCGCCGGAGGCTGGCTTATCGGTTTGCCGAGGTTCCACGAGGGATTTCAGATCAAACCCGTCGCCAAAGAACTGGCCGCCTTCCCCGGATCCAAACGCATCGGGGCTGGAAGGTGTGGCTCCGGAAAGTTCATTCTCCGGCGGCTGCAGATGCTGATTGAACTGATCAATCACGTGCTGGACTGTTGGAACAGCGTGCTCCGGAATCAGTTTCAGGATCACCTGCGAGTTATTCAAAATGACGGCGGCGGCGTAGCCGGAGTACGTTTTGCTGACAATACTTCGCAGCGACGGCGACATTGTGATCAGGAAGTACATCGCGGTCATGCAGATCACGACACCCTTGACGAATCCAAGGATCCCGCCAAGGTGCTTGTCAAAGTCGATGATCTTCGCCTTCTCCATCCAGCTGCTCAGCATTCCGGAGGCGACGAAGGTGACTCCGCAAAGTCCCACGTAAATCACCAGCATTGCTATCCATTGCTTCAATGGCGGTTCGACAGCAATCATTGGCTCAATTGCAGGAGCCAGCGAACCCGAAAACTTGAAGCAAAGCAGCAGAGCAACAACCCACGCCAGCTGCGACATCAGCCCGCGGGACGCTCCTTTCACGGCGCAATACAGCAGGACAGCCAGAACGACCAAATCGACGATTTGATAAGGGTTCATTGTCCGCCTTCCATTGCCACCACGCTCCGTCCATGAAGCTTCAGAAGTGTAGGAGAGATACGCCTTTCAGGAAAAGAGCGATTCCATTCAGCCCACAACCCCCACAGCCCGCATCAACCCCGCAATCCCCAGCCGGCCCAGAAAACCCTGATGGTCTTACGGACTTTCCAGGATAAGTGTGACCGGACCGTCATTCAGCAATCGGACCTTCATATCTGCCTGGAAAGTCCCGGTCTCCACTTGAAGTCCCGATCCACGCAGTTCCGCCGCGACGCTCTGATAAAGTGCATTTGCTTGTTCCGGACGAGCCGCCTCGACGAAGCTGGGACGTCGTCCTTTGCGACAGTCTCCATAGAGTGTGAACTGACTGACAAGCAGAACGGAACCGCCAACATCCGCCAGCGCCAGGTTCATCTTCCCTTCGGCATCTTCAAAGACTCGAAGTCCCGCGATCTTGCCGGCCGTCCAGACAACGTCTTCCTGAGTATCCTCGGTGGCGACCCCTAGCAGAACCAAAAATCCCTTCTGAATCTGCCCGACAACTTGACCATCAACAGTCACGGACGCTTCAGAAACTCGTTGAATCACAGCACGCATCGTGGAATCGTCCAGGCAGGTTCAAAGAAAACGATCGGCTCGAAGCCCGTCGAGCGATATGGATGGCTCATTGTCTGTGAGCAGGTCCGCAAGAATTGTCCCGGTCGCCGGCGACATCTGAAGACCCGCTCGAAAATGCCCGGTGCCGATGAACAGATTCTGGAAGTCACCGATCTGTCCCAGCAGTGGCAACTCGTCTGAAGAATACGGTCGAAGGCCCGACCACATCTTGACGATCGACGCCTGGCGGAGTTCCGGCACCAGCGAACACGCAAAGTCCAGCAGCGACGAAACTCCGTCCGCCGTATTCGCCTTCTGAAAGCCAACGTCCTCTTCCGTTGAACCGATCAGAATCAATCCGTCAGGTCGAGGAACAAGGTAGCGACGTCCCACTTCCAGAACACATCGAAAGGGCAGGCGATCCATCCGCAGCTGCACAATCTGTCCTCGCACGGGCTTCACTGGAATCGTGATGCCCAGTTCTGCCAGCACGAGTGACGACCATGACCCGGCAGCCACAAGAACTCGATCAAAACGGAAGACATCCGTCGTCGATCTCGCGGACACAAGCTTCTGCTCGTCTCGTTCAAGCCGCAGTGAAGCCTGATGTTCCGCAATGATGACACCAAGGCGAACACACGCCGCACGCAGAGCCTGCAGATGACGAGGATTTCGGACCTGAGCAAACTGTGGCAACCAAACCCCCGACTGCCACTCGTTGCCAAGTCCAGGGACCATGGGACGCAGTTGAGAACTCAACTGCTGCTCGGCGACGACACCATCATTCACCGCGCTCTGCAACAGCGACTGACAGGTTTGATGCGAGTCCGGGAATTCAATCGCCCCGCAAACGACATAGCCATTGTCCATCCCCGTTTGTTCGCGGAGTTTTTGCACGAACGATGGCCAGAGGGAATGACTGTACGATCGAATTCGCAGCTCAGCAGAATCGGCATTCATCCGAAAGCCTGGCGGCAACATTCCTGCACCGGCCCATGAGGCTTCCTGGCCCGTCGCAGAAACGTCGGCCACCGTGACTCGAACACCACGCTGCGCGAGGACATAGGCCGTTGTCAGCCCAACGACACCGCCGCCACAGATCAGGATCTCAGACCGATACTCCGCCATTCGCCTGCGCTACTTTGCTCCAACACAATACAGCGTCTCGCTGTAGGCGTTGTCCGTCACTTTGGCCGTACGAATAAAGAGCTGTCCATCAAGCGCGATCAGCGATGAAAACCCGGTGTCGCCCAGCTGGTTGCGGGAGACGAGTTCATACTTTTCGGGAGTCGCTTTGAAGACCCAGGTCGTTCCATCCTCATTGGTCGCGTAGATCAGATCACCGATCAGCAACGGAGAGGCCGACACGGGGCCTCGAAGTCGCTGCTTCCACATTTCCTTGCCGGTCTTGGCATCCCAGCAGTAGGCAATACCTTCATCACTGAATGCGTAGACATAGCCTTTGTGAACCAGCATCGACTGTTCGTAGCACTTCACCCCGTTCTTCCACAGGACACCGGAGCCATCCGCTTTCACGGCAACAGTCTCTTTGCCTGGGTAACCGCCGCTTGCAAACACGACACCATCTTCCCAGATGCATGTGCCACAGGTCGCCATCGTCAGACAGGGTGTATTCCAAAGGGGCTGTCCGTTGGCAGGATCGTAGGAAGCAATCATATTGGTCCCGCTTAGAAACAGCTGATCGCGGCCACCGATGTTTGCGACGATGGGCGAGCCCCAGTTTAGCATCAGAGGTCGCTCCTGTTCCCATGCGACCTCTCCGTCACTCAATCGGAACGCTTTCAGCCACGCCACTGTATCGCAGTCGGCAGAGACGATCACGGTACCTTTGTAGATCGTCGGAGATGACGCATAACCGTACTCATAAACCTTCGGACGGAATGCTCCGGCATCGCGACGCCAGATGATCTTGCCTTCCAGATCCAGTGCCACCAGCTCAATCTTCTCATGGTGACAGAAGCACGCGTAAATCAGCTTGCCATCCGTCGCAGGAGTCGAAGACGCAAACGTGTTCTTCGCATGAATCGGCGCGAAGCCTCCCTGACTGATCGGCGTCATCCACAATTGTTTGCCGGTGGCGCGATCAAACGCCACAACGCCCTGTGTCTGAGCTTCGTTGTTGGCGGTGAGCAGAACAATCACATTGCCCGTGACGATCGGAGTCGAATGTCCTCGCCCCGGAACTTCAGCCTTCCAGATGATGTTCTTTGTGCTGCTCCACTCGGTGGGTGCTGGCTGTGCATCAACCACATTCAAGCCGTTGGAACCACGCCACTGAGTCCAGTCGCCGGCGGACAGCACAGACGGCAGCATCACGAACGCAACGCAAAGTGAAGATCGGACAATTCGCATCGGGAACCTCGGTTGAACAGAGCGCACAGATTTGTGGGGTGTCTGACCGAAGTGTCGTGAGCGTGCGACGGGCGTCAAGCGAACTCGATGCCGTACCAAAATGCAAAAGCCCGGTTCCTGGAACCGGGCTCTTTTCAACACAGGGTTGTCTGTATTGGCAGTAGTGGATCTTGCTAAAGATGAGTCACAGCATCATTCGCAAGGTCCACGACCAGAAATCAAAGCTTGTCGAAGTGCTGGCTAGTACGTGAACTGAAGTCCCACGTTGGCACCATGGGCGATGATCTGACCGTGAGTATCCACGTCGTAGACCTGCCCAGGATGCGCTCCTTTGAGTGCCGCAAACTGCTCGGGGCCAAGAGCAACCCCGTGAATCAGCAGCATTTCATAGCCGCCGATCAGGCTCCAGTTTTCGCTGAGCGGGAAGTCCGACTGAATCCCGAGTGCACCCGCGAATGCCAGTGAATCCTTTGAATCAGAGAATGTTCGGCCGTAGATTGACGTGTCGCCACCTGCCCCTGGATCGGTTCCCACGTAACGTTCCGTCACACTGCCGCTGACGGAGTTGTGGTAGACGCCGGCCTTAATCACGCCGTTCACCACCCAGCCTCGCCAGTACATGATTTCCGGCTGCGCCATCAGCTGCACACCGTTTAGATCGTTTGACGTTCGAGCTTCCTGGATCATCTGAAGATTGTCAGGCAATCCCGAAGCATTGCCAATTTCATCTTCAAAGCCGTTGGCGGTTCCGCCCAGGAATGTCAATCCGCCAGCACCAATCAGAGAAGCGTGCGACAGACCATTGTTTGGAGCGGCCACATCAGCGGCTCGGAACACACCATTGATCTCAGTCCCTGCCACTTCGTCGAGTGACAGATATCGGTAACCCGCTCCGAACTGTACGAACGAGTCTGGATCGTCAGTCCATACGTTCAATTCAAAGCTGTGCAAAGTACTCTTGTAGTAAACTTCGTACGTTGGAAACGCGTCGGCCGGAAACGGGACGTTCGGTCCGAGTCCTTCAAACTCGTCCGCGTCACCGCCAAGCCCGCCACTGGCAGCGCCATGAAGACCCTGAAAACCCGTCGTCAGGTTGATGAAATTACTTCCAGCCCAGGGATTTCCGGCGTTGATGCCTTCATCAAACGACAGGCCTGAAGTCAGACTGCCGACAGTGTTGTAGTTCCATGTTCCAAAGTTCGCGAACACACCTTCGACACGAGCACCGTTGCTGTGATAGCCCAGCATGACTCGAAAGCCAGACTGGTAATCAAAGTTAGTGTCACCGAACGTGAGCAGACCACTATTGGGTCCGCCAATCACAGGGCCTGGATTGGTGATGTCTGCGTCGCGGGTAAACAGCAGATACTCAACACTGCCCGTGAAGAACGATTCTGGTTCGCAGGGAGCATACACGCTGTCCTGTGCAAGACAGTGAGAAGCGGACAGCGCGAAGAGAGACGCGAGTGCAAGTTTGAACCATCGCTTCCGTGGCATGCCTAACATCCTGTTAAGAGCAACTTCCTGAGACTGCGGAACGGACCATCATGTCCGCCGGGTCATGGCAACTCTGGCAAACACCAGTCTCCGAGCTTCTTCACTCAAGACCAGCGACACCAGGGGCGCAACCCTTCAGCATCTTCAGTGTTTTCGAAAATGCAGCCCTGTGGACTCCATGGGATTTCTATGACACCGGCTGCTTTTGCCACTGAGTCATTGGACCGACGTTTTTTTCGGCACAAAGGTCAGCACACTCAACAGGGCAGGCAACGACAGACAATCCTGCACCGTCCGATCACAAACTCCGGCAGTTTTGGCCGGGCGGAGAGTGTTCAGTTTTCAGTTAACCGCTCTCCGCTCTCCGCTCTCCGCTTTCGGCTTTCCGCTTTCCGCTTTCACCTCAGCCATACCCGTGTTGCGAAAAGGCAACATCACGGTGCCTCTGTTGCGTTCTGGCATCATCGCGTTGCCGGAACGCATCAAAACACTGGGTTTTCCGGCAACATTCGTGTTGCCGGACCGCCAACACTTGTGCTCTTCGATGCTCAAAGCGCCCCTCCGTGCAGCAGATTGGTGCACTTGCTACTTTTTGCCACAGATTTTTGCCACACCGCACACTGGTCTGGGCCAGGCTTCCGGTCGTTCCGTCGTTCCGTTAGTCCTGAGACCAGAATCCATGTCTTCGGCTTTCCCTGCAACCTGTTTCCACAAACTCACGTCTCGCACTGGCCGGGCAGGCTTGTCTGTCCGTTCGCTCTGTGTGATCACGCTGGCCAGCTTCCTTGTGGCTGCCTGCAGCGGCGATGCGTTCGCTGGCGGGAATCGCCCACGAGTTATTGAAGTGTCCAACGGGGACGATTCCTTCAGCGGCAAGCTGATCGCCAAGACATCAGACTCCGTTTGCCTGATGGATGAGTTCGGTAGTCTGAAGCACCTGCCACTCTCGTCTCTGAAGTCCTTTCGAGTTGTCGCGGCGGAATACAACGGTGCGTCAACAACGGCATTTCGTCAGAAGCTGCAGAAGGAAGTTCCAGCCGGATACGACGTCGCGACCTCAGCTCACTATGTCGTCGCGGGAACCAAAGGCCGAGCCGACGCGTACGCAGAACTGTTCGAAGAGATTTATCGTCAGGTCGATACTTTCTACAGTGTTCGAGGATTCGACACGACGCGCCCTGAAGTCCCGCTCATTGCCATCGTCTTCGGAACTCAGGACGAGTTTCAGAAGTACTGCGAGAAGGATGGCATGCTGTGGACGAAAGATCTTCGCGGCTATTACTCGCTGAATACCAATCGAGTCGCTCTGTACGACGATGCGTCACTCCTGAAGCGACCTCGTACCGCATCTGTCGAAGAGGCCATCGTGGCTGCCGACCGAGTTGCCGGAAATCGCTCTGCCCTTTCAAGAGCATTAGCGTCGGTGTCCGGACAGACGGCCGACACGATTATTCATGAGACAACTCACCAGGTCGGATTCAACATCGGCATTCACCGCCGTATCGGACAAACTCCGACATGGGTTCTGGAAGGCCTTGCAACTGTGCTCGAACCACCAGGACTTCGAACTCGAGGGAAGGCTGGCAGCAAGTCCGGAAACAGTACGATCAACGCCGAACGCATGAACTGGTTCAATTCAGAATACGAAGGTCGGCGTCAGCCCGGTGACCTTGCAAAGCTGATCGCAACCGATGACATGTTCAAGAACCAGACTCTGGACGCTTACAGCCTCTCCTGGGCCTTCACCTGGTTCATGACCGAGACCCCCGCGCGAGCACGCAAGTTCGTCGACTACCTGCAGACTCTGTCCGAACGTGATCCTCTTCAGAATTACACTCCCGAACAGCGACTCAAAGATTTCCAGACCGCATTCGGAGATATCGCCAAACTGGAAGTCGAATTCATCCGCTCGCTTGATCGCGTCGACGCAAAATAACTCCCGCTCTGCCCTGCCCCACAGTTCCGGGACGCCACGACGACGAAACAACCATGGGTAGCACAGGCAAAGCCTGTGACGCGCAGCGGCCGGAAGCCAAAGTGACAGCGTGGTGGTTTCAACGCACCCCGGCTTGGCAATCTCACATGCAGGCATCGGCTTCCGGCGCCTTCGGCACACGCACTGCGTGCGTGCGTGCTACCCAGTGTAGAACGGCTGTCCTCAGCCGTTTCCTCCACAATCAAACGCAAAAGCGATTGAGGACAATCGCTCCACAAATGGGGAGCTCAGGCGAAGCCGGTGACGCGCAGCGGCCGGAAGCCTAAGTGACAGCCCGGTGGTTTCAACGCACCCCGGCTTGGCAATCTCACATGCAGGCATCGGCTTCCGGCGCCTTCGGCACACGCACTGCGTGCGTGCGTGCTACCCAGTGTTGAACGGCTGTCCTAAGCCGTTTCCTCCACAATCAAACGCAATAGCGATTGAGGACAATCGATCCACTAATGGGGA
>JAEUII010000407.1 GCA_016795145.1 Planctomycetaceae bacterium
TTCACCGGACGGGACAAGCCCGTCGGGGTCGGTTGTAGGAGGGGGCGTTGCTTGCTGTGAGTTGGTTCTAGCTGTCAACCGTCGGCTCCGATGGGACGAGCCCATCGGGGGGCTGATTCACTCGCCCCCAGTTGGCTTGCCCGACTGGAGCGAACGGTTCGCGGGCAAGCTTCTGAGCCTGATTCACCGGACGGGGCAAGCCCGTCGGGGTCGGTTGTAGGAGGGAGCGTTTCTTGCTGTGAGTCGGTTCTAGCTGTCAACCGTCGGCTCCGATGGGACAAGCCCATCGGGGGCCGATTCACTCGCCCCCAGTTGGCTTGCCCGACTGGAGCGAACGGTTCGTTGGCTAGCTTCTGAG
Organism: Planctomycetaceae bacterium; assembly: GCA_016795145.1. GTDB lineage: Bacteria > Planctomycetota > Planctomycetia > Planctomycetales > Planctomycetaceae > SXXK01. Next base: position 359 of record JAEUII010000407.1, read on the forward strand.
CCTGATTCACCGGACGGGACAAGCCCGTCGGGGTCGGTTGTAGGAGGGGGCGTTGCTTGCTGTGAGTTGGTTCTAGCTGTCAACCGTCGGCTCCGATGGGGCAAGCCCATCGGGGGCTGATTCACTCGCCCCCAGTTGGCTTGCCCGACTGGTTCGAACGGTTCGCAGGCTAGCTTCTGAGCCTGCTTCACCGGACGGGACAAGCCCGTCGGGGTCGGTTGTAGGAGGGGGCGTTGCTTGCTGTGAGTTGGTTCTAGCCGTCAACCGTCGGCTCCGATGGGACAAGCCCATCGGGGGCCGATCTCTCCACGGTCATTGTGGCGTAAGGCCGGGCGATGAAGCCGAGCGATTCATAAAGTGCGCGGGCTTTGCTGTTGCGGTGTGAAACTTCCAGACAGATTCTGCATGTGTCTTCAGGGCAATCGCTCTTCACATGGCGAAGGAAGGCCGTCCCGAATCCTCGATTTCGGAACGCGGGCTTCACGTACAGTTCGTCGACAAACAGCAGCGAACCACCGTACTCATTGCTCCAGTACGGAACCAGAATGGCATAGCCACAAATGTCCTGTTCCTGTTCCAGCAGGATGATCTGACCGTGATCGGGATGAGCCAGAAGATGATCGATCGTCCTGGTAAAATTCGTCTCGGAGATGGAACCCGTCGCAGGAGGATCTTCGCGATAAAGATCGGCCATCATCCCACAGACCTCGCGGGAGAACTGTGGTTCTGTCATCGGAGTGAATCTCAACGCGTTCATTCGGACAAGCCTGTTTGCCAGGAAGCACGCCTGATGAACGTGTGAGCCGCAGGCGCTGGAAGTTTGAGCATTCCTGTGATGTTGCCAAAGTATGTTCCGGGCGGCAGTGTCAGGACTTCATTCGATGGAGTCAATGCCCCGGCAAGCCAATGCAGGCGACGATCTCGCCTCCAGACACGATTGCCGCATCAGGTGTTTTCTTTGGGGAAATGACTGCAAAATCGCACGTCAGTGGTCCGCACAGGGGTAGAGTCTCCGTCGATCGCTCTCTATGATTTCGCACGATGATACTCCCCCTGGAGGCAACTGCTCTCCTACTTCGGTGATCAGACACTGACGTGGCCGGAGCCGAACCGCGTTCCAGTTCCTGTTAACAGCCTGAGAGACTTCGTGTGACAAACACGTCGGTTCGAGAACTTCTGGACAGAGTCCGCAACGGAGATTCCTCCGCGGCGGAAGAGCTTGTCCGAACCTATGAGCCCGAGATCCGGCGCGCGATCCGAGTTCGAATGACGGATGCACGGCTTCGACGGCTGGTGGACTCGATCGACATTTGTCAGTCGGTGCTCGCAGGCTTTTTCGTTCGCACCGCCGCGGGGCAGTACGATATTCAGACTCCGGAAGAACTGCTGCGGTTGCTGGTCACGATGGCTCGAAATCGCATTATCGACTGGGCTCGTCGACAGCAGGCCGATCGTCGAGATTCGCGCCGTGAAGTTTCGATCGACGACGAGAACGCTGTCCCGGTAGCGTCTCATGATCCCGGTCCGGCATCGGTCCTCGTAAACCGTGAACTCCTGGAACAGGTTCGGAACCGTCTGAGCGCTGATGAACTGCGACTGATGGAGAAGCGATCTGAAGGAGTGGGCTGGAATGAGATCGCAGCAGAGACCGGCGAACAGGCAAACGCCGTGCGAATGAAGCTGACTCGAGCGCTGGATCGCGTTGCTGCGGAACTTGGGCTGGAGCAGTCACGTGGCGGATAATCGACAGGAAAAGCAGGACGCGACAGGGACATCGCAACACGAAGCAAACTCCACAGCAGGGACCGGTCCGGAACGGCTGAATGAGAGCATCCATAGTCTCAGCGTTTCTCTGAATGATCGCATCGAAACTCTGGCGGGGCAGTTGAGATCTAAATGGCAGGCGGGCAAGCGAGTCCCCGTGGAGACTCTTGGGCCGCTCTTTGACCTGGTGGCTCAGCACGAAGAACAGCTGCTTGATTTGATCTACCACGAGATTCTTCTGCGTGAAGAATTTGGAGAGACTCCGAAGCTGGACGACTTCGTTCAGCGTTTTCCAAAACACACAGAGCGACTGCAGCGTCTGTTCGCGATTCATGGCGCCATTGAAGACGACTGGCCGGACGAGGAACTCTCCGAAGCGTCTGAAGATCATTCTTCTCTGGAGCCGGTGATTGTCGCCGAATCATCGAACGATTCGCCGTCCGATGCGATCGGGATTACTCCTCGAGATTCGGGCGACAGCGACAAGGCTGCCCGCTGGCCGCGTCGGAGCAAGCAGCGTGCTCCGGAACCGCCGCCGGGTTATGAGCTGCAGGAGGAACTGGGGCGAGGCGGGATGGCCGTCGTTTTCCGCGCGAAGCAGCAGATTCTGAATCGAACGGTTGCGATCAAGATGTTGCTGGCAGGAGGCGTCGCCAGCAAGGAGATGCTGGCTCGCATTCAGCAGGAAGCTCAGGCCGTCGCACAGCTGCAGCATCCTGGAATTGTCCAGATCTTTGAGGTCGGCGAACACCACGGGCTGCCATGGCTCGCACTGGAATACGTTGCCGGCGGCAACCTTCAGGAATGGCTGAAGGGGCAGCCACTTCCTCCGCTGGAGGCCTGTCGCATTGTGGAGCAGCTGGCTCTGGCAGTTCAGTTCGCACATGAGCGGGGTATCGTGCATCGCGACCTCAAGCCGGCCAATGTTCTTCTGACGGAACGCCCGGAGCACGACTTGCTTTCTCGCACTGTCGCGATGGATGGATCACGATCCGATCGATCCTCTATTCAGAATTCATGGATCGTGAAAGTCAGCGACTTCGGGCTCGCGCGAGTCCTTGGAAGTCGCAGTGATCTGACGGCGACAGGGCAGGTGATTGGAACTCCCAGTTACATGGCGCCGGAGCAGGCTGCCGGACAGGCCGATGATGCAACGCCTGCCCAGGACGTGTATTCCCTGGGAGCGATTCTGTTCGAACTGCTGACAGGACGTCCGCCGTTTCGAGGGGCGACGCTGTTCGACACGCTGGAACAGGTTCGCAGTGATGAGCCTGTTCCTCCTCGACGCCTGCAGCCACGAGTACCTCGTGACCTGGAAACGATCTGCCTGAAGTGTTTGGAGAAGAAGCCGGAGCGTCGGTACGCGACTGCGAGAGAACTGGCCGATGATCTTCGTTCCGTTCAGGCCGGTGAATCGATTCGCGCACGCCCCGTCGGCGCACTTGAGAAACTCTGGAAGTCGATTCGCCGATCGCCTGGTTACTCAACGCTGATTCTGATCATTGTGCTACTGTTGGTGACCGGCTTTGGTGGCATTCTGATTGAGAACAATCGAGCCAACCAGCGAGAAGCCGATGCTCGCGAGCAGCGTGACCGTGCCATACGGCTGTCGCTGGTGGCCAGTCGGGAACGTGACGAAGCCAAACGGCTGCGAGAGCTTGCGGAGATGCAGACGGCGGCCGTGGAAACTCAACGACTGGCCGCCGATGCCGCACGGTCCGATGCAGTGATTGCGCGGCAGCAGGCCGAAGACAATTTGCAGCAGGCACTGACGGCCATTGATAGTCTGGCCCGACTGGGCATTGAACTTCGACAGACTCCGCTGCAACAGGCAACCAGTCGCCGAATTCTCGACGAAACTCTGCGGCTGTATGACCAGCTTGAAAAGAGTCACGGCAACAGTTCCCGACTGCGAGTCTCACTCGCCTCGACGTTAATTCGAGCCGGTGAGATCCGCGCGGTGCTCCGCGAAAATACTCGGGCGAATGAGCTTCTGACTCGGGCCACAAGTGTGCTTGATGAAGAGCTGATGGCCAGCCCGGATGATATGGAGCTGCTGGGCTTAAGTGCGTGGGCGAACTGGGTGCACGCGAATTCTCTGAAAGATACGGGACATCCTCAGGATGCACTTGCCGCCTACCAGAAGGGTCTTGCGAGTCATGATGCCGCATTGAAGCTGATGCCTGATCATGCGAGCCATCAGCGTGACAAAGCGAATACTCTCACCAATATCTGCGCGGTGCTGACAACACTGAATCGAGCACCGGAGACGCTTCCGCTTTACGAAGAGTCAATTTCGCTTCTTCGAACGGCCCGGCAGAAGTATCCGACGGATCGCTCGATCTCCAGCGAACTGGCTCTCGCGCTTCATGATCAGTCGCAGGTTCTTCGCGCGATCAAGGGCAAGGATGCCGCAACGCCGCCGTTTGAGGAAGCGTTCCAAATCCGTGAGGAACTTTATCAGCAGAATCCGAAGAACTTCGGCAACCTGCACATGTACTCGCGGTTGTTCGTTACGAAAGGATTCCTGTTACAGCAAGGCGGAGATCCAGCTGCGGCTGCGGAACAATTTGGTCGGGCGGTCGAGCTGATCTCGACGGTTGCCGCAAGTTATCCCTCGGTGTTTGAATATCAGCGAGACCTGATATCCGCTCGTGGATACCAGATCGATGCATTCCTCGCCGCTAAGAACCTCCCGGATGCTCTTCCTGTCTGGAAGTCACTGGGAGACCAGTTGATTCAGGTGCGGAGCAGTTTCCCCAATGAACGGCAGATTGTGTCGCGCATGCAGGAATGGATGGAAGGGCTCGCGGAGCATCTTGCCGAACAGGGCGATACCGCCAGCGCGGCTCGCTATTGGCGTGCCGCGACCGAAGGCTCGTTGTGGCTTGTTTCGCCGGCTGCTGAAGTCGCAGATCAACCCGTCACTGAAGGTCAGCGAGCATCCTGGTCAAACAACACGGCCTGGTTTCTGGCCGTGAAGCCCGCCGAAGACAGTTCCATACCGCAGGCTGAACAGCTGAAGAAGGCGGAGGAGCTGGCTTCGTTTGCAGTTCGGACAACGCCAGACAGTTCGAACTACTGCCATACTCTGGCGCAGGTGTATTATGAAAGTGGTCGTTATGAAGAAGCGAAAAAGTTGTTGATGACGGCCATCGAAATCGACAGGAAGAAATACCCGCCAGTCAATGGAGCCGACGGTGACGCCGTTCAAACCGCCAACGGGCTGAAGCCAACCCCGGAACACCAGAACCCCCAGCATTTTTCGTTGCTGGCCATGACCCTGTGGCAGCTGGGCGAGAAGGACGCAGCAAAGGAAATCGTCGAACGCCTTCCGGATCTGTCACAAACCTATTCCCGTTCAGTGCCTCAGGACCGTCGATTCATCGCACTGGCAAAGAAACTCGTGGCGATGTGACGAGTTGAACAACCGCTGGCCGCTGGCCAGCCCGTGACTGCCAACAAACTCCCTCCCCAAAAACTCGTTTTGGTGGAGGTCGATCGCGCGCCAGCAAGATCGGGAGGGGGCCGCATTGCCATTCCAAGCCGGCCGCAGGTATCGCGTATGTAGGCCGGCCAGCGGCTGGTGCAATTGGAAACGATGACTGACGCATTTGCCGGAGAGTTACGATTGCAGTTGCGAACTCAAAGCGTCCGCAATCAGCATCTCCAGCGAATGTAGGTTCAGAGGCTGTTGAAGGTCCTGGTCGCTGTCAAGCCAGGCACGGTCTGCCGCTTCCAGCGCGGCGTAGTATTCGTCTGTCCGCTGCAGGAAGTACGACGCAAAACCGTCCCGGCCTCCGAAGTGTGTATCCAGGCTTTGGCAGAGAGACAGGTAACAGAAGGTCCGAGCGACCCGTCCATTCCCATCATTGAAGGGATGTATCCAGACAATTCGCCACAGCAGGAATGCTGAAACATGATAGCTGTGGTCTTCAAACCGTGACGCGTACTCAAACATTTCATCGATGAGTCGATCGATTTCCCGTGCTTTTGGGGGCACGTGATTCTTGCTTACAGTGCAGGGCTTGGTGCGATATTGCCCAGGTGTTGTGTTTGGAATGCCATCACAGAAAAGTGAATGAAACGTCTTCAGTAACTCCTTCCCCAAGTGAACGCGGTTTCGAAACTGGGCAAGGGCATCCAGCATCAAACTTGCCGCAATGGCGTTCGTAGCTTCGACGCGAGCTTTTTCGTCCGGGGACAGCGACGCTTCGGACGGCGAATCAATTATGAATTCCCAATCATTTCGCATTTTGCGTAAGGTGGACACGCTCTGCGAACTGATTTGCCTTCTGCTCTGCGGCTTCCCAGCATTTCTTCACCAACTCACTAGTGATGAGTGGGTTTTCCAAATTCGCGTTTGCGAACGCAAAGTTCATCACACGATTTTTCATCGTGTCGTCAATCTGTTGGCGTGCCATTGCATCTGCGAGTGTTTCAAGCATGCCTTTCCCTTTCAGCTTGATGAGATTTCGGCACGACAAACCGAACAGAGACACAGAGAAACCGAGAAGCAAGCGAGTGGGTACGTCTTCACGGTAACTTGCCTCCCAAGTTTGTCAAACTAGCAAAAGCGTAGCAGGAGGTTTGCATAATCCCCAACAGAAAAAGTCACCAACCAATCCGCAAAATCCCAACCGCACGGCTCCTAGTGGTGTTCATGCGTTTATTTTTGTCTAGGCTGGTATTTGGGGTGGCAGCTGGCAATTCTGGGCAGGAAGATAGGCCAAAAGGGGGCGAAAAGCACAAGCAAAAAACAGTGGGGCCGCTGGGACTTGAACCCAGAACCAACGGATTATGAGTCCGCTGCTCTAACCGATTGAGCTACAGCCCCGCATTGGTGGGAGACGTGTCGGAAATCGCGACGACTACCGAGACGACACCCGCGGAAGGTCTTTGACATGCGTCGAAACCGAAGCAACAGCGTCCCGACCTCGCCGATTCGCAAGCCGTGACGGCCACGGATGTCAGAAAGTTCTGGAATGCTCCGCTATTTCGGCGTTTGGGAACGCCACGCTCCAGTGGATGCACAATATGACTGAGTCAAAGTGGAGTTGCAAGCCGGTGTTCTGTTTACCGCAAAACTCGAATCCTTGGTTTCGTTCGTCCAATTCAGGCGGCATTCTTGAGCACAGAAAAGCGATGCTCACGGGGTTTGAGACCGGGCTGAAGAGGCGGACAGTCCGAGGCCCAGAAAATACCCTGTCAATACGCCAGTTACGCCAAGGGCGGCAATATCGACGACCGTGACTTTCGGGAGCAGGTCGATCACTGTTGCAGCCATTAGAACCAGCACGGTTCCGGAGGTCGTCGCAGCGAAGAGCCATTCGGATTTGACGCTTCGCGCAGTGCGACTTGCGCGAAATCGCTTCGAACGGAAGAACAGGACTATCAATGCCATTGAAACGATGCCGACCGTCGCGACCCAGTATAGGCTCATTGTTTTTCTCCCTTCGACATTCATCAGGAAACTGCCGGAAACAAACGGCCGCGCCGTTTCCATTTTGGCGGATACTGCCCTGGAGTTTGAAGATTCCCGGTTCGGTCTTCAACTCCTTCTGTGATTTCTGCGGGATTATTGCTCGCTGGAAGACGTGTGCCTGACTTGAGTTATGACCGGTGACACAAGTGTGACAATTGAACTCTGCACTTCCTCTAACTTTGTGTGTCGATAGAACGTACACTTCGTTTGCGAACATTGTGATTCGCATGCTTTTGGTGCCTGGGAGATTTTTCTCCCGCGTCGCCCATCCTCCTCAGACAGTGTTTTGTGACTGTTTGAAGGCCGATTTGCGTTTGATCGTCTGCCCGTTGCAGACTTTTCAGAGTTCCAAAAGATCTGAACTCTTTCGTTGACCAGGCCTGCCTGCTGCAGGCTTACTTCAACGAAGTCGGCCACTGAGGCTCATCTGGGCCGGCAAGGTGCCGAGAATGTTGCTTCCTGTGAAGAAGCCGCGTTGTGGTCCTGAGCATTTGCGTTCTTCTGATCCTGAACTTCCTGCGTTGTTTTCGAGGTCGTTCAGTTGATCAATGCCGCTGGAACTTCGAGTGCTCTGTCGATGCACAAATTCAAACTGCGAAATCCTGCAGTTTCCAATCCCAAAAGGTTCGTGCTGACTTCGTGCACAGACTACGAAGTAGAAAAGCCCACTGGGCTGGAACAATTCAATGACGAGGATCTTTGTTGGTAACCTCTCGTATCAAACATCAGAAGCTGACCTTGAAAGAGCGTTTGCACGCTATGGTCGAGTCAGTTCCGTGCGGATGGTCACAGACCGCGCTTCCGGAGCGCCGCGTGGATTTGCGTTTGTTCAAATGCCTGGCATTGATGACGCAGAAGAAGCCATTGCCCGAATGAACGGACAGCTTATTTCGGGACGTGCTATTTCGGTGAGTGAAGCTCGTGACCGGGACGACGGCAGGACTCCTCAGTCCTCCGGTCCTTCTCAGGCACCTCGCCGATCGGCCTTGCTGGATCGTTTGTGATTTCCCTCTTTTCAGGAGTTGTTGACTGATGAAGATTACAGCCGCTGCGTTTTCCCGACTGAAGACTAAACTGCGTGGCCAGCCAACCGGCACCGCTGTGCGAATTGCTTTCGCTGACGGACAGGTCACATTCCGACCCGACATGAAGCAGGATGGCGACCTTGTGTTTGCACACAAAGGAAAGTCGATGCTTCTGGTCGCACCGGAATCAGCAGGTCGCGTGGCAACCAGAACACTGGGTGTTGTTGAGACCGCATCCGGTCAGCGACTCCGTTTCGTTCGCTCCAGCCGCTAGTTGTTTCTCAAGCCAACAACTTGGGATTAGCCATCATTCCCGCGCGGGCGGGAACTCAGAACGTTGAAAACTGGGTTCCCGCCTGCGCGGGAATGACGAACCCTTCTTAACGCCAACTGTCCCGGCGAGCGGAGTGTGTCAACGCTCTGGAATAGGGTTCGCCAACGTTCCGGCGGCAGCAATGAGCTGTTGAAACCGCTTGTCGCTGTGCAGGTTCTTCAGGTCAGGGTCGGACTGCATCGAATCTGCCAATGATGCATCCTGTCGCAAACTCTTTGCAATCAGACGCAGAGCTTCAACGCGAGACGAATCCTGCTGTTCGCTGCCGCTGCTGAGTGAATAAATGCAGGCGACCATGTAAAGCAGAAACGGATCATCCGACAGCTTCAGTGCCTGCTGTGCATCCGCGATTGCCTTTTTGCTGTCACCGCCCCGCGCATGCAGAACTCCCCGACCGGCCCAGAGATACTCGTCCTGCGGGTGCACCAGAATCGCCGCATCGAGGACCACAATCGCTTCATCAGGCTTCTTCAAATACTCGGAAAGCACCATCGACAAATTGCGAAATGCATCATGCGACGACGGATTCAGCTCAAACGCCCTGCGAATATCCTGCACGGCCAGTTCCGGAGAATTTGGCAGTTGCGCTAACCCTCGCGCGACCCAGCTTCGATCGTCTTTGGGTGTCAGCTTTAGTCCGGATTCTTTGGCAAGCCGGGCTTCGTCTTTGTTCCCCATCAGTTCAAGAAGATCGGCTTTGGCGAAGTGAATACGAGTCTCGGGGAACTTGTACTCAATGGCTTTGTCATACGAACTCAGAGCATCCTTCAGTTTGCCGGCTCCTTTCTGCGCAAGTCCCAGCGAGAACCATGCATCAGGAGCTTCCTTTCGAACTCGGAGCGCCGACTCGAAATCACGGATTGCAGCTTCGTATCTCGAGGAAGTCAGATGGCTGATTCCTCGCTGCATTAGCGTCGTAAAGTCGTCCGGGCGAAGAGCAAGAGCCGCCGTCAGAAGTGCATCAGCGGAATCGCCCGTCTTCTGCGCGCGAGCCAGCATGCCCAGCAGCAATGTTGATTCGAAAAGTTCAGGATGCCCCTGAACGACAGGGCGAAGTGTGTCTGCTGCTTCCGTAAACTGTCGACTCATCGCATGCTGAAGCGCGATGAGATACGGAGCCGTCTGTGGATGGGCGGGTGCTGTTGCCGTGGCCTCCGATCCAAGCAATTCGAGCATGGATCCCATCTCATCCAGTGCCTGACGTGCTTTGGTGATCTCTGTTGAGGATGCCGGCGACTGGTTCACCATTGGACGAACTTTATCGACGACCTCTCGAATCCGGCTGGCGACGATGTTTCGATCTGAATCACCGATCGCCGCTGAGAATCCCTCGGCCTGAAGATCGGGCACGACTTGCAGAAACTGTGTTGCTGCACGCTGGCTTTCGGATTCAACCAGCCGTGAGGAGATGCGCAGGTACTGCGCGACGCCGATCAGGAGTAATGCAGAGCAGAAGATCAGCACCGAGGTTCCGGATGTGATACGAGGATGACGCCTTGCCCACTTCTGCAATCGTTCACGAATTGACCGGTTCTCGGCATACCTGAGAGGGCGAGACGTCAGTTGTCGCCCCAGATCCTCAATCAGTTCTTCTGTTTTTTGATAGCGTCTTGTGACATCTGATGAAAGACAGCGGCGGACAATAGAATCTGTGTCGACGGAAATCAGCCGGTTTCGAGATCGTGGCGACACGTCGATCGTTCGGCGATCCTGAATCATCTGTCGACGATCAAGATTCAGGTCAGGGAATGGTCGCTCGCCCGTCAGCAACTCGAAAAGCACAACACCGAGGGAGAAAATGTCCGAACGCTCATCGACCCTCTCCTGAGTTTCCAGTGACTCCAGCTGCTCGGGACTCATGTAGGGAAGTGTGCCACCGGCCGTGACTTCATCCGGCTGAAGGGCGGAAAGGTTGAAGTCCAGAATCATGGGAACACCGTCGGAAGTCAGCAGCACATTTGCCGGCTTCAGGTCTCGGTGCAGCACCCCGCGTTCGTGGGCGTGCTTTAGTCCTTCTGCGATCTGCTGGGCAATCCAGACGGCAGCGAGTTCACCGTCCAGACCCTGCAATGGCGATCCTCTCCGCGGCGCTGATTCGCTGTTTGAATCGCTGTCTGAATCGCTTTCCTGAACCGGATCAGCCGTGACAGCTGGTTGACCATTGACCTGAGTTCGCAGACGTGAATCACACCCTTTGACGGTGCTGAGAAGCATTTCCCCGCTGGGCCTGCTGTCGGCTCCTCGTGCCGGCTCGATGACATCCCGCAGTGTTGCTGATCCAAACCAGGGCATGCAGAGCACACAGAGATCATTCCAATCGTGCACGGAGTAAAGCGGCACGATATTCGTGTGTTGAAGTCGCGCGAGACGGTCTGCTTCCCGGAGTCGCCTGGAAGAGAACTTCAGAACGACGAGTCGTCCCGACAGAGACAATTGCCTCGCCAGGAGGACTTTTGAAAAAGCTCCTTCGCCGAGAGGAGCAACAATTTCAAAATCGAGGAGCTGCGTCCCTGGTTCAATTCGAATGGAACGTCCCTCGGTCACTTCCCTGGTACTCGACTGCGACTGGCCTGAAGTGCTTCGCAAGACCGGCCAGGTCGAAACATCAACTCCATAACGATCTGCATATGACTGGGGTGCGGCGGCGACTCCGCGCTGACTTGCAAGGCGATAGTCTTCAAACGCAAGAGGCGTCAGCAGCTCCGGCGATTCGAACAGCAGCGGCCATTCGGCTCGGTACTTTTCAATCGTGGCGACACCTCCCTGACGCTGGTCCAGTTCCATGTCGATGCGAATGAGTTCCTGCAGCGTCGCTAACCAATACGGATGTTCTGTTGCTGGCAGAAAATCTGAGACTTTTGCAGGCCGACCGGCGGTTCGAGCATCTTCGAACGCTTCGATCAGTTCTTCAGAGACTCCAAATAGCGAATTCACAAATGAGTCCTCAGTTCTTATCGGCCGGGAAGAGAGTGCAATCAGTCAGTGCTGTCAGGAGAGGTTACCGATTTGCTGATGCAGCAGTTCACGAAACTTCTGCAGAGTTCGCTCAACGGTTCGCAGCGACCGTTGTGTGCGTTCGGCGATTTCTGTGACCTGTGTTCCATCGAGCCGCAGCCGAATGATCTCGCGCTGGTTTTCGGGCAGCTTTTCCAGAAGGTCGTCGACCACCAGCCGCAGCGTTGTCTCAGCAACCGTTTCTCCTGACGCGGCGATGTGTTTGGCATCACCTGTCAGTTCGGTTGTCTTTTCGACCGACCGCTTTTCGGCTCGATGGAATGATGCGACATCACGAATCTTATTGAGCCCAATGACCAGAAAGAGCTTCCAGAGTTCATCACCATCCGGAACCTGGTAATGCCCGTCCCGGGCTCGCCGAAAGAACGTGCGGAAGACGGACTGCACAATATCTTCCGGATCAAATCGGGTTTGCAGGTCCGGATTCGTGCGAGCCATCGCGAGCCCATAAAGGCGCTGAGCGTAGCGAAGGTAGATGCGAGTCGCCGCCTCCTGCTCACCGCTCCGATAACGGCGCAGGAGTGAATGGTCGGACGGCTGAGATTCTTCGTTTGTGCTCATTTCAACGATGAGTGTAGGGAATTTCCGAGTTTGGTCCCGCTCTTTCCGGTCAGGCTGCGACTTTTCCCTGAGAAGCGGCACAGGAGGCCGTCAACCGCCAGAGATTTTAACACTTCAGAGTTCGGAACAACCACAAGTTTCGCCCCGGCAAACCTTCGTGGTTTTACGGCAAAATGCTCGGCTGTCCGATAGATCGCAGAATTATTGATCTCGCAGAATTATTGAACGGCAGTGGCGGGTGGGGCTGATCGTTACGGCTATTCATGACAGAGGCGACCGGATGACGAACTGCCGGTCGCAAATACTCTTCATGTTTCCGACGAAAGGAAAAACGATGAACACGCTGCGAAGAATTCTGGTCATGGGTGCTTTTGCGTCTCTGGTACTGAGCTCCATTCCTGCAGAAGCGAAAGGTCCAAAGCTTCTGCTGACGGCGGTTCTGACACCAACCGCCGGGTCTCCGGCAACGCTCAAGGGAAAAGGAAAATTCGATCAGAACCCGTCACGCTCCAACTTCTCCGCCGAAGCTGAAAACCTGAGAGCCTTCAACGGTCAGGTTGCGTCCGTCTACGTCAACGGAACTCTGGCTGGAAGAACCACTGTTGCTTTGGGACGGATGAAACTGGAACTGACCGACGAGCGAGGCGGTTCTGTTCCGGCGGTCAAGGAGGGATCGAAGATCGAGATCGTCGTGAACCTCAAGACGATTCTGTCCGGCACGTTCAAAGTCGGCAAGTAGATCGCAAGAAGACTCTGGTATGAACGTCAGGCCCTGAATGGCATCATTCAGGGCCTTTTTTTGCGCCTGAACTGTGCGTCACCATTTTGAAGCCGAACAGGATCGGTAAAGCCGCTTCAGCAACGAAGCGAACGAGGTGGCTTTACAGCACTCCGAAGTGCCAGTACCAGTCCTGGAAGTCCGTGAAGACATGCACCGGATCCGGAGGCGGCTGGTAGATATACGGGTTTTCTGTGCTGGACGCTGGTGCAAGGACCGAAGGTGACGTGGTGGACGGCGGGGAATATGTGACATTCTGATCAACGGGATTGCTGGGCGGAGGTGTGTCGTTGACCTTCGTCCCGATTGGGCCGACAGGATCAGAGACAACAGTTCCAAGAAGTCTAAAGGCCAGGGATCCAAACGGACCGCCAGTCTGAGACACTCCGTTGATTCGGAGGTAGTACTTTCCGGGCAACAGCATCAGACTGCTGGACGTTCGAGTCGTCTCGTTGGCCGATACGACTCTATGAATTTCCGTCCCGTTCTGAGCATACAGCGTCGCCTGCACCGCCATTGAAGGAGTTGTCGATGTGCGGTTGTATCGCGCGGTCTCGAGTGCAAAATTGAACAGCATTGTCTGGCGAACGGTCATTTCAAAGAACTGTCGCGAAGACGATGAACTCAGAACGCCGCGAAGCAGCTGGTGCTGTGGTTCTGCCGGGGAGACGAAGCGAGCCTTCATGATGTAGTTACCTGTCTGGTAACGTGCACCCTCTGCCGCCGCGATGACTCGAATGAAGTACTTCTCGTTGGCCGCCACCGAAGGAATCTGGACCGAGATCGAACCATTTCCGTTGCGAAGCACGGTCGGCGTCAGAAACTGAAAATTCTTGTTGTAGACCGCCACCATTGGCTGAAGAGACTGTGACTCGGCTGCATCAATCGTCACCGCCATCACGGTTCCCGCAGTAAGAGTTGCTGGGCTTGTGATGGAGTAGAAGTCGTTGTCTGTTGTGTCTGAGATGGTGCCAAAAAACTCGTATCGAAATCCCTCGGAAAAACCAGGCGAGGTCTTCAGAGTTGTGGCCGTCCGTATTGTGTCGTTTGTGTGCAGGTCATCCAGAAAGACTGCGTTTCCCGTGCCCTCAAACAACGGCGCGTAGGCAGTGGATTTGAGGAAATCAAAATTCAGTCTCAGGACTTCGTTCATGCGAGCGTTGCTGACCGTGTTGAGGCCATCAAACGTTGTCATGAGCGCGTACCGACCAGTCGTGAATGGATGGGCTCCGGAAGACCGATTGATTTTGACGTAGACAAATT
>JAEUII010000173.1 GCA_016795145.1 Planctomycetaceae bacterium
CATTTCGAATGCGAGACGATCGGGAATTGGCCGATCACGCGCCGTAGCAAGTTTCTGTTACCGAAGGGGATGTCGATGTTCGTTCCTCAAAGATCCTTGTCACGACGCACAGTGCTTCGAGGCGCCGGAGTAGCGTTTGCACTGCCGTTGCTGGATGCCATGATTCCTGCGCTGATGGCTCAGGATCGCACGCCTGCAAATCCTGCAAAGCTGCGACGACTTGGGTTTGTCTATATTCCGATGGGCTGTGACCACAGCCGCTGGACGCCGGCGCCGGATGAAAAGCTGGAACAGCTCACACCGATTCTCAGTCCTTTTGAACCAGTGAAGAATCAGATCTCTGTCCTGAGCCACCTCGAGCTGAAGAACGCCTGGCCGGGGACACACGCCACCTCCAACGCATCATTTCTCAGTGCGGCTCGGGCACGAAGGACGGAGAGCAACGACTACTACCTGGGCACAACCGTCGATCAGATTGCTGCGAGTCAACTGGGGAAGGACACGCCGATTCCGTCGCTGGAACTTTCCATGGATCTGATTGCCGCCGTTGGGCAGTGTGACAACGGATATGCGTGTGTGTATCAGAACTGTCTCTCGTGGTCCTCGCCAACAACGCCACTACCACCGGAAGCCAATCCGCGAGTCGTCTTCGAACAGCTGTTCGGTGAAGGCGGAAGTGCCGCGGATCGGAAATCGGCTTTGCGAAGGCGAGCCAGCCTGCTGGATTCAGTCAATGATGAGTTCACCCGGCTGAAGAAATCTCTGGGGCCGGAAGATCAGCAGCGCATTGAGGAATATCAGGAAGCTGTTCGCGATGTTGAGCGGCGCATTCAGAAGGCGGAGCAGTCGGCTGGAGATCAGTTGCCGGATGTGGAACGTCCCGTCGGAGTTCCCGCGAGCTACCGAGATCATGCGCGGCTCATGTTCGATTTGCAGAAGCTGGCCTTGCAGGGTGACATGACGCGAGTCGTCACGTTTCAAATGGCCAGAGAGACCAGCAATCGAACATATCCGGAAATCGGAGTGAACGAAGCGCATCATCCTCTGACGCATCATGGCAATGATCCAGAGATGATTGCGAAGATGGCGGAGATCAATCGATTTCACGTGTCGCTGTTTTCTGAGTTTCTGCAAGTGCTTGGGAAGACACCCGAGGCCGGCGGAACACTGCTCGACAACGTGCTGTATCTGTACGGCAGCGGAATGGGCAATCCGAATCTTCATGATCACACGAACCTGCCCATCGTTGTTGCCGGAGGCGCGGCCGGGGCGTTTCGAGGTGGCCGACATGTCACGTTTCAGAACTCAACACCTCTGGCGAATCTGCACCTGACGCTGCTGGATCGCGTTGGCATTCCGATGGAACAATTTGCTGACAGTACCGGACGATTTGATGAACTCTTTGGACCTGTTTCACTCTGAAAAAGGATACGAAATGCGATTGTCGGGCCAGTCGTTTGTCACATCAACAATTTGGGTTGAACCGTCATTCCCGCGCAGGCGGGAACCCAGAACGTTGAATACTGGGTTCCCGCCTGCGCGGGAATGACGAACCCCTTTTCGTTGTTCTGACGGAGCACTGGCGGCAGGGCGCAAGTCAATGACCTCGGAGATGTCGCAAAACTAGTCAGCGGGAATGACGAACCTATCCGGTGATATGTTTGCGTTGGTTGTTCGACACCGGACGGCTCGCGCCGTTCCGCTACAACGTTGCAACCATTGGCCGGAATGTTCCGGTATGACATGATGATACCAGGTTGAGAATTCGTTATGAGCTTGAAATATCTGACTCACAAAGTGCTTCATTCACTGCACGGATTCGGACCGATGCAGCGGTGTATGTTCGCCGTTGTTATGAGTGTGAGTGCGTGGGTCGGGGCTTCCGATTGCTGTTTCGCCTGGAGCCTTCAGGCGACCGATGATGTTGCGGCTGTCGCAGCTGCGGCGGAAGCGGAAGACGCTGCGGAGGTTCAGCGACTCCTTGGTGTCGGCGCTGACGTGAATGCCGCGCAGGTGGATGGAATGACGGCGCTTCATTGGGCGGTTTCGCGAAGCAACGCCGCTATGACTCGCACACTTCTGGATGCCGGAGCCGACGTCCACGCGGCAACCATGTACGGCGTTCGTCCTCTTTCGCTGGCGTGTGAAAATGGATCGCCCGAGATTGTGCGGATGCTGCTTGAGAAGAAGGCTGGCGTTGAAGATCGACTGACCGGCGGTGCGACTCCGCTGATGACGGCATCTCGCACTGGAAATGCCGAGGTCGTGCGACTGTTGATCGATGCTGGAGCGGACGTGAATGCTCGTGAGCAGCATCAGCAAACCGCCATCATGTGGGCTGCAGCGGAAGGGCACACAGATGTTGTTCGGCAATTGATGGACGCGGGTGCTGACATGCGTGCTTCATTGCCATCCGGCTGGACACCTTTGTTCTTTGCTGTGCGAGAAGGGCGGACGGACACGGTTCGATTCCTGGTCCAGCAGGGGCTTGATGTGAATGCTCCGATGACCGGCGAGAAACGCAAGCGGGGCCCCAATCCACTTCTGCTGGCTGTGCAGAATGGTCACTTTGAAACGGCGGTTGCATTGCTGGAAGCCGGAGCGGACGCGAATGCTCAACCGACAGGGCAGGGTGCTCTTCATGCGATCGTGAGTGTTCGCAGGCCGATTCGAGGAGACGGCGATCCTCCTCCGGTTGGTTCCGGGAAACTGGGATCACTTGAGTTTGTTCGGCGGTTGATCGAACAAGGCGGCAACGTCGATCTTCGCCTGGAAAAAGGGCAGAAAGGCTTTGCGGACTTCACGACCACGGGAGCCACGGCCTTTGTTCTGGCTTCGCAGACTGGTGATCTTCCGCTGCTGAAGCTTCTGCTGGAACTGGGAGCCGATCCGAAGATTCCCAACGCGGATGGATCAACCGCGATGCTGGCCGCCGCTGGTGTTGGTGATCTTGGAAGTGGGTTGGAAGCAGCGGGGACGGAATCTGAAGCGATCGAAGTGATCCGACTGTTGCTCGCACAGGGACTGGATCTCAACGTCGTGGATGACAATGGAGAGACTGTTGTTCATGGTGCTGCCTACCAGAACTGGCCCGAGCTGATTCGGTTTCTTGTCGCCCAGGGGGCTCGGATTGACGTCTGGAATACGCCGAATCGCTGGGGATGGACTCCGCTGATCATTGCTCACGGTTATCGCGAAGGAAACTTCCGCCCGGACGCTGCGACGATCCGATGTATTGAAGACATCATGAAGGCTGCGAACGTGCCTGTGCCTGAAGATCCGGGTCGAGATGTCGAAGCGAACCAGCAGAGTTGGGACAAGAAGCCGCCGAAGAAGAAGTGACCCTTCTCCGCCTAAGTCACTCACAATCGCGGCCCGCCCCCGAGCTTGCTGGCGCTCGCTCGACCCCTCCCTAACTGGAGTTTGGGTGGGGATGAGGAAAGCGGAGGGCGGAAAGCGGAAAGCCGATTCAGTCGCGGCGCGGGGGAACGATTGAGGACAATCGTTTTACACTTGGCACAAGCTGAACACTGAAAACTGAACACCAGAACGCGGCCCACCCCCGAGCTTGCTGGCGCTCGCTCGACCCCTCCCTAACCTTCGGTTTGGGTGGGGAGGTATAAGGGACATTGCGCGAATGCCAGAACCAGGCTGTCAGCCCGATACACTCGGATCGTGTTCAATCTTTACCGACGTCATCGAGATGGAACCCATCACCGACTGTTCATTAAACAGGCTGACTCGATCAAATTTTGTTTGAAGGCCGAGGGAATACAGTAACGGGTAGTAATGATCGGGAGTTGGAACGGAAAGCGTTGCTTCTCTGCCAAGTTTTCCGTAGTCGATGATCGATTGGTGATCCTGCTTTTGGATGAGTGATTTCAGCTTGTCATCAAAGGCAATGGCCCAGTCGAATCCTTTGTCAGCAAGGCGAGGATTCAGCATTCCGAGATTGTGAACGATGTTGCCACTGCCGATGATCAGGACGCCTCGTTTGCGAAGGCCTGTCAGCTTCTGACCCAGCTCGTAGTGCCATTGGGCGGGCTGATCATAGTCGATGCTGAATTCCAGAACGGGCACGTCTGTGTTCGGGAACACAGGCAGAAGAATGGACCAGGCACCATGGTCCAGTCCCCACTTTTGATCGAGTCCAACAGTCGGTTCTGAAATGCTGCTGGAAATCGCCTGAGCAATCTCGGTTGAACCAGACACAGGATAAGTGGCTTCGGTAAGTTCCTTCGGGAAGCCGCGAAAGTCATGAATCGTCCGTGGCTTTGGCATGGCCGTGACCCACGTGCCTTTGGTCAGCCAGTGTGCGGAGACGCAGAGAATGGCTTTTGGCTTGGGAACATTCTTCATCGCCTCCTTCCAGCCTCGAGTCACCGCGTTGTCTTCGATGGCATTCATGGGGCTGCCATGCCCGATGAAGAACGCCGGCATCATGGTGTCCTGTTCGGGCAGACTGTCTTCCATCGCCTTCAGGGACTGAGACAAAGACATTGCTCCGGCCGCTGTTGCCATCGTCATTATGAAACCTCTGCGATTCATGAGGGGATCCTTCCTGGGCCCGGACTCTTCATTAACGGGAACTCATCAAAGGCACCATTGAGCTTTCCGGACGGATACTATCATCCCGCGTCCTGAAGATTTGCAGCATCCTGGTCCAAGGGCCGAGATTCTTTGGGAACTGCAATTCCTCGGCCCCATCCCCGTGATGGGGTTTTTTATTGGCTGCGACGTTCCGACAGTTCGAGTCTCAAGATTCCTGTTCATTACCACAGTGTGAACCAGTTCACACTTCGCGCCATGTGTTGAACGGCAGATAATGAACGTGCAGAGTTCTGGTGGATGTAGGTGGTTGAGCATCAGCTCGCCGGCAAGTGCCAGTCTGCAAGGATGGAGTCTCGGATGCAACGGCAGCTCACTGAATCTCATGATGGAACCAGTTGTTCAGACTGTGGACCGGTGGCATCCGCCTGGCTGATGTTGAATCGCTGCTTTGGTTACGCGTTGCCTTTCGTGCTCGTTCTAAGTGGCTGCGCGCAGGAGAAGACGTCAGACAAATCATCGTCCGTTGATTTCGTCGATGTGATGCCTGGTGAGTTCCTGATGGGGGCGGCTGATTCTGAGGGGCTGGGGCAGTATGGTGCTTCCGAAGTGCCGCAACATCGCGTTCAGCTCACTCGGCCATTTCGTATCAGTCGCTGTGAGATCACTGTCGGACAGTTTCGAAAGTTCGTGGACACGACAGGCTACGTGACGGAAGCCGAGGAGACCGGGCAGGGTTGCAATGGGCTGAATACTGAAACAGGTAACGTCGAAAAGCTGCCCACAAGAATCTGGCGTACTCCGGGGTTTGAGCAAACGGATCAGCATCCAGTCGTCTGTGTCAGCCATCGCGATGCGGTTCGTTTTTGTGAGTGGCTGAGCGGTGAACTCAAGGGAACCGTTCGTCTTCCGACCGAGGCGGAATGGGAATACTGCTGTCGGGCTGGAACGGCCAGTCGATACTCTTCCGGGGACGAACCGGAGACTCTGAACGGAGTTGCAAACTGCGGTGACCGTGCTCTGGCGGCGAAGATTGCAGCGTTCGATTCAACCGCTGCTGGCTGGGATGACAAGTATCCATTCACTGCTCCGGTGGGGAGTTTTGCTCCGAACAAACTTGGTCTGCATGACATGCACGGCAATGTGGGTGAATGGTGTGCCGACTGGTTCGATGCAGAATACTACGTTCGGTCTGAAGTGATGAATCCAGCAGGCCCTGGCGAGTCCGACGTGACGCCGATGTCCTGGCACGTCATCCGCGGCGGCAGCTGGTACAACGCTCCAATCAGCCTCCGATCCTCCGGCCGTCACGACGGCGTTCCAACGGAAGCGAGTACTACAAATGGCTTTCGAGTGGTGATGGAGTGATGAACTGAGGAAGCAAGCGAGCTAAACCGCAGATGAACGCAGATTTTCGCGGATGAGCCGCAGGATTGGCGTGCTTGTGTTTTGCGATTATCCGCGTCCATCAGCGTGTATCTGCGGTTTGACACTTGAGTTTGAATTGAACCGCAGATGAACGCAGATTTTCGCGGATGAGTCGCAGGATTGGCGTGCTTGTGTTTTGCGATTATCCGCGTCCATCAGCGTGTATCTGCGGTTTGAAACTTGAGTTTGAATTGAACCGCAGATGAACGCAGATTTTCGCAGATAGAGCGGAGGTTGGGTGTAGGTGTTTTCTTAGTGCGGTCTTTGCATACGCGTTGAGATTGGCGGAAAAGCTGATACGCTGCGCACTCACGTCTCCAACAACTTTTGAGTGCTACAACATGACAAACTTCCTGTTCAGGGACGAGACCCATCAGATCATCGGCTGCGCCATGGAAGTGCTGAATGGCATTGGCCATGGATTCCACGAGAAGATCTATGAGAATGCGCTCGTCGTAGCATTTGAAGTTCGTGGCATGCCCTACATGCAGCAAAGGTCATTCGAGCTTGTCTTTAAGGGAAGAACTGTGGGCACGTTTGTGCCTGACCTGATTTGCTTCGGTGAGATTATCGTCGATACCAAGACGATTGATTCGATCACTGATCAAGAGCGAGGCAAGATGATCAACTATCTGAAGGTAACTGGTCTTCAGGTGGGGCTGATCATCAACTTCAAGCATCGAAATCTGGAATGGGAGCGAATTGTGCTGTCACGGGATCTTGGGAATTGAACCGCAGATGAACGCAGATTTTCGCGGATGAGTCGCAGGTTTGGTGTGCTTGTGTTTTTGCGATTATCCGCGTCCATCAGCGTGGATCTGCGGTTGAAACTTGAGTTTGAATTGAACCGCGGATGAACGCAGATTCTCGCAGATGAATCACAGGGTTGGGTAAGCGTGGATGGGGCGGACTGCGTGAAAGCGTAGTACTTTCTCTTCACCTACTTCGACTCGCGCTTTCGGCGGTTCTGCTGGTCGCGGTCCCAGAGTTCTTTGAAGTAGTCGGTCGCGTGTTTGTTTAGAGTCCGGTATTCCTCGACAGTGCGAGTTGTGGCCTGGAAGTAGCAGATGCCCATTTCGTCGCTGGAGAAGTCGCCCCAGTAGACGGTCTTCGGTGGTGAGTTTGGGTTCAGCGGATTGTCTGCGGAGTTATCAAACCAGCAGTCCAGTTCGATGCGAGTTCCCTTCGGCAGCTCCAGCGGTGACTCATACACGTATTTGTCCTGCCAGTAGAAGTCCCATTTCCGGATCCAGATCAGAGGAATGATCGTTCCATCAGGGCAGAACGCCTGGGCTCGGATTTCCCGACCGAGCACATGCATGTGAGGAGTCACATCAAAGATCACCGTGTCGACCGGAAGCGTGTATTCCGCTTTGTGATGATGTCGCGTCTCACCGGGCGGGATCCTGAGGTCAACGTTTGCCACCATGATTTCTGTGACCGGATGAGTCGCAGATTCCGGTGCCAAGTACAGACCGATTCGAGAACGATCGCGGACTGTTCGGCCGATGGGGTGATAGTGAATCTGCACGATCAGGTCGGCGTTCTTTTCAATCGGTCGTCCCATGGAAAATGGCAGCGGCTGTGGCTGACCACCAGGTCCCCACCCACCAAGTGAACCGGTGACTGCGAACCCAGGGCTTCCCATCCTCGCATAACCTGGCTGAGGATCTTCGGCATCGAGCTTTCGACCCTGGCCCGATGTGTCGTAATACATGATGCTGTGATGTACGACTTCCGGAGCGCCGGGGCGGAACTCCACTGCGTTCACCAGTCGATTCTGTGTTAGGCCCGTTGGCAAAACGAAGTGCTGGTAAATGTCCGGACCATCCGCCGGAACTTCGAAGTCTTCCGGCATCTCGACGATCAAGTCCGGTTCACCGAGCTGCCATCCATCAACGAACTTCGGAGGCGAAGGCAGATCTTCTGTGTTGCCAACAGCTCGATTCGACTTCAGCCACTCCAGAAGGATCGTGCGATCACGATCATCAAGCCGGTGTTCGTTGCGAAACGACGCAAAGCCAGGCTCGGGCTTCCATGGCGGCATGAGTCCTCGTTCGACGACGACGGCGATCTGATCGGCATGCTTCCGCACATCTGCCAGATTCATCAGCGGAAACGGAGCGACTTCGCCGGAGCGATGGCACCGACTGCAGTGTTCAAAGATCACCGGAGCCACATCGCGGTTGAAGGTCCAGTGTGACGAACTTGCAGCTTGATCTGCGGCGCTGGATCGAGAGGTAGAGCGTGATGAATCGACACGTGCCTTGAGACCCCGTTCGATCACGCAGCCGACGGGTTCGGTGAAGCGCGTTTCCGGAGTTTGACGGTCTCGAAGTTGCGCGAGAACGTCTTCAAGATCGTGGTGCAGGGGCTGTTCGCGCCGCTGGCCGAGATCCACAAACCGATCATCAATGCGGCCCGAGTAAACAACCGTGCCATCAACCTGGACAATCACTTGAGGAGTCTGTGTGGCGTTGAGCGATTCTGTGAGTTGATTGTCCCGGTCATATTGGACCGGAAAGCGGAGCTCGAACTTTTCCTGCAGTCCGTTTGCTTCTTCCGGTGTCGCCATTGATCCCGGAACGATGGCAACGAACGAGTCTGCGGTCAGTTGAAACTCGTTGACGATGCGCTTCAGTTCGGGGATCGAAGCATTGCTGATCGGGCAGTGTGGAGACAGGACCGCGAAGACGACAACACCCTGTTCGGACGGGTTCCAGTTCACCTGACGATTCAAGCCGATCGTCAATGGCAGCATCTGACGACCGAGAGGCAGTGTCAGAGCCATCGCTGAGAATACCAGCACCAGCCCTGTGATGATCGCAAGGCGTCGCTCTGAACGAAAAAACTGGCCGCGGAAGATTGACATGCCTGGAACCTCCTGTTCATCATGATCCTGTCCGTGGATCGAAGGCGAAGTGTAGTTCAACGCTGCAGCCAGCGTCTATGCGGGTCGGCTGCATCAGTTCATCAAGGCGAGTATTCGTGTAGCGGCCTTCGGGTAGCACGTACGAAGTGCGTGTGCCGCAGGCGCCGGAAGCCGGAGAGTGCACGTCGCAGAACAAACGCAGCCGCAATGAGAGCAGCGGTCGGACAGGAAATGAGTGACAAAAAATCATGGCGAGCGGGGCGACGTCAGTCCCCTGATTGCGTTCTACCCTTTGCGATTCTTCCACTCCTTTCCTCTCTGGCGAGCGGAATGCGCCAGCTTCCCTGTATGCGATTCATATTCCCGCACAGTTCAGTTAACCACTAATGAACACTAATCAACGCTAATCAAACACGGTCACTCCCGTCATTTGGGGGGTTACACCGTCATTCCCGCGAAGGCGGGAACGCCGGGAACCCAGCAACGCTCGTTGGAAACCGCGGATGAACGCAAATCAACGCAGATAACGCAAACGTAGTTCCATCTATTGGACAGAGATAGCCACGAAAGAGCACAAAAGGACGCGAAAGGAAAAGCGATTTCGTTCGACTGTCACTCTGACGACCTTGTGCTTTTTCGCCTCTGAGCTTCTGCGCCTTCTTTTGTGTCCTTTCGTGTTCTTTTGCGGCGATTGCCGACGGCGGAAATGATCACCGCAAGTGGCTCAGGTCCAGCGTCGGCTGTCTGAGTTCGATGACGGTGCATGCGACTGCCAGGGGACATGATCGAGCGATCAGTATCAGTTCGTTGAGGCGGGTGTTTGCGTAGTGGATGTTTGTGGGGAAATTGGTTGGGGTTGCGTGTGGGTTTTCCAAAGGTGCAAAGTTGGATGGCTGCACCCGTGTTCTTGCGATGCTGCGGTCGCGCAGGAAACCAGAGCGGTGATTCAATGGGGTTTGCTGTCGCCGCTTCGCGGCTCATTGGCTTTCAATCACGCTGTCCTCGGGCTCACGCCGGCTCACGCCCGAGGCTATATGCTGGCGCTACTTCGCAGCTCAATGCATTGTTCAATGAGCTTTGGTTCTTCGTTTCTGGTTGTTCGTTTCTCGTCTGAGTTCGTTGTTGATGGCGGATGCGATGCCACGTCGAAAGGGCGTGATCGAGCGGTCAGTATCCGTTCGTCGAGGCGAGTTTTGGAGGAATCTGGCTCCTGGGATCAGGGTCCTAAGCTAGCCTACGAACCGCGGCTTCAGATGGGGCAAGCCCGTCTGGGAGCTTTAGATTCGCTCTGTCGCGATCTAGCTGCAAACCGGGCGCTCCAGTCGGACGAGCCGACTGGGGGCGAGAGAAGCGGGCCGTTCCGCCCCTGCGCGGGAATGACGATGCAACCGATGTAACCCGCTCTGTTGAATTGACAATCCTCTAAGAGACTAACTCAGCAGCATCGTGAGGTCTTTGGCTGTCAAAAAGCGGATCAGGCTGGCATCCGCAGAGATCACGGCGTCGGCCAGACTTCGCTTCACTTTTTGCAGTTCAAGGATTCGCTCATGGAAACCCAGGTTCAGGACGGGAAGTGTGATTGCCAACAACGATGAACGCAAGGCAGCCTGAGATTTCCGGATCCGAAGAGTCCATGAAATCTCAGTGGCCCCTCAAGTCTTACAGCTCAGAGCACTCAAGGAAGAATGTCGTCCGAACAGAACTTCCGGTTGTGTAGAACGTGTGCTGGCCCTGTGACTTGCCAGCCTTGTTTCCTTTGCCAAGAGTAACGGCTGTAGAAACGTCGACGGAATTGAAAACGCTGATGTCGGCAAACCAGTCGATATCGATTGTGCTGTCGCCGTCGACCGTGTTCATCGAAGCATCCATGAACTTGAATCGAGTTCTTGTGGAGAAGTCGTCGGAGAAGAATGCTCCGTCGGTCAGGAGAAACTCCTTCAGATAGTATTCCGTGCCAACGACCGTACCAGACTGGTTACGAGTTTCGGCAATGACTGTCAGTACACAATAGACAAGCTTCTCATCGTTTTGAGATGCTGCATTTGCCGTTCCTGGCAGAACAATGCCTGTGATAATGGCGGTACAGGCAAGGAACAGACCTTTGAGGATGGTAGATCGAAGATTTCGCGACACGTGAGAAACTCCTGTGGACAAACGACAGTTGGGAAAGGGAACAAAACCCGATGCCACAGGAAGCCCAATTGCTGTCTGGCGTCCGCCAGAAAGTTTCACAGAATCTTTGCGAAGTCGTCATGCCGCGTGTCTTCCGGGATGTTCATCAGAGTCACGGCAGATGGTCTCTGTCGGGCTGGTCATTAGGAAGGCCGCTTAGACGGGCAGGCGTTTTCACAACGGAGGTGAGTGCTTCGTCAAGCTTTGATTGCGGGTCGTGGAACTTGCGCGAGGTGCTGCGACGGAGGGATCTTTAGCAAGATCCACTACAGCAAGATCCACACACTCAATGCGAGGATGTGGTCTGCAGCTGTGGCGTTGACCCGAGATACTGATCGAGCTCGGAGAACAGCTGGCGCACGTTGAGCGGCTTGGCAAGAAAACCGTCCATACCGGCTTCTTTGCAGCGTTCGCGATCTTCCGCCATAGAATTTGCGGTCAGGGCAATGATCGGAATTGGCGCGCCGGAGCGAGATGTTCGCTTCTGTTCGCGAAGTTTGCGAGCCGCATCGTAGCCATCCAGAATCGGCATCTGACAGTCCATCAGAATAACGTCCAGCTGCACGGAATCGGCCAGCGAAAGAGCTTCTGCTCCGTTCCCCGCAATCACAACTTCGAACCCACGGCGCTGGAGAATATTCACCATGAGTTTCTGGTTCACGACGTTATCGTCGACGACCATGATTCTTGGAGTCCCTTCGATCACTGGTGCAGCTGGCATGGTCGTGGTGGGGGCATTCACAGGAGCCTCCGGGCGTCGACTTGGAGACGGATCAACGATCGTACATGGGACGGTCAGAGTAAACGTGCTGCCTTTACCTGGCTCACTGGTTACCTGGAGTTCGCCGGACAGCAGATTGGTCAGCTTCTGAGATACTGCAAGGCCAAGACCCGATCCACCATGGCAGCGCGTCCTCGATCCATCGGCCTGAACGAACGGCTCAAAGATTGTCGCGAGACAGTCTTCCGGAATTCCAATGCCGGTATCGATGACTCGAAAAGCCACCTGAGCCAGATTGCCTTCCCGGCATGTCGCGTCGACTTCAATGCGGACCTCGCCGCTCTCCGTGAACTTGACGGCGTTGCTGACCAGATTCAACAGCACCTGACGAATTCGAGTTGCATCGGATTCAATGATTCGCGGGACGCGATCGGAGATTTCAATGGAGACACGGTTGTTTCGCTGTTTTGCACGAGCATCGCAGTCGGCAACAACGCTTTCAGCAATTTCACACGGTTCAAACGAACAGGGATAGAGCTGCACATATCCGGCGTCGATTGCTGCAAACTCGAGCACGTCATTCAGGATCTGCAGAAGAGACTCACCCGCTCTGACAAGCAGCTGAAGATTCTCCCGCTGATTATCTTCAAGCGGACAGTCGAGCATGACGCGTGAAAGGCCGAGAATGCCATTCATCGGCGTTCGAACTTCATGGCTCATGTTTGCCAGGAATGTACTTCGGGCTCGCTCTGCTGCATCCGCTCGGCGATTGGCTTCTTCCAGTTGCTTCTCCAGCGTGTCTTTTTCTGACTGACGA
Source organism: Planctomycetaceae bacterium (assembly GCA_016795145.1). Taxonomy (GTDB): domain Bacteria; phylum Planctomycetota; class Planctomycetia; order Planctomycetales; family Planctomycetaceae; genus SXXK01. The sequence continues at coordinate 12,559 of JAEUII010000173.1, forward strand.
CGTTTCGATTCTCTGAGCCGCAGAATTGTGGCGGCGACATTCCACGCGACGGACAAGCACAACAGTACGATCAGCGTCATCGGAACCCACGTTGCGATGGTGGTTGTTGAAGCGAAGATTTGAAGTTGGCCAGGGTGCATGTCGAGTTCCGGTATTGCGGCAAAATGCCCACAGCTGTTGACCGTGTGAAACTGTTGGTCATGACGAGCCCCCAGGGCGTCCTGATTTGGCGACATCCGCAGAAATACCGGTGGGGGAATCCCGAAAGGCGACCTCTCTCCTTTTCGCGTCTGGCCCCTCTGATAACGACCGAGAAATTTCTTTCAAAAAGGCTGTAACAGATTCTGGCAGTCTCCGCTTCGATCTTCAGACGAGTCACACGAGTGACTCAAACGAATGAACGAAGAGTGAATAAACCCACAAAAACGGGAGAAATGTCATGAATATTCAATGGAAGAAACTGATCGTCGCCGCTGTCCTGGTCGCTGTTGGTGCGATGAATTCAGCAAACGCTGTTGCGGACAAGGGGCGTGGTGGAAATCGTCAGCTCGGAAGTGGCGGCAGTTCTCAGGGACAGCGTCAGGTCGCTCAGAAATTGTCCGGTCAGGGCAACTTCGGATCCGCGCAGGGTACCAAGGTCGGGAACACGCTTTCGCTGCCGTCTAATACTCTGAGCAATCAGTTGGGTGGACAGTCAGCAGGACGGACTCGCAACCTGCCTTTCCAGAACATTGCGGGCAAGAAGCCGATTCTCGCGGGAACACCAATCTCCGTGAATCCGATTCCGACTCCGTTCAAGCCGCCCATTACGAAGCCTGGCATTCCACTGAATCCACTGCCTGGTCCTGGGTTCCCGATCAAGCCAATCAAGCCGACCAAGCCACCGATTGTCATCAATCCAGGCGGACCGCTGAATCCATTTCCAATGCCACCGATCAAGCCACTGCCACCGATTAACCCAAATCCAAACCCGATTCCTCCGACCCCACCAATCAATCCTAATCCTCCAGGCGGCGGACATGGTGGTGGACATGGGCATGGCAACGGACATGGATGCAACTGGCATCACCACTGGAATCACTGGGTCGGATGTATCAATGTGTACTTCCCATGTCCACGAGTGATTCAGCCTTGTCCGCTTCCCTGTGTTGGTCAGACCGTGATCGTCACGCCTGTCGTCACGGACACACTGGTCACTCGACTTGGCATCGATCTGGCTGTCCGAGAAGTGAAGGTTCTGAGTCTCGGAAACGCGACGGAAGGCACGTTGTACCGAGTACTGATCACCAACAACGGATCGATGGACATGACGGGTGAAGCACGGATTGCATTGTTCGCGGTCGGAGATGCTCAGCCTGACGCTTCAACTCCGCAGGTGCTTGGAACGTTCAACGGACTGAAGGCTGGGGAAACAGCCATCGTGGATGTTCGGATGCCTGTTGCCGGGAACGCTCTGCCAAACCTGCTGGTTGCGGTTGAGATTCCTGAAGGAGTGCAGGACCTGAACGAAGCAAACAATGTGGCGATCGGAGAAGTCGCGAAGTTGCCAGTCGAAGTGGCTGCGAACTGAGTGACGGTGAGAAGCGAGCGGTCGTTCTGGTCGAGACCCGGTTGATCTCAGTCAACCGGGTTTTTTCATGCGCTGTGATCGGTGACTGACGGGCTCAATCGATACTCATCAGTCGTTCCTGCAGGAGCGCGATGGTGCGAGTCAGCAGGACTCGAATGGCTCCGTCGGATTTCTGAAGCTGTTCGGCGATGTCCCGAGTCGCCAGGCCTTCGACATAACGCAGTCGAATCGCGGTGCGTTGTTCGTCAGACAGCTCCTGAAGTGCCAGCTGCAGTCGAAGTTCTTTCTGATTCTTTGAGAACGCTGCACTGGGTGATGTGATGCTGGCAACCAGCAGGTCGAGGAAGCCGTTGCCTTCCTGGGACGAGGCCTGACCGCTGAGCGGAACTTCCCTGCCGATGGCCCGCTTTTTTGCCTCGACATGAAAGCGATGAGCATCAATGATGCGCTGTTCGGCCATCTGACACAGCAGCCGAAACGGATCACGTCCGGAGACCTGAAAGTGCTCGAGTCCCGCGACGGCCGAAAGAGCCATCTCCTGAAACAAATCGTCTGGTTCAACCTTGCCCTTCAGGGCCGGGCCCAGGCTTCGCTCAATCCACGAAAGCAGCTGTGGTCGAAGTGAATCGATGAATCGGCTGAGTTCTTCGGGCGTCGAGATTTTCACGGGCGATGCAGGGCTCGTCATCGGTTTGTTGCCTTTCAGGTCGCACTGTATAAAGTGGCCTCTTCGTTCGCATGGCTAAGTTCCGGGAAAATTCACGTCCGTGTCTCACAACGCAACTCCGTCAGAAAAAGACTGGGACACTCTGGCCGCCATTGCGGAGTCCTTTTCCGCTGCCTGGCGCGGTCAGCTGTTTCCGCCGGAGGTCGCTGATTATGCGGGATTGACGGAAGAGTGCCTGCGACCATGGCTTGTTCGGGAACTCGTGAAGCTGGATCTGGAGCAGCGGTGGCAACGCGGATTGAGCCGACTGCTGGAAGATTATGAGTTTGATCTTCCCGATCTTCGAAGCATGATCACTCCTGAACTGGTGTTCGAAGAGTATCAGCTTCGAAAGCAATACGGAGATCGTGTTTCACCTGGCGAACTTTTCCGGCGATTCCCGGAGCATGCAGAGTCGCTGGGGCGCCTGCTTCAGATGGACCCCGCGCTCAAGTCGACGTTACTTGTTCAGGATGTGATCGAACCCGTTCGGGACTTTCTGCCGGGGGAGCAAATCGACGATTTCGATCTGCTGCTCAAACTTGGGCAGGGGGCCTTCGCCACTGTGTTTCTGGCAAGGCAGCGATCCATGCAGCGATTCGTTGCACTGAAGATCTCCGCCCATCGAGGCTCCGAAGGCCAGACGCTCGCGCAGCTGGATCATGACAACATTATTCGAGTGTACGATCAGCGAGTGGTCGATGATCCTCCTGTGCGACTGTTGTATATGCAGTATGCCGCAGGCGGAACGCTTGCCGATGTGATTCGACTGATGAGGGAACACAAGACCTCGGAATGGAACGGTCGACAATACCTTCGGTGTATTGATCAGATTCTGGATCAGCGTGGTGAAACACGGCCAGCCGAATCTGTCATTCGCCAGAAGATTTCGGCGATGACCTGGTGTGAACTCGTTTGCTGGATCGGCAGTCGCCTTTCGATGGCCCTTGCGTATGCTCATTGGAACGGCGTTCTTCACCGCGATCTGAAGCCTGCCAACATTCTCCTGACAGCCGAAGGAGTTCCTCGACTTGCTGACTTCAACGTGAGCTTTGGATCACAGGTCTCAGGAACAACGGCCGACGCAGATTTCGGAGGCAGTCTTGCGTACATGTCTCCGGAGCAGCTTGCGGTCTGCGATCCAGCACAGAAAAGAAATGCGGATGATCTGACAGAGGCGAGTGATCTGTATTCGCTGGGCATTGTGCTGTCGGAGTTGCTGACAGGACATCGGCCGCGACTGTCGGAGTCTGGCCGAGCACAGCTTTCAGGGGTGATCAGGAGCCTGCTGACCCTTGAGGAACATCAAAGGGAAGGGCAGAGCCCCGCTTCCACTGTTGATATGGAGGATGCTGCCGGTCTGCAGGAAGTACTTCAGCGATGTCTGCAGTCAAACGCTGAAGATCGATATCGAACTGGCGAAGAGCTTGCATCGGCTCTGGAGCTGTGCCTGAATCAGGACGCTCGTGCGCTTCTGAATGATCACACAACCGCATGGAAGCGTGTCGTACGGCGCTGGCCTCAGACATCGATTGTGGTCACGACGCTGATACCGAATCTGCTGATGGCTGTGTTCAATTTTCTGTACAATCAGGGAGAAATTCGGCAGTCATTTCCGGACGGCGAACCCACATTCCTGAAGATTCAGTCCTACATCAACCTGGTGGCCTTTTCGGTTGGGATTGCCAGTTCCTTCTGGCTGATTCGGTCGGTAACACGAGCCACATGTCAGCAGCACGGACAATGTTCGCCCGAGCAGCGAGTTGTGTTTCGAAGTGAGTGTTTGCAGCTCGGCAATACCGCCTCGATTGTGAGTACCGTGTTGTGGCTGGCGGCTGGCCCTGTGTACCCGATCGCACTCCATCTGCTGAAGGGGGATGTGCCTGTTTCGATCTATCAGCACTTCGTCGCTTCGCTGTCCCTGTGCGGGCTGATCGTGTCAGCCTACCCGTTCTTTGGAGTTTCTTTGATCGCTGTTCGCGGCTTGTACCCTACACTGGTTGGCAGTGACCCATTATCGCCGCTTGAACTTCCCGCCCTTCGCCGACTCAGCACGTGGACGTGGTTTCATTTGATTCTGGCGGCGGCTGTTCCGATGGCTGCGGTGCTGATTCTGGCCATCGCGGGACTGAATCGTCGCTGGGCCCTGATCATCCTGGCCTTCGCTGGTTCGATGGGTGTCCTTTGCACCACGGCCGCATTTCGACTTCTGCAGAAGGACATCCAGACTCTGACCGGTTTGCTGCGCCGAACAACGTTTTCCGGCGAGCGGTGTGCGTGAGCTTCTTGCGTAGGTTACCGGTAGCGAATTCTGAATCGGCGCGAGGCGTGAGTTCGGATGTGCAGGTCCATTATCAGACGCGTCTTCCTGCCATTTTGGAAAAAGTGTCCTTAGATTTCTGAAAAGCGCGCTTCGTTGGTGAAGGATTGACGCCTTCCTGTTCAACATCCCTGTTCGAATCATGGGAGTCAGCGAAATGGGTGAGCCGGAAGGAGTCAGCGACGCGGACTTTGAGGAGTATCGTCCTGCGCTGCGCCTGCTGGCTCGGTCACAGCTTGGAGTGAGATTTCGACGGGTTCTGGATGATTCGGATATTGTGCAGCAGACTCTGCTGGAAGCGCATGCAAAGAAGTCCACCATTCGAGGAAAGTCGGATGCGGAACGATTCGCGTGGCTTCGGCGAGTACTAACCACAACGATTCTGGATCATGTCCGGAGACATACTCGGGGAAAGCGAACCGTTGAGAAGGAAGTGGAGCTGGAGGCTCAGGTGCGAAGATCCGCGCTCAGAGCCGATCAGTGGTTGACGGATCGAAGTTCGTCACCATCGCAGCGAGCAGAAAGAAACGAGCAGCTGCAGTCGCTGGCGACAGCTCTTCAGGCACTTCCGGATGCTCAGCGGGAAGCGATTGAACTCTATCACCTTCAGGGATGCACGTTGCCGGAAGTTGCCCGGCTGCTGAATCGAACCGGCCCATCGGTGGCGGGTTTGATTCATCGCGGTCTGAAGCAGTTGCGACAAGTCATGAAAGTTGAAGATTCGTTGTCCTCTGTCTCACTGGCGACGATGTCAGCCGAGGACGAAAACTAACGCAGCTGAAACGGCGCGAGTTGTGAATGTCCGAAACAGAGCAGGGCACAGTGTCAGCAAAGTCATTGGGAGTTCTCTGATGAAACAGAGCATATTGACAACCGAAGAACCAACGCCCGGACGTGTGGAGCTCGCGATTGAAGAATTCCTCATGAAGCGAGGGATTCTGGACATTGATGAATGGCTGAGCCGTTACCCTGACTGTACTCCGGACCTGCTGGAGTTCCTTCAGAACGAATCCAGTATTTCGTCGGTCACGACAGCTCTGTGCGGCGCGCCGGGACCGGTCGACTGCCGTATTGGCGAGTATGAGATTCTGGAGGTTGTTGATCGTGGTGGCATGGGGGTCGTCTACAAAGCGCGTCAGCGAAGACTCCGCCGCATTGTCGCACTCAAGATGATTCACCAGGGGCAGTTTCAAAGTCCGGAAGTGCGTCGGCGATTTCAGAACGAAGCCGAAACGGTAGCGAGGCTGCGTCACCCGAACCTCGTGACAATTCATGAGATCGGTGAGCACAATGGCGTTCCGTTTTTCTCAATGGAATACGTTCGCGGACGGACGCTGTCGGATCTGAATCGTCAGGGGCGCATCAATCCAAGAGCCATCGCGCAGATTGCGTGTTCGATCGCTGACACAATTCACTACATCCATGGATGCGGCATTCTTCATCGTGACCTGAAGCCATCCAACATCATGATTGATGATGACAAGGGCGAAGTACGAGTCACCGATTTTGGACTCGCGAAGCAGCTGGACCGCGGATATTCCATGACGGAAACGGGCCAGATTCTTGGCAGCATCGACTACATGCCGCCGGAACAGGCGGAAGCTCGACACGAACAGATGGGGCCGGCGAGTGATGTGTATTCGATCGGCGCGATTATGTATGAGCTGCTGACGGGGCGGCCACCGTTTCAGAGCGACACGTTCCTTGCAACGCTTCGCATGATCCGCGAACAAAAGCCGGTTCCACCAAGAGAACTCAACAGTCGAGTCCCGGAAGAGCTGGAAGCTATCTGTCTGAAGTGTCTTCGGAAGAAACCATCAGCACGTTACGCATCGGCCAGTGAACTCGCTCAGGACCTTTCGAAATTCCTTGATAAGGAGCCCGTCGATGTGCTCAAGTGGCAACGGCGACGCCAGAAGCTGAAGCCATTCGCAGGGGCACTGAGCGTCATGATGGCGGCTGTGTGTGTGCTGGCGGTGATTCTGTCAACGGAGCTGGGAAGTTCTGAGGAACCGCCACTCTTTACAAGCCCCGAGCCGCCAAAACACGCTGCGGACGATGTCGAAGTGAAGCTGCCGGAGAAGACCGATCAAGAATCAGCAGCAGGCGTTGCTCAGGCTGAAGCTGAAGGTGATCGCAATGACCGGAACGAAAAGGTCATCCAGCCTGTCTCAGTTCAAACACCTGTTCCGAATGTTCCGGCACCACTGCCAGACGTTGCCGCGACGTCGAAACCACCAGCGCCGGCGAACCCGTCAGAACAGAGCCCTGTTGTTGCCAATCCACCGGCTTCTCCGGTACCACCGCCGGTGATCCCGGTTGCTCAGGCTGAAACGCCCGCGGCTCCGGTTGCTCCCGTTCCACAGGAGCCTGTCGCCGCGAAGCCTTTGGATGTGGCTGCGAATGATCAGGTCGTCGAGGCCGTCGCAAAGGCCGACGTTCAGCGTCCTGAATTGCCAGCACCGGTGCCAGCTCCCGCACCGCCAGTGGATGATACGCATCGTCAAACTGTCATCACAACAGCCATGGTTTCCGGGCAACCCTTTGGAGTTGCGTCCGTTGAGTTAGAGATTCGACCGGAAACAGGATGGGAATATCGCGACGATGTACCGATTCGCTTTATGTCACGCGATGGAAAGCCCCTGTATGGCGCCTTTCAGTACCGTAAACCAACCGCAGCGTCTCGACATTTTCCGGGACGTCCGGCAAGGCTCACGGGATGGTTCCTGTTCGCAGGTGATGCACCGCCTGTGGTTAATATCGTTGCGGCTGATGATGTACTCGCCCGAGACGTACAGGTTGCGGTCGACCCGAAGAAATCTCATCGTTCATTATTGAGTGCATGGTGGGCGGCGTTCAGCCGGAACAATGCATCCAGTGCCTCGCCCGAGCTTGCGAAGGTCAACGATTACTTCCGCGAAATGATGGCGCGCCGACTGAGTTTGCCGCCAAACCGCCGGACTCAAAGCACATCAGCGAATTCAAGTCTCGAACATGAGTTTGAGAGGACGTTTGGAATGTTGTTTGGGTTTGAGTCGATTCGTCTGGCGATGATGGCCGATCGAATTCAGCCCGCCGAAGCTCCTTCAGAATTTGCTGATCTGGGGCTGCCCGAACCTCTGTCGATTTCAAGTGTTCGTGTTCCGGATCGAACGGACGACGTCTCGATTGAGTGGATTGCGAAGCAGATCCCTGCCGAGTGCTTTTACCTGCGCTGTTTCCGAATCGCGAACTATTCGTGGGTTCGGAGTCTGGTGAAGGGGTGGGGCGGAGATCTCGAAGGCGTCGTTGCGAATCCTGCCGTCGACTTTCACGTTCGCGACCGGATTGAATCGCAGCTGGCTCTGGATGTGGACAGTCTGGTGAGTGCGGGAGCAGACGACGAAATTTCCGACTGTGCACTGATCGGTCTGGATCCATTCTTCCACGACGGAGCCGCGCTGGGTGTTCTGTTCGAAGCCAAGTCTGCAGGCAGGCTTGGGGAGATTCTGGAAGAAGAACGTGCGAAGGTGGCACGTCTGAAGAACCTGACAGAAACCACCGTCCAGATTGAAGGTCGTTCCGTACGTCTGTTAACGACGAATCACTTTGAGATTCGCTCCTGGTATGTCGTCAAAGACGGCTACCACCTGATCACAAACTCCAAGGCGCTGGTGCAGAGATTTCTGCAGACCAGCCAGTCGAGTTCGCTTGGGGCACTCGCGGAATACCGATACGCACGCTCAAAGATGGACACCGATGGAAAGTGCGTTTCCTGGCTCTATCTTCCGGATCCGTTTTTCCGAAACATCACAAGTCCCAAGTACCGGGTTGAACTGCATCGTCGACGAAGAGCTGCAGATGATCTGATCGCCCTTCAGCTGGCTCGCATGGCCTGCGAAGCGGAGACTGGTGCTGTGATGGGCGTGCCGGAGCTGATTCAAAACGGATTCCTGCCGCTGGACTTTGGGACTCGTCCGGACAACAGCTCTGCAACGGTCAGTGATGGAATCGTCTGTGATTCCCATCGAGGTGTTCATGGAACATTTTTGCCCATCGCCGATATGCCGGTCGTGACCTGCACGAGCTACGAGCGAAATGCGTACGAAGCGTTTCGAGATGCTTACACAAAAGAGTGGCGGACGATGGATCCGGTTCTGCTTTCGTTCTATCGTCGACCCCCTGAAGGCGACATTGAACGCATCGTGTTGAATATCCGCATTACTCCTTACGCTCAGCAGGAGTACGAGTTTCTGCGACGTCATCTTGCATCTGCACCCGACCAAAAGAAGATCGTGGTTCGTGAAAAAGAGCTGATGGGTGTCTCAGCAAGCCTTCGAGGTCAACATGGCTTTCAGGCTCATGCCCATGCGGGGCTGAAAGATGAAGAGATTCCCTATGAGATTTACCAGGGGAGCATTCGCCGGACAGGACGGAACAAGAGTCGTTCATTTGCGAGCAGTAACTCATATGCTCTGATCACGGACAAGACTGATGCGGGGGCGTTTCTTCTGCCGGACTTTGTACATTGCCTGAAGACACGAGAGTCGCTGATGGATGAGAAGCCTCCGGAGACTCTGCTGGAGCAGATGCTGTTTGCGGTTATTCCCTATCGTGACATTGTTCGCAGCGGAATCGAATCTTACCGAAGAACGTCATCGCGGGGTTGTGCTTTGGCAGCCGACAAGGAGATCGGACACGCCGTTCTGGATGACTTTTCTTTTGAGAAGGCTGATCGCCCCGCTCATCTTTTTATGCACATGAAGGATGTCTCACAGTCGATTGTATTCCCCTACATCCGGGCATGGACCTATTCGTCTTCACGCAAAGTTTCCGGAGCGGATGTTGCCAGTCTGAATCGAACGGCCGACCTGCTTCAGATGGAGCCGAACGCCGTGCGAATTCGAATCGAAGAAGCCATCCAGGGACGCCTCGTTTGTCCGGCTGGCGGCCAGTACGAGCCTGTTGCTGCAACGAACCGACCGCCGTTTCTGCGAAGCTCCATGTGGCTCAAGCCAAGCGTCTTCGATGAATCGACTGTGCCCGAGAACTACAGCTTTCCATTCTTCGACTGGCTTCATGGTTTTCAGATGGAGACTCAGCTCAATGCGGTGACTCTGGAGTCACGCCTGGAACTGCGAGTCAAAGCGTCGGACGAAGGCGACATCTGGCCAATCCCGGAACTTGCTTCCACGAGACGGTAAGCCGTTGTCCGAAACACGCTGGTGAGCGGGATGCGTCAGCTTCCCGGAATGTTTTCGCGGTCCCCAGTGAGTTGCCGTGTTCTGTTCAGTTGAATGAGCACGAGTAAGAGCACGGAAGGCATCAGCGCGCCGGAACAAGCTGACTGATCCATTCTCTGAGACAGTCGCTGGCTGCGGGACAAAGGGCGGCCTCGTGAGTGTGTGCCGCGTTCCTCAGTTGCTGAACGCTCAAGCCAGCAACGCCGGAGATTTCGCAGGCGTGGCCGACATACCAGCGTTCGAGTCCAGTGGCGGTAACCTCGGGATGAAACTGCATCGCCAGAATATGGTGGCCAACGGCGAATGCCTGGTTTTCATACATTGGCGTCGATGCCAGCAGTTCTGCTTCAACCGGTCGCCGGAATGTGTCTCCGTGCCAGTGCAGCACGGGAATGTCCTGAAGATGACGCAGCGGACTGCTCAGGCCTGCCGATGTCAGTGACAGTTTGCTCCAGCCAATTTCTTTGCCATGGCCTGGGTGCACATGGCCGCCAAGTGCCTGCGCAATCAATTGCGCCCCGAGGCATATTCCCAGAACGGGGCGGCGCTGTTCGTGACGCTTCGCGATCAACTGCAGTTCGCGTGTCAGGAAGGGATAAGATTCCTGCTCATACACACCGATGGGACCACCGAGCACGATCAGAAGATCGGCATTCACGATGGACTGGTCGTTCAGGTCATTGACCGGCGCATCGACATAGCGAATGTTGTACCCGGCTTCCTGCAGTACCGGAGCAAACAGGTCGAGGTCTTCGAAGGCTACATGACGGATCACAACCGCTGAGGCCGTTGGTTGAGACTTCATCGAGACAGCTATCTGGCTAAAGTGGCCGTTGGTGTTCTGTCTCTTCCAAACGGAGTCAGATCACTTCATGAATCGGCTTGTTGCCAGGATCTACCAGATACTGTGGCACTCCTGACAAGTCAAAGATGCGAGTATTCTGCGCGTCGATACCGGCACAGTGGTAGAGAGTCGCGAAGACTTCCTGGAAAGTCACCGGACGAATCTGCGGGACTTCACCGTAGCGATTGGTGGCTCCGATCGCCTGACCGGTTCGCATGCCGCCGCCGGCCATCACGGCGGTATTCGCCTGAGGCCAGTGATCGCGGCTGTTGCTGTTGTTGATCTTTGGGGTTCGCCCAAACTCACCCCAGACAACGATACTGACGTCCTTGTCGAGTCCCCGCTCATGAAGATCAGTGACAAGTGCTGACAGGCCAGCGTCCAGGCGAGGACATTCTTCGCGACACTTCGGGAAGTTCATTCCATCCGCGCCGTGCCAGTCCCAGCGGCTGAAGTTCAGGCTGACAAACCGAGCACCGGCTTCCACCAGTCGTCGCGCAATGCAGAGATTTTCCACCATCGGCGGCGCGCCGTCTCGCTGGAATTTTTCGCTGCTTTCACCGTAACGCGCAACGATCTTTGGATCTTCCTTCGACAGGTCGAGTGCATCGATCAGTGTGGATGTTGTCAGGATGCCCATGGCCTGCTGAGTGTAAACGTCCAGGCTTCCCATCTGGCCTCGATGATCCGCTTCGCGCTGGAAGCGATCAAGCGATTTCATGAGGCTGGTTCGATCCTGAAGCTTCTCCAGCGTGATGCCGTTCAGAGTCATGTTTTCCGGCTTGCTTCGCGCTTCACGTCCGACCAGATTGAACGGAGCATGAGCGACACCAAGGAAGCCGCCGGTTCCTGGTTCGCCCCACGTTCGGTTTCCCGTTTGATACATCAGAGCGACGTTGGCCGGGATCGCCGGCGTGACCTGACCGGCCATGTGAGAAACCCATGCACCACCGGATGGCCAGCCTCCTGGCGGCTGCCGACTTCCTTTGCGCCGGCCGGTCATGCACTGGTAAGCGTCGTGGGCTCCATCGGAATCCGAGAGCGAACGAACGAGCACGAACTTGTCCATCATCTGAGCCATGCGAGGAAACAGCTCACTGACGAAAATGCCAGGCACGTTTGTCGGGATGGCCGCGAACTCTCCTCGAATCTCCGCAGGAGCATCCGGCTTCGGATCCCACATGTCCAGATGTGGCGGGCCGCCTGGCAGATAGATGTTGATGATGGCCTTGTGGCCTCGAGACTTCTTTGTTTCTTCTTCGGCCTGCAGAGTCTGCGCGAGGCTAATGCCTCCCAGCGCCATGCTTCCAATGGTCATGAAGTCGCGGCGAGAAACTCCGTCGCAGAAACCGGATGAGCGACCGTGTTGGCGACCTGTGATTGTCAGCATAGGTTCAGTCCTGAGGCGGGTTCGAGTTGATTCGCTGGCGACCGGGCCGGTTTGAAGGCTGGTGCCTGACGGTGCACTCTTCTGAATGCTGTGGATGCCAGTTGGCCAAGTCGAGGACTTAGTCAGCAAGGCGACGGAGGAGGGAAGTAAGAAGTCACAAAAGGCGGGAGACAGCTTGTATTTCATCGTATTCTGACGGTCAAGCTTTGCACCTGAAATGTGGCAATTTGCCCGTCCAGCGTCGTGGAAGTCGCCAGACTTCCTCGGTCACGCAGGATTGAAGGGTAGGTCGGAGTCAGCGGGACTTCTGGCGGCTTGTCAAACCCACATTTGGGTTGAACGGTCATTCCCGCGCAGGCGGGAACCCAGTTTTCGACGCTCTGGGTTCCCGCCTGCGCGGGAATGACGAAACTCCTCCATAGCTCTAACGAAATCCCTCCATAGCTCTGACGAGACCCCCTCCATAGCTCTGGCGAAGTCCATTACGGCACTTCGTGATACGTAAAAACGCGACGTGTACCAACGCTGCCTGCTGTACGAGGGTTTCCTCTCAGGGAAAGTCCGACGAGGTTGGGGTGACTTCGGTAATTCGTTGGTAAGGCGCTTTGCTACGGGTGTTTTCATGCAAGTTCATGACAATCCCCTCGATTCACAGGGCAACAACTCCTGTGTGAGCAAAGTACCAGGATTCACCCAGAGGAACTGCCCGTAACTTTTTGTGATTCAAAAAATGCTGGTTCCGGTCATAAGACTGAAGCCAGTGCAGCCCGAAGAAATCAACTGACAAGTAAACCAAACGCAGTTATCCGGATTTAGCGAAACAGAAAACTCACTGACGAGGTTTAGAGATGATTCAGACACTTGCTCCAGCTGCCCCGGCCGGTTCATCCGCTCCATCCGGTGAAGACAATGCGTATCGAAGCTGGTTGTCTCGACGAGATGCTGCACGTCAGCAGATTCGTCGTCTGTCACGCCGCGAACTGCAGGTCGTCCAGCTGGTGTCCAGCGGCCTTGCGAACAAGAGCATTGCTCAGGAACTTCAGATCAGTGTGAAGACCATTGAAAAGCATCGAGCCAACGCTGCTCGCAAGCTGGGTGTGAACAGCACTGCAGAGATGGTTCGAATCACCGTCCTGGCGGATCACGAACTTCCGGAACGTGCTCGCACAACCGCTCCAGGATTCTTCGGAGCCGGTGACGTGTCTGGCGAAGACAACTGACCACAGGGTGGAACGGCTGTCCTCAGCCGTTTACCGAAATCCACACAAAATGGGTTCTGGCAGACTGAGCCCGCAGGACAGTGCCCGATCTTCTGAAACATTCCGGTCGTTCGATAGGACAAGTTTCCTGAGACGACTATAAAAAGCCTGAGTTTCGATCGCAGTGACGCTTCCAGACCGTTCCCCCGGAATCTGGAACCTGTCAGATCGAGTCAGGCTTTTTTTGTTGGCCACACGAAGAACCGTGTCGGCGCGAATCGGAAAGTAAGACACCATGGCGGACTGGATTGAACCCCCGGCAAAGGCTCCTGCATTTTCCCTGAAGGCGACGGATGGCAGCACGGTGAAGCTGTCAGATTACAAAGGAAAGTACGTCGTTCTGTACTTCTATCCAAAGGACGATACTCCAGGCTGTACTCGCGAAGCCTGCGCGTTTCGAGATCGCCAGAAGGAAATTCAGGATCTAGGTGCGGCAGTCCTTGGTGTCAGTGCGGACAGTGTTGAGAAGCACCAGAAGTTCACTCAGAAGTTTGAACTCAACTTCCCGCTGCTCGCCGACACCGAGCATGAACTCGCTGAAAAGTATGGAGCATGGCGCGAGAAGAACATGTACGGAAAAGTGTCGATGGGCATTCAGCGATCGACCTTCATCATTGATCCCGCGGGCAAAATTGCAAAGCTCTGGAAAAAAGTGTCGGTCGACGGTCACGATGATCAGGTGATCGATGCGTTGAAGGAACTGACAAGCAAGTAGCCGGTTGATTCATGCTCACTTTTCGCAGATCGCGCAGCGCGTCGGTTGTTACAGGATGGTGGCAGCCGAGCGACTGCGCGGCTTCAAGGACAAAGTTGTACTGAAGTTCTCCGTCCATCGACGTTCTGCGGGCAATTGCTGCGTTTCTCAAATCGTTGATTGTCCCGGGTGAGACTTCGAGGCGTCCGATTCGACAGATGGTTGCCGCTGATTCAGAATGCAAGCCGAATCGTTGTCCGCTCCCTGCGTCAGAAAGACACTCGAATGAGCTTCATTCGCCGGCCTGCAGTCGCCCTGATTTCTGCCATCGTCTGCTGTTTCAGCATTGGCTGCAGCCGTGAATCATCTTCCCCGCCTGCGCCTCCCGAAAAGTCTCAGGCTCAGGCGGACGAAACGACGCCGAAGGTCACGATTAGTCCTCGGACTTTGCCAGTGGCGAATGAGCAGCAGGTCAAAGATCTGGTGAAGCAGCTGGATGCCGCGATCGCTCATCAAAGCGCGACAGAACTGGGCAAGTTGTTTGATCAGAACCAGCTCATGGACCAGATCCTTGCCGGCTTTGTCATTGTCCCCGATGAAAAAGAAGAAGTGGTTCGCGGGTTGAAACAGGTTGAAGGGGTTTCCGACCTACCGGAGAAGATCGTCCAGGCGATTCGCAGCGGTGGTGACTATCGCTTCGTTCGACTCGTTTCGAAAGATGGTCAGCTCCGTCCGCTTTTTCGGCTGACTATGCCCGAAGACGGAGGCGTCAACTACCACGAACTCGTCGTCGAACTTGTGGGCGAAAAGCCGCTGATTACCAACGTGTATCTGTATCTCTCCGGCGAATCACTGTCGGAGTCTGTTCGTCGAGTCCTGATCCCTGCTCTCGCAGCAGAAGACGCAACGATCGTCGGCCAGCTGTCCGGTTCTGAAGGCGAGATCCTGAAGAACCGAGATGTTCTGCGATCCATCAATGTGCTGACGAGCCAGGAGAAGTTCGAGGACGCATTCGCAAAGTTTGATGAACTCACACCGGAACTCCTGGACGACCGAACCATCCTGATGACTCGACTTGTGATTTCACAGGCTCTTGGAGAATCCGAGCAGGAGTCTGTGGTTGAGGCCTTAGCCAAAGCAGCTCCCGGTCAGCCATGTTCAGACTTCCCTCTGTTTGCCCTGCGAAAGAAACAGGGCCGTCATGAGGAGGTGATCCAGATTGTGGATCGACTTCAGAAGGTCATTGAAGATCCGTACCTCGATCTTCTGAAAGTCGATGCGCTGCTGGCCACAGGGAAAACCGACGCCGCTCGCGAGGCTGTCGTTCGAGTGAAGACGGTTTGTCCGGACCGATCGGATGTTTACTGGATGGAGATTGCGGTCGCACTGAAAACTCGAAACTTTGAAGAGACGGCTCGGCTTCTGGATGAAGTCGGTAAGACCTTTGGTCTTGAGTTTCGCGATCTGTCCTCCGTGCCTGAGTATGCCGAGTTTGTTGCGTCGGAAGCAGGCAAATCCTGGATCAGGAAGCAGGAAGAATCCTCTGCGCAATCGGTGAAGCCGGAAGACTCTTCAAAGAGTGACAAGGGTACTGGAGCGAAAGAGGAAAAGAAGTCCGAGTAGAGCGGAGCCGCTCGGAAAAAGTTTCCGCAGGCCTCGTGTGCGTCTGAGGCGATTCGAAGAACTTGCCAACTTTCTGCGGAAAAAGCCCCGTCAAATCACAGCCTTTGGAACCAGGGAAGGAAAAATCCCCAGGGTCGGAAGAGTCGTGATGGAATGCGATCTGCTTAGCAAGTTCACTGCGCGGAAAATATGGCTGAAGGGATCGAACATCGAGGCCTTCAGTCGAGGACCGGCAGATCTCTTCGGGATCGGGGCTGATGCCCTGAAAAGCAGGACGCTGAGAACCCATGGTCATTACTCCAGCAATGCCAGTTGGTGCAGACTTTCTGAAAGCAGCTCCGATCGAGTCGCGCAGAATGGAACCAACGCAGCCGGTCGATGAAGCTCCCGTTTCGCGACGATCAGATGATGTTCGAAAGAGCGAGGAAGAGACGCCGGTCGACAACGAGAAGCGGGACGACGATTCAGACGAAGACGATTTCTCCGATGTGCTGAATCAGGCGATGATGGCTTCCGGACAGGTTCAGCAGGTCAAAGCGGAAGTCCCGAAAGACGCGGCAAAGAAGGACGTAAATCTGGTTGCTGACGTGAGTGCAAAGGCCGCCGATGCGAAGTCGGAGTCTCAGACGCTGACGCTGCCGGAACAAACCAGCGACACGTCAGCTCAGAAGCAGAATGCTGCTGCCGCGTTGACCGATACGACTCCGGTGAAGATCGAACCTGTCGCGGTCGAAACAAAAGAACAAACGGACTCCTCCGTTGAAGAGCTCCTGAAGCCATTGCTGAATGCCCAGCAGACTCAGGCGACGGACAACAGTCGAGACGTTCTGCAGCAGCCAGTTCAGAAAGATCCTGCAAAGACGGAGGTTGTTTCCAGCCAGCCGACCAATACGGTCTCTGAAACACTCAGCGAACTTCGACTGTCTGCCATCCAGACGACGAAGGCCCTTGAAGCGAGCAAAGCCACTGAAGCTGCTGCGACCGCGGCACCTGTTCTGAAAGTGACAAAGCCATCTGATGCATTGATGACGATTCAGGCAGATCCGGATGACGTCACTGAGAAGATCCTGTCCGCGCTGCAGCGGTCGATGGAAAGTCCAGTGAGCGCGACGACATCAGCTATGGGCAGTTCGAGCAGCGGAGTTGCTGTCGGCACCATCGCGACATCAGGGCAGCGCAGCAGCGATGTGAGCACTGGTACGATGCCCGGCGGTCTTCCCGCCGGTACGGTAACTCAGACAGGGATCGACACGGCTGCGATCGCGAGTCTGTCTGCAACGATGACTCAAGGAGGCGATTTGTCCGGGCAACGGAACTCAGGGTCTGAATCCGGAAGTTCTGCTCAGCAATCATTAACAAGTGAAACTGCGGGCGTTTCTTCATCGTTTGGTAATACTGCTGCGTCCGCTTCTTCTGCCGGAGTCGTCTCGAGTTCAGCCACGTCGGATTTTGCATCGACCGTGGCGTCGGAAGTCCGTCAGCCATTGTCTGCTCAAGTCTCTCGGGCGGTACTGGAACATCTTGAACGTGGAAGTAGCTCTGAAAACGATCGACTGACCGTTCGACTCGATCCGCCTGAACTCGGCGAGATGACCATCGAACTGTCGAAAACAAAAGACGGTCTTGCGGTTCGAGTCACAGCGAGAGAAGCAGTGACGATGGACATGCTGCTGGCTCGCGGATCTGAGATCGAACAGCAGTTGAAGAGTCAGGATCTGAATTTGAAAGCACTGGAGTTTCTGTCACCGGGGATGATGGGACAGAGTGATTCTTCGTCAAGTCAGCGGCGAGAGTCGTCTGACACCCGCGAGTCGAGTATGGGGCTGCGATCTGTGGGAGGCCGACGGGGAGTGAATGGTTCTGCAGGCAGCCGCGGAGTTTCCGCCACGGCTGTTCCGCAGGAGTCATCGAATGCGCTGAGTTTTCGAGCCTGAGAGGAACACGCGAAAGATCTCATGGGGCGTTCGCGGTCAGGCCACAATGGAACTTGATGAGGAGGAACAGGGATGTCGAGTACAACGTTCAACGCGGAACTGGGAAAGAACCAGTTTCTTCAGCTGCTGGCAACTCAGCTTCAGAACCAGGACCCAATGCAGCCAGTCGGTCAGCAGGAATTCCTGCAGCAGCTGGCTCAGTTTTCGACGGTCGAAGGGATCGAAAATCTCAACAGCGAATTCAAATCGGTCGGCGAGAAGCTCGACAAACTGGTCGCAACTTCGGGGAACACGGACCTCTCACAGTTGCAGCTGCTGAACGCCGGCGCTGGTCTGCTGGGAAAGAGTGTTCGCTATGGTGAAGCCACTGGAGACGTCGGCGTCGTCTCGGAAATTAAGCCGGACTCGGGCCAGGTGCTCGTCCGCATCGGAAACACGTTCATGCCGATGAGCGACATTCAGGGAGTTGCGACCGACCTCTCGGAACTCAGCAGATAATTCACGTTGTGACAGGTGATGTAGAGTCTGAACACAGAGTCAATTCGAACAGTCCAAACAGAATTTTGTCTCAAGGAGGCAGGAACGAACGTTCCTGGCAGACAGAACCATGGCCAACTCACTCTTAACCGGTATTTCAGGTCTTCGCGGTCATCAGAAGATGCTGGAAGTGGTCGGTAACAACCTTGCCAACCTCAACACGACGGCGTTCAAATCTTCGCGTGCTCTGTTTTCGGACTTGATGTACGAAGTGCAGCGAGGATCTTCGTCGTCGTCCACCGGACTTCTGGGCAGCGTGAATGCGGTGCAGATCGGTACCGGAAGCCGACTGTCACAGGTGGACCTGAACTTTGCTCAGGGGAACCTTGAAGCCACCGGCAATGACCTGGACATGGCGATCGACGGAGGCGGTTTCTTCGTGGCCACATCCGCGGAACGAGTTTACTTTACTCGTGCCGGAGCGTTCTCACTGGATGAAAGCGGTTACCTTTCGGACCCTTCAACCGGTTATCTGGTGCAGCGATTCGGAACTGTCGGAGAAGCCAACGGAGACCTTCCGTCTTTTCAGCAGGCTGGTGACAACCGCATCTACGTCCCCAAAGGAACAAACATTCCTGGCCAGATTACTTCTCAGCTGGATGTGAAAGGCAATCTGTCCTCGATGTCAACGGGACCAGTCTCCCAGGAGCTGACAACTTCGATTCCGCTGACGACGTCCGGAAACCCAGCGTCCCTTGGTACTTTTCTGAATGAACTGGATACCAATACAGTCGATTACGTCACGAATGACCGACTGATGATTTCCGGACGCAAACCGGATGGTTCTCTGCCGGATCTTACGGACATGGACGTTGACGGGACAACCACCGTGGGAGACCTGATTGCTCGCCTGAATGCTGCGTTCGGCGGAGCCACCGTGTCCCTGGACAGCTTCGGAAATATTGTCGCCACCGACAACAACACTGGTCCATCGTTCCTCAACATTACATTCTCGGACGGCCCGACCAACACCGGTCGATCGGACTGGGAAGATGTTGCCATGATCGAAACCGACAAAGGCAAGGATGCAGACACCGTCTACCAGGCCGTGGAGGTCTTTGATGAAAGCGGTGCAGCCCACTCGATCGGTCTGACATTTACCAAGCAGGCAGACGGGTCGTGGAACATGCTGGCCGACGTCTCGCCGATCGACGGCATTATGCTGGATGCCGAAGTGCAGGGCGTGTCATTTTCCGCAAATGGTTCGTTTGCTCAGGTCACCGGAACTGGTGTCGGCGACATCAACATTACCGTGCAGTTTGATGGCCAGCCTTCTCCGCAGAACATCGAGCTGTACTTTGGTGACCCCGGTGAGTTCGACGGCCTGACCCAACTGGGTGTTGCTTCCTCACTGGAACTGTCTCCCGACGGATATCCACCTGGAGAGCTGGCCGAAGTTCAGGTCGACACGGATGGAACGCTCTTTGGTCTCGCCACGAACGGGCTAAGCATTCCGCTTGCTCAGCTGGCGATCGCATCGTTCCGAAACGTTGACGGTCTGGTCTCGGTCGGAGCCAACTATTACGAATCTTCTCTCGCCAGCGGTAACCCGGAATTCGGAACATCGCTGACGGGAAATCGAGGATCCGTACGATCCGGACAGCTTGAAGGTTCGAATGTGGACCTTGCCCTGGAGTTTACTCGCCTGATCATTGCACAGCGAGGCTTCTCGGCCAACGCCCGAACGATCACTGTGACCGACGAAGTGCTTCAGGAACTGACGACGATCATCAGGTAGTGCGTTAATCGCCGGGGCGATAATTCAGGAGTCTGGTTTCGACAGGTCGTTGTCAGATCCCTGAAGCGATCTCCGATCGAACGTGTGTCGGGAAGATCGTTCGTCCTGTTGCGCTGCCTCGAAGGATCTCCCGCTGCTGCAGAATGTCGAGTGCGGCGATGCGGTACGTTTCTGCCATCGTTGGGAAGTTGAATGTGTTGTTGACGAACACATCAACGTTCATGTTGCCGATAATGGCCATCTGTCCGATGTGAATGAGTTCCGTCGCGCTGTCACCGGCGATCTGAACACCGAGCACTTTTTCACCCTCGGGATCTGTGACAAGTTTCAGAACCCCGGACGTCGACGCCGTGATGTGCGCGCGGGCGACTCGATCCCATGGCACTCGTGCCACGACAGGGTTCCCGTACTTCTGAACGGCCTCACGTTCGGTGAGTCCGACGGTGGCCATTTCGGGAATCGTGTAGATGCCCGCAGGAAGCGATCCCTGTCCTTCACGAAACTTTCCTGTCAGTGCATGACACATTGACCGACGCCCCTGTTCCATCGAAGCCGAGGCGAGGGCCGGTGGTCCAATCGTATCACCGACAGCATAGATGTTCGGCACGCTCGTCTGACAGTATTCGTTAACGTTCAGCAGACCGCGTTCGTTGACCGAGAGGCCCGCCTTGTCAATTTCCAGAGAATCCAGGTTGGCCACTCGCCCGAGCGCGACGAACGCCTTGTCGGCCTTCAGAACTTCCCCGCCAGCCAGTGTGGCCTTAACCGCACTGACACCGTCAAACTTTGCAGATTGAACGTCGCTCTTGCCTCGGAAGCATCCGCCTGTCGATTCCAGTTGCTGCACGAAGAAGCTGACGATCTCGGGATCGAGGAAGCAAAGTGGATAGTCTCCTCGGTCGATCATCGTGACCTTAACACCGAGCGCAGCGAATGTCGCGGCATACTCACAGGCAATCACTCCCGCGCCAAAGACGAGCAGTGATTGAGGCAGGTAGGACATGGACAGGATCGAGTCGCTGTCGAGGACGTTTTCGTGATCAACCGAAATGTTCGCAGGGTTTCGAGGCCGTGATCCGGTCGCGATCACAATCGTCTCTGCCGACGCAATGAACTTCTCGCCC
The DNA here is from genome assembly GCA_016795145.1 of Planctomycetaceae bacterium. Classification (GTDB taxonomy): domain Bacteria; phylum Planctomycetota; class Planctomycetia; order Planctomycetales; family Planctomycetaceae; genus SXXK01. The sequence goes on from JAEUII010000173.1 coordinate 33,520, forward strand.
GTGATTTTCTCGATGCAGACTTCGTTGGTTGAAAGGAATCGAGCCTTTCCCCAGGTTCGGCAGATGCTCGCAAACTCCAGGCTGCGTCGAGTTGTTTCCTGATATGCGTGAACGACGTCGTTCAGTCGTTTCATCAGGCTGCAGACGCTGAGCTGCGAATCATGCGAGATTCGATACACATCGCCGCTGCGCCGCTGGAACGTTGTCAGCGAGAGAGCCGTTTCACGGAGCGTCTTGCTGGGAATCGTTCCGTACTGCACGCAGGCCCCGCCAACAGCAGACTCACGTTCAACAACCAGAACATGGGCGTCGCGAGATGCGGCTTCGAGTGCTGCATTCTGACCGGCAGGTCCGCTGCCAATCACAATGACGTCGTAATCGTGTCGGTTTGTAATCATGTTGTGCTGTTCACCCACTCCAGAATTTCATCCCTGTGTCGGGCGATCGTATTGAATTGTTCCGAATACAGGCCGAGTACAGCCAGCATCGGATGAGGGTTTTTGTCGTCAAAGGCCATCGCATTCGGATCCAGCGCGTTCATCGCCAGATCCATCGCAAGTCGTACGGCTGCCGCCTGAGGAACGCAGTTTGGCGCCTGTTCAGGATTGAGCTGATACTGAACCGCTTCGGCTACGCGATCGGTCAGCCCCCACGCTCCAATCAGTCGCGCAGCCAGAACGACTCGATGATCGTCGGCGGCCTGAATGATCTCTGCGTCGGTTGCCTTGAGTCCCTGCTTCCTGCGACGGTCGGCAAGAGCCTGGAACAGGATTGGTCGTCCAACGTCGTGAAGCAGCCCGCTGAGAAACGCCTCTTCAACGTTCATGCGGCGTACACGAGCAATTTCCTGACAGAACGCACCAGTGGCCAGTGAACGTCGAAACGAGATTCGGACATCCTTCTCAAAGCCCGGCACATCGAAGATACGACACTGACAGGAAATGAGCACGGTAATTTCACGAACACAAATCAAACCCAGTCGGGCAACTGCCTGCTGAATCGACGAAACAGTGACGCCTGTGTTGTAGCGAACTGAATTGGCGATACGCAGCAGATGTGTCGTGAGTGACTGGTCGCGTTTGATCAGGGCGACGATGTCAGAGGCTTCACAGTCCACATCGTTCGTCAGGCGAAGCAGCTCCGCGGCCACTTCAGGGAGCATCGGAAGTTCACAGTCATCCGACGTCGCGATTGCTCGCACTGCTTCCAGCAGTGACTCATTGGAATCTACCAGCGTGGTTGTCATTCCGCTGCTCCAGGATCATTCATAGTCAGGACATGTGTTTCAATGGAAGCAGGTCGCCGAGCCCAATGCGGAACGCGTGGTCTTCAGGCAAAATGCCGGAGCCAGCCGTGGTGTCCAGCTCCTTCGGACGCATCACGAAACTTCGCGCGGCAATCCGTGCCATCGATATCGCAGCAGTCTGCGTGGACTTGCGAACTTTCCCGGGTCGTATCGAAACTGCCTTCCGGACATTAGCATCCAATGGCAGGCTGTGACGGTTAGATCGATTGCGCAGTTGGCCCAGTCGGCCCCGTCAAGCGTTTGCAATCGGTGGCATGCGCAGCACAATGTGCATTTGTTGAGAAGCAGGATCACTCGAATGACACGCTTCCTTACGTAACAGCGCAGCCCGAAAGACCGGGCCGAGAGGGCTAAAGGACAAGACGAATGACCACCGCACTTCAGCCGCAGGTTGTCCTTTCAGTGCTCCTGATCGTCTGTTGGAACCGAGTTTTCGCAGCGCCGACACAATCGGAGTTGCTCGACAAGGCTGATGTTGTCATCGTCGGAGCCAGCATTCATTCGATGGACGATGGCAATTCGATCCATGAGGCCATCGCGAGTCGCGGCGAAAAGATTCTGGCCGTTGGAAGTCGTGTCGAGATTGAGCGGCTGATCGGTCCAAAGACTCGCGTTATTCAGGCCGATGGCAAAGTTGTTGTTCCAGGCTTCAACGATGCCCACGTTCATTTTCTGTCGGGCGGCTTGCAGCTGTCTTCGGTTCAGTTGCGAGATGCGAAGACGAAAGAAGAGTTCGTCTCTCGGCTTCGTGACTATGCGTCGTCGTTGCCGAAGGGGCAGTGGATCACCGGTGGTGACTGGGATCATGAAAACTGGCCGTCGGGTGAACTGCCGGATCGCGAATGGATCGATTCGGTGACTCGCGACAACCCCGTCATGATCAGCCGGCTCGATGGTCACATGGCACTGGCCAATTCACTGGCTCTGCAGCTGGGAGGAGTCACAAAGGAGACGACAGATCCGGACGGAGGCCTGATTGTTCGTCATTCGCAGACTGGTGAACCGACCGGCATTCTGAAAGACGCGGCGATGTCTCTTGTGTCGCGTCGGATTCCTGGAATCTCATTCGAAGCACGCCTTCGAGCCGTCAAGGCGGCGACGGATTATGCCGCATCGCTCGGCGTCACAAGCGTGCAGGATATGTCCGGAGCAAGTGATGTCAGTGTCTTCAGGGAACTGCATCAACGAGGAGAACTCAAGACTCGAATCTATGCCTTCGCCCCACTGCCTGCGTGGAAAAAATCGGCCGATGCCGGTCTGAAAGCGGCGCAGGGAGACGACTGGATTCGAGAAGGCGGGTTAAAGGGATTTGCGGACGGAAGCCTTGGTTCGACGACTGCACTGTTCTTTGAACCGTATCTCGACAGTCCGGAAACGTCTGGTTTGCCAGGGGATGAAATGTTCCCTGACGGCGTGATGCTGCAGCGAGTCCAGGGCGCAGACCGAGCCGGACTTCAGGTGGTTGTGCACGCCATCGGAGACAAGGCCAACGATCAGATGCTGATAATCTTCGATCAGGTCAGTCGCATCAACGGCGCGAAGGATCGTCGGTTTCGCATTGAGCATGCTCAGCATTTGCGGATGGAAGACATCTCGCGGTTTGCTGAGATTGGTGTGATCGCTTCCATGCAGCCAATGCACTGTGCCGACGATGGCCGCTGGGCACTGAAACGCATCGGCCCGGAACGTGCGAAGGGGACGTATGCGTTTCGATCACTGCTGGATGCCGGAGCTGTCCTGGCATTTGGTTCCGACTGGAACGTTGCCACTCTGGATCCCATCCAGGGCATCGCCGCCGCCGTGACTCGCCGAACACTGGATGGAAAAAACCCCGACGGTTGGGTTCCCGAGCAGAAGATCACGGTGGAAGAAGCCGTTCGAGCCTACACCGCCGGCTCGGCTCGCGCGGAGTTTGCGGAGACCTCCAAAGGATCTCTTCGCCCCGGAATGCTGGCCGACATGGTCATCCTGTCACAGGACATTTTCAAAGGTCCGCCGGAGGAGATCACTCGTACCAGAGTCGTCACGACAATCGTCGGCGGCAAAGTGGTTTACGAAGCATCAAAGAGCCTCTGACGCCGCTCAACAAGTCCCTCCCCCAAACTCCGTTTGGGGGAGGTCGATCGAGCGTCAGCAAGATCGGGAGGGGGCCGCGACAGCTAACGGCGAAACGGCGAACATGTCGCCCTCGAACGCGAGCTGTCCCCAAAGCGAACCGCGACGGCCGCATCACCCCGAAGCACTCCGGGACAATCGCTGTGAGCGTCCCCGAGGCAAGGCCGTAGTGCAAGTTGCATGATACTGGAAGATGCTGTCTACTTACCTACTGAGGGCCTGGGAAGTTCACGACGCGATTCCATGCCTTTTGAAATACTGCTTCAACGACGCTTCCCACCAGCAACGACGAAGATCCCACCACGATGCAAACGCAATGTCCGATTTGTGACGAGCTGATTCCCTGCGACAAAGATGACATCGGCAAATCCCGACGATGCCCGGTTTGTGAGATCGATTTCGTTGCTGTCATGATTCCGACGGTAGACGACGAAAAGCAAAAGGCTGAACGAAGGTCGCTGCTGGTCAACTACATCATCCCCGTCATTTCCACAGTACTTCTGTTTGGTACGGCAGTCAGTGCTTTTTGGCTGAGCTACACCATTCGAAGAGAGGATGAGGCTCAGGCACTCAAGTCGCAGGAAGCGGAGCGAGAGAAAACCCGTATAGCGAACGAGGAGCGGGAGCGACAGTTGGCTCAGGCTGCAGAGCAACAGCGAATTGCCAGGGAATCAGCAGCCAGGATAGCCGCCACTGTGCCCAAGGAGTCGACAAATACGCCATCGCCAGAAATCGCAGCGCCGGTCGATGCCACAGCTGCGATGGACAACGCCAAGGTCACGCCCGTTGTGCCCGATACAAAGACTCCTGGTACGGGAGATTCCGAAGACAAGGTGTTGTCTCCGGACGGGATGGTCGACCTGCGAGAAGTTCTGGGAACGGCCGAGAGGATCGATCCGATTCTGACGTGGTCGGAACCGGCGAACGTTTTTGTGAGTCACGATGGACAGCACTCATTGGTAGTTAATGCCGAAGGCCACGTTCGATACTCACATATTTGGGAAGGGTTTCGAACGGACTTTCCGTTTCCCGACCATGCGTCCCCTGGCCAGCTGATTCCACTCAGTCATCGACCTGTGATCTTTGCTGCTGTTGGCTCAGATGGATTGGTGAAGTTTTTGAACGAGAAGGGCATCGAACTCAACAGAACGCGTCTATCTGATTCAAGGATCGTTGACTGTACGCTCATGACGACTGGTACCCTGCTGTTCGCAACCGAAGATGGGCGCGCAGGCATCTACAATCATGCCCAACGGCGACTTACCGAGTTCCGCTTTCCACATGCACTTCGTCGAATCTGTCTGGCGACGAATTGTCGAGGCTATCTGATGGCAGGAACAGATCGGCGCATCCACTGGTTTAACGGTACTGTTCCTCCGGAATTCAGTGTCACCGCCACAATTCCGATTGAACATTTGGCCGCCACTGAAGTGCGTCTGAATCGTCTGGTGATTGTTGTCGGAGATCAGAAACTCGAGGTGATCTCAGAAAAAACGGCAGCACCTTTGTTTCAGAGAGACCTTGCGGGATTGACCGTGACAGACATCGCCGTTTGCAAGAACGAGTGCATGGTTGTTGCGACCAAAGAGGGCTATCTGCTGACCATCAGTCTGGTTACCGGCGAACTCGTTGATGTTTCGAAGTGCGATGGAGAGCCACTGCAGATCAGGGCGGATTACGATCTCAACGGCGTCAGAATCTGGTCGAACGCTTCAGTTGAGTCTGAGAGAATGTTCGTCAAGCAGGCAATTCGTATGGCCTCCGATCCGGAGCTAGTGGCCGCTGCGACAGATGCAGCGCGACCGTATCCAGTGTCTGGAGATCCTGAGATCCGACTTCTCGACGTTCGCGCAAGGTCAGCTCCCTTGTCAATGGAATCTGTTTCAACCGATAAAGAATCAAAGACTCTTTCAATTCGCGGAAAGGGCTTCACAGGCGTTGAAGAGATTAGTGTGCTCAGGCCCGGCGAATCGACTGTTCGACTCAAGGCTACCGTCGTTTCCGATGACGAACTGACGGTACCCTGGTCACCACGTATTACCGGCGGAATTCCCGTCATCCAGTCTGGTCAGCACCTCGCTGTGCCTGTCCCGTTGGAAATGCGACGCGTGGTGCCGCCTCCTGTCGAACAAACGACAAACGCATCGCCACAGGGCGGTGATTCAGCGAAGAAAAGTGATGATGAAGCGGAACAGACCGCGGAAGAAGCCGTGGAGCCGGAACCCGACCTTTCAGGTTTTCGCTTCCTGCTCGCGAACCAGACGATTGCTGTTGTGCCTGATACCTGTCAATTCCTGTTTGTCACAGAAGGTGCATCAATCACTGAGGCGATTCATGGGAAGAGTGTGGTTGTGTATCAGACGGCAGCCGAATTGCCGGAAAGCGTTTCGGATGATGCAAGGCTCATTCTGCAGTCTTCGCCTTCCAGTGAACGAAGGCCTCGGGGAAAGACAAACTCACTTTCAGCCGAAGTGATCATCCCATGTCCGGTTCGTGATGGCATCCCAATACCCTGATCTGCAATCTCGTTCTGTGATCGCCCGTTCATTGCAGTTCATTCAGGAAGTGTGCAACCGTGTCAAAGAGTTCGTCTGCATCGCAAAGTGCGAATCAAAACTGGTTTTCGGCTCTTCAGTCCGGTCCGAAACGTCGTAACCGAACGCGACCGGAGCCAGAGCCTGGCAAGCAGCCGGCTTGTGTTCGTCACCGGGAGGTCCTTCTGAAGTCGGTTGCCACTTCCGTTTCAGCGTCCGGCATGACACCGATGTATCGTCTGTCGCTGGCCCTTGTCGCAGCGATGGTTCTTCTGATCCCAGTTGGATACATCGCCACCGCCGCCCTGTCGCTGTGGTTGTACTACAGGCATGCTGTCGGCAATTTCGTCCTTTGCAGTACCGGGTTGATTGGGTGTGTGCTGTATTTCATCCCATTGTTCTTTGGCCCGTTTGTGATCTTCTTTCTGTTTAAGCCGTTCTTCATTCGAGGCTCTGCGGACAGCAAGTTGACGGAATTGAAACGCAGCGACGAGCCCGAGCTTTATGCGTTCGTCGAACGGCTCTGTGAGAGTATTGGTGCTCCATCGCCCGAGCGAATCTGTATCAACATGCAGGCGAATGCGGCTGCGGCGTTTCTGAGTGCAAACCCTTTCTCACGACGGCTGCAGCTGGTCATAGGAATTCCACTCGCTTACCGACTGACTCTTCGGCAGTTTACCGGAGTGCTGGCCCACGAGTTCGGACATTTCTCGCAGCGGTTCGGCATGAGGATCAGCTTTCTGATTCGTTCCATCAATTCCTGGCTGGCTCGATCACTGGTTGCGCGAGATACGACGGACGAATGGCTTGAGAATCGGCTGAGTGGCAAAGGTCCGCATCTCTGGGCGATGCGATGGATCCTGTATATCGGTGTGTCAGTAGCACGCAGCGTGATCTGGCTGTTCCTTTGCCTTACAAACGCTATCAGCTTCCTGCTGATTCGCCAGATGGAGTTCGATGCGGATCGCGTGGAGGTGGCGATCTCGGGTGACGCCGCGTTTATGACAACGCACCGTCGAATTGTGGCACTTGGCTACGCGGAGCAGCTTGCTCAGGATGACCTGACCGACTTTTACAAGGAAGGGCGACTCGTTGACGACTTCCCGCGACTGATCGCGCTGAGCCTCGACGACGTGTCGCCGAAACTTCGCAAGCTTATTGACGAACATGAGTCGAAGCAGATAACGCGCTGGTTTGATACTCATCCCAGTCAGCAGGAACGATTTGAGAACGCGAAGAAACACGCATCCCGCGGTGTCTTTCAGATCCCGGAAAGCCTGGAGAAGGCTGCGGCCTCGATGCTGTTTCGCGATATTCGAAAGCACGCGGAGCATTGCACACTCGAGTATTACAAGGCCGTGCTGGGTTCACGGTTCAACGATGGCTTGTTGTACCCGATTGAAGATCTGGTGGAGCGAAAGAAAGCGGAGATGGCAGCGGCCAGGACTCTGCATCGCTATTTTCAGGTTCACATGCCGGTCTTTTATCCGTTTCCGTTAGCTCGCGACGCTGCTGAAAGTTGTGAACAGCCCAATGACACGCTGCAGGAACTGAAGTCATCCAGGAAGGAAATGCTGGAGTACTGTGACGGCTATCGCAAGCTGCTGGAACGACATTCGTCCGCGGAGACTTCTCAGATGGATGCGTCGTCCCTGGAAATGCTCCATCAGGCTCAGGTGCGAGTGGACATTATCAACACTGCACTGGCAAAAAAGACGACCGCCGCCCAGTACGCTCGACTGGCAGAAGCGGGACTTGGACATCTTGCTCTGTCCATGCTGGATTATGAAGCGGCCGCAGGTCAGCGGCTTTCTGCCGCATTGCGACTGGCCACACATCCCAAAGTGATTCCAAAAGTACCGGAGGGTGAATCGGTTCGTGACGATGTCGTCAGGCTCGTCCGTCACACGCTGGAAATCACGGACATCATGGGCGACCTGCGAGGAATTCGGCTGATGTCCAGGCGAGCTATCATCTCGCTTCACCATCTGGATGAGAACCTGCAGAACCGCAGGTTTGTTGAACTGTTTATCAATCAGCTCAACGCGCTGTACGAAATGCTGAAATCACTGCACTGGAAAATCGGTGGCATGGAATATCCGTTCGATCATGCGGAAGGAGATAAGAGCCTCGGCGAATTTGCGATGCCCGACCTGCCGGAAGAATACAACCTCGCTTCAATGTTCTATGTCTCCAACATTGCCTTCGAACGTCTCGCGACGACTCAGATGCGCCTCTTTGGGCGACTTGCAGTTCTGGCAGAGAAAGTCGAAGTCGCTCTGGGATTCTCCGCATTGCCCGAGTACGACCCGGATGCGAAGGAGAAGTCGTCCCGCCGCGATGAATGATGGTAGAACGACTGTCCTCAGCCGTTTTTTCAGCTACGTCAAAAGTCCGGTCTGCGTCATTCCCGCGCAGGCGGGAACCCAGCAATGCGATTTTCAACCGCAGATGAACGCGGATTAACGCAGATGAAACAGCCTCAAAGCACCGGCGAGCGGCGCGTGTCAACACGCCGGTCTGGAGTCCACATCCTGTCATTTGTCTTCCACATCGTCGCCTCACCAATGGAACGAAGGTTTGGCATCAAACACACACTGACGAAACGACAGACGGCTGGCCCCATGCTTCCATGTGCTATCCGCGTTGATCTGCGTTCATCCGCGGTTAAGGAGTTGGCGTCCTTGGTTCCCTGCATTCGCGGGAATGGCGGGAGCTCTGAAAGCAAGGGACAAGGATGTGTCGGCCCTCCGGGCCTTTAAGAAGCGGAGTCACGGAACCGGGGCCTGACGGCCCCGGCAGGGGTTGTGTCAGCCCGCTGGGCTTGAATCACAAACTAACGAGTGCTGCGATGGATGCTGATCGTCGGTGATGGAAGGAATGATGGCTGGCCCGTGACTCCGATATGAACCTCGAATGGACGCGAATAGGGCAAGCAACAGGACAGCGGTGAGGAATGCGATCTGATCGGTGGATGGCACCGGCGCTTCGGCTTTTCTTAACCGCGGATGAACGTGGATTGACGCGGATGAAACAAGACAAACACAACGGCGAGCGGAAGGTGTTAGCCTTCCGAGGATTTGTTGTTTCTTGTTTGTGATGGAACCGCAGGGGTTGCAGGAATCGCACTCGGTGGGCTCACGCCGCATCGCTCGCCTGTTTGGAGTGGCTCGCGGTTTGACGCAGTGATCCCTTGCTTACGCAGCGGGTTGTGATGGAATCGCAGAGGTGGCGGGAATCGCACTCGGTGGGCTCACGCCGCACCGCTCGCCGTTTGGGGTGGTTCGCGGTTAAACGCAGTTATCCCTTGCTTACGCAGCGGGTTGTGATGGAACCGCAGAGGTTGCAGGAATCGCACTCGGTGGGCTCACGCCGCACCGCTCGCCATTTGGGGTGGCTCGCGGTTTAACGCAGTGATCCGTCGCTTACGCAGAGGGTTGTGATGAGATCCACAGCGATTTAGGAGCGATTGAGGACAATCTCTCTACACTTTTGATGTCGTGTGTGCGGCGCTTACACTGTGTTCGTGATGGATCGATGATGGTGCAGTGCTTGAACGCAAGTGTCATGGCGGGCGTTCGGTGACAATCGAATTCTGCTGAGGGGGTTGACGTGGGGGCAGGGCTTTCGGTGATTCGTGGTGCGTGTGGGCATGATTGTCCGGATACCTGTACCTGGATGGTGGAAGTGAATCAGGGCAGGGCGGAGAAACTGTATGGCGATCCCGACCATCCGTTTACTCGCGGGTCTCTGTGTGGCAAGGTGAATCATTATCTTGAACGAGTCTACCACCCGGATCGCGTTCTGCATCCTCTGAAGCGTGTTGGGAAGAAGGGCGATGCGAAGTTTGTTCGAGTCTCCTGGGACGAGGCACTCAGCGACATTGCGGCGCGATGGAAGGCCATCATTCAGGAGTCCGGTGCGGAAGCCATTCTTCCGTTCAGCACGGCCGGCAATCAGAGTCTTCTCGCCAGTTCATCGCTCGACTTTCGCTTCTTTGGTGTGCTTGGCGCCAGCCAGATTGAACGAAGTATTTGTGGCGTCGTGGCTCATAACGGAATCGCTGCGACTCAGGGAGCAGGAACCGGCGTCAATCCCGAAGACTTTGTTCACAGTCGTTTGATCGTGCTGTGGGGGACGAACACCATCGTCACCAACATGCATCTCTGGCCGATCATTTTGGAGGCGCGGCAGCGAGGCGCGAAGATTGTCGTGATTGATCCGATCAGGACTCGTACGGCGGAAGCTGCGGACTGGCACATCGCACCTCGCCCCGGCACCGACGCAGCTCTGGCGCTGGGAATGATGCATGTGATCATTCGAGACAACCACGTCGACCATGACTACGTCGAACAGTATGCAACGGGATATTCTCAACTGGCCGAACGAGCACAGCAGTATCCGCCGGCTCGCGTTGCGGAGATCACCGGCCTGTCGGTCGATGTGATTGAACAGCTTGCGAAGGAATATGCCACGACGACTCCGTCATTGCTGCGGCCGTTAATCGGGCTGGAGCATCATCACAACGGCGCGATGACATTCCGGACGATCGCCTGTTTGCCCGTTCTGATCGGAGCCTGGCGGCATCGTGGCGGCGGGCTGTCGCGATCAACGCACGCTCTGCAATATTCGACGTTGAACATGAACGGCCTGCTGAAGCCGGAAGTGCACGTCAAGGGCACTCGAACGCTGAACATGGTCAATCTGGGGCACGATCTATGTTCCACGACGCTTTCGCCGCCGGTTCGATCGCTGGTTGTGTACAACGCAAATCCTGCGGCGACTTTGCCAAATCAGGCGCAAGTGCTGCGAGGACTGGAGCGTGAGAATCTGCTGACGATTGTCCACGATCTATTCATCACCGATACGGCCCGTTATGCCGACTATGTGCTGCCGGCGACAAGTCAGATTGAGCATCTGGATCTGGTTCCTGCATGGGGGCACCATTATCTGTCGCTGAATCGTCCCGCGATTGAACCGCAGGGGGAATCAGTCTGCAACACCGAACTGTTCCGTCGTCTCGCGCGAGCCATGGGGCGGACGGAATCGCATCTGTTTGAATCGGACGAACAGTTGTTACGAACAGCGCTCGACAGTGGTCATCCGATGCTGCAGGGAATTACTCTTGAAGGTCTGATGGAGCATGGGTATCTGCATCTGACTCATGAAGAAGACTGGCGTCCGTTTGCGAAGGGCGGATTTCCCACAGCGTCGGGCAGGGCGGAGCTGTATTCGGAAGGTCTTGAGCGGATGGGTATCGATCCATTGCCTTCGCCCGGCGCGATTCGAACTGCTTCGGACTCGAACTATCCACTGCAGCTGATCACCGGTAAGACACTGTTCTTCCTGAACTCCAGCTACAGCCATATGGACTGGCATTGTCGTCGCGCGGGAGTGCTGGAGGTTTGGATTCATCCGGACGACGCTGCGAGCCGAGGACTGATCGATGACGAGCAGGTATCGGTCGTGAATGCTCAGGGAAGTGTTCACGCCGTCTGTCGCATCACGGACAAGGTCAGCATGGGAGTCACCTGGATGCCGTTTGGTGGATTGATAGATGCGACTCAAGCGGCAGGCAACATCAACGTGCTGACACCGGAAGAGCCAACCGACTGGGCCGGCGGCAGCGGCTTCTACGACGCCTTCGTCGACGTCCGAAGAACGAATGTCCCGTAACCTCCATTCGCCAACCAGGCACGAAGAACCAAGCTCGAAGAACCAGGAACCCCGGCTTTCCGCTCTCCACTTTCCGCTTTCCACCCTGTCAACCTGCGAGTCCCTTTCGTTTGCAAATTTGTTCGCAAAGAATGGCGATTGGGCGAAGACTCTTCTCAGAGAATGAGTTAGGAACGACCGCGTTTTTGACGAGGCGGAATTCAGACTTCGACGTTTGACAGTTCTTCATGTCCCGTTAACATCGCCGCCCGTTGAGTGAGTGAGGTCCGAACGCGAAATCTGCATCGCGAGTCGGACAAATCCTGTCAAACAAGCCAGTCTAACAGCGACACCCGGCCTCGTGCTTTTTAGGCGATGGAGTGCCCGCGCTTTCTGCCGCGCGTATGCTCCTTCATTGCCTTCGGGAATGCTGCGCGCCTGGCGCAAGGGAGGGGCGCATGACGCAGCCCGTACGTCACGACGACAAACTGACGTCCGCACCAGCGCCTCATATTGCGCGGGTCCCGGAACTACAGCCTGCTTATTCCACCGTGAACGCAAAGTCTTCCGTCTGCGCGGATTCTTCGGTCGCCTCTGAGACGATGATCGTTTCAGTGGTGAAAGAGATCGTGGGCGAACAGAACTTCCAGCATTGGTTTCAGAAGCGATGCCGCTTTGATGTGGCAGGCGATCAGCTTCTGGTTCGAGTGGCCAATCCGTTCATTCTGAGCTGGATGCTGCGACGATTCCGTTCCATGCTGACTCGCGCGGCTCAAACGCTGCTTGGCCCATCGGCTTCCTGTCAGCTGGAAGTCGACGAACGTCTGATGTCAGAAGTGCCGGCCGCCGGAGATGCAGTGGCTTCTTCGATTCTGTCTTCCTCTTCGCCCACGACGGAATCTGTGCGACAGGAAAAGCTGGAAGCACCGGCAAGTTCTTCCTCATCCGAAGCTGCAGAAGGGTCGGCTCGCCCCGTTGTTCGTTCGCATGCTCGTCGAGTTGATCGGCCTGCGGATGCGGATCAGGCGACCGGGTTGCAGCTGCCTTCAAACCGTCGGCGGTTTCGAGGATTCGAATCGTTCGTTTCGGGTGAATGCAATAACCTGGCAGTGCTGGCAGCGAAGCAGATTTCTGCAAACCCCGGTGATCGATACAACCCGCTGTTCATTTATGGCGGAACAGGAACCGGAAAGACTCATCTGCTGGAAGCGATCTATTCGGATGTTCGTCGTCGGTTTCCGACAAAGAACGTGATGTATCTGACGAGCGAAGCTTTCACGAATTATTTCACGTCAGCTCTTGCGTCACGAACGGTGCCTTCGTTCCGTCAGCGATTCCGCAATGTTGACGTGCTGCTCGTCGACAACATTGAGTTCCTGGATAACAAGCGAGCGACACAGGAAGAATTTCTTCATACGATCGTTCAAGTCAGTGAACACGGCGGTCAGGTCGTGATTTCTTCTGACCGCCATCCTCGCATGCTGACGAAACATCGCGAAGAGCTGACGACTCGATTTTTGAGCGGGCTTGTGTGTCGCGTCGAATCTCCGGATGAGGAGACTCGACGGCAGCTTGCGAAGAGTTTTACGGCCAGTATGAAGGCGATCTTCTGTGACGATGCTCTGGACTATGTGCTTCGTCGCTGCGGCAAGGGTGTCCGCGAACTTCAGGGTGCTCTGAATCAGCTGGAGAGTTTCTTCAGCCTGACCGGCCGCAGAATCACTCTCGCTGTGGCTCGCGAAACGCTGGGCGGGATGGAAGAAGAGTGCAAGCGTCTTGTTCGCATCAGTGATGTGGAGAAGATTGTTTGCGAGGTCTTCGGTGTCACGACGGCAGAACTGCGTTCCGGAACTCGACGCAAAGCCGTCGCACTGCCTCGATCCATTGCCATGTTCCTTTCCCGCAAGCTAACCAAGTCTGCCTATCGTGAGATTGGTTCTTACTTTGGCGGTCGTGATCACAGCACCGTTGTTGCGGCTGAACGACGTGTCAGCGAACTGGTGACAGCGGGTGGTGCGGTTGGACTTCCAACCACCTGTGCCGGACGCACTGTGGCAGAACTGGTGGATGAACTGGAACGCCGACTGATGGCGTCCTAGCCCACCCCCGAGCTTGCTGGCGCTCGCTCGACCCCTCCCTAACCTTCGGTTTGGGTGGGGAGGAAGGAAAGCGGAGGGCGGAAAGCCGATGCGGTGTGCGCGGGGGGAACGATTGAGGACAATCGTTTTACACTTGGCTCAGTCTGAAAACTGAGCACTGAAAACTGAACACTGAGCTTGCCCCACCCCCGAGCTTGCTGGCGCTCGCTCGACCCCTCCCTAACCTTCGGTTTGGGTGGGGAGGATTTTGGTTCGAAGATCGCCTATGAAAGTCGCCAGATGCGGCGCATGATCCATTCGAAACCGAGGAGGGCGGCGGCGGCGTACATGAGCCAGGCTCGGTCCCAGAGTGTTCGCAGTTGTTCATCGACAACGATCGGCTGGCTCTGATCTGGCAGCAAAGATGGCAAAGTCGAGATCTCAGAAAGGCTCAAGTAGCGTCCCTGTGTGTCTCGTGTCAGCTGAGTCAGTTCTTCGACATCCTGAGTTGGGTTCTGTGATTCCAGATTCGGCAGGACCACATCCAGAACGGTATTCAGCACATCGGCGGATTCCGGAACTGGCACTGAGATTCGATACAGGCCGGGACGTGATGGGCGGAAGTTCGTGATGAACTGACCGAGTCCTCGTCCGTCGGCGTTCAGTCGATCGGGCACAGTCAGTGGTTGTCCGTCCGGGTCGGTGATCGTGAGCAAGACGCTGTCTGTTGAGAGCGGCTTCAGTTGCGCGTCGTACAGTTGGGCACGAATGGTCACGGGCTGGCCCGGGGCGACTTCAGAATGATCCAGTGTCAGCAAACCTCGGGCTGTTCCACGGTTGCGGCGTCCCTGACCCACTTCACGAATCAAACTCGTCCAGAACCTCTGGTGTCCCTGCGATGACAGTTCTCGCAGTCGCCACGTTTCGGCTGAGCCCAGGAAAATCGTTCGACCCGTGCCGTAAAACTGTGATACGAGGAACGGCGGCACGCCAAGTTCTGTGCGTGCTCTTGGATTGTCGTACTGCAATAACACGGCAGCACCATCTCGCAGTCCTCGAATTGGATACGACCGATAAATCCCGCGGAACTTCTTCCAGAGGTCAGTCGTGGCATTACCGCTTTCGTCGGCAATCTTGAGGAACTCCGTTGCACCGCCTTCCGGTGTCAGAACCAAAGGGTGTGGTTCGTCGGAACGTTGCGTAATCGCCATTTCCGGAACCATCCGATTCAGCAGCACAGGATACAGAACGCTGATGTCACGGAATGCATCTGGATCCTGAGCCAGCTTGGGCGTGTAGATCTCGCCTGCAACGACAACAAGTCCGCCGGAGTGTTCGGAGACCCAGCGATTCAGAAACGTTTGCTGTTCAGCAGACAGACGCGACCAGTCCGGGTCAAAGGCCACGATCACGTCGTATTCGAAGAGCTCGGCTTCGGTCTTGGGGAACTCCGTCAGCAGCTTGCGTGATTCCTGAGACACCATTCCGACGTTGTCGAGTGTCACCGTCTGGAGCCACACATCGGATTCCACTCCGCTGTGACGGTACATCGTGTTACGGACGAACTGGTAATCTCGCATTGGTCCGCTGGAGATAATCAGAAGTCGCATCTTGCGATCGGTGACTTCGACGGTTCGACGACGTTCGTTGTCGTCCAGCGTCATTTCGGTCAGACCTTCTGCCGATTCGACTCGAGCAATGAAGTCATACTTGCCGGGCACATTCAGCGACTGCGTGAGTCGAGTCGTCACAGGGATCGCTTCGTCAGTGATACGGATTGCCTGCTGAGCAATCTCACGGCGGTCTTTTCCGTCACTTCCCGCGGTCTGCTGAAACAGTCGCAGCAGCAGAGGTTTGTCGACGGCCGAAGAACCATGGACCGCAACGGAGATGTCGAACGGGTCGCCCTGATGCACCTCGGTTGGAGACTGCATTCCGGCAATCCACACATTCATCTGTGGCTTCAGGCTGCCGACGCCGACGGAGATCAGTTTCGTGCCCGAACGTTCCGCGCGAACTCGTGCGGCTTCGATCTCAAGCCCGGCGTTGTTACGACCATCGGAAAGCACGACGACGCCGGACAGTGTGTTTCCGGAAAGCTGGCCAACCAGCTGATACATCGATTCGCCAAGACGAGTCTCCGTGCCGCGCGGCTGAAGCAGCTCCAGCCATTTTTTCTGAACGGCTGGATCAACAAGAGGCTGGTCAGTGGCGGCCTTCTGGTCGTCCAGAGACACCACCGCTTTGTTGTCGGATGCCTGTCGAGCCACTGTCTTGTCGGTCGGGTCAGAGAATCTGACTTTGCCGTCTGACACGATGGCCCACGGACCGGTCAGTGACGAGTCGAAGGTATACACGGAAACCGAATGAGTCTTGCTGAGATCCGAGAGCACGCCGGAATCAATCAGGTTGCGAACGATCGCGCTGGTTCGGCTTTCCGGAGTTGCCGCGGGTGTTGTTTCCGTACTGACAGCACTTGTGGCCCCGTCAGTCGCCGGCCACTGCATCGACATGGATGTGTCAATCACAACCCCGACACGAGACTTTTCGACTCGGCTGAGTTGTGTGCGTCGCTGTGGGTTCAGAAGGATGATAATGACAGCCACAATGACCAGCAGGCGAGGAATCAGAAGTGTGATCCGAGCCCACCGCTTCAGAAATCGCGAGTCTCGCAGAGACGTGCGAACGGTGAGTCCAAACAGCACCGCCAGCAGGCCGAAGAACAGCAGGATCCCCGAGGTGGATTCTGGCAGATCCAGCTCCGTTGTCTGAAACGTCTGTGTTTCCACTTCGGTGACGGCTGTCGTACCAGTGGTTGCCCCGGGTGATGGACCGGCGGATGAAGGGCCGGATGTCGATGGACCGGAAGTTGACTTTGCGGGTTCTGCAGTTGGTTCCTGACCGAAGATCATCGCGCGACCTCCGGATGGTAACTGAGACGCAGCGAAATCAACTGCTCAGCAATCAGCGTGAGCATCAGCAGCCCCAGCAGTACCCAGCGAACTTCGCGTCCTGCGTTTGAACCGCCAAGAGCTTCGGCTGAATCACCTTCGATGATTCGCACATGGCCAAGGTCACCACCGGACGTAATCAACGCCAGGTCAGCAATCGCCAATGCGCTTTCGGTGGTTGGCACATTCAGGGCAACGGCCAGATCGGTTGCGACGCCTTCTGAACTGAAACGACGGATTCGGTAGACACCGGGACGTTCGGCCTGAGGAACAGTCACGGCAAGTTCCGGATCTGTTGCTGATGCCTTCGAAGCGGTGCCATTCTTTGGTGAAGTTTCATTGCCCGTTTCAGGAGTCGACTTGTTCTTTGACGCATCGTCTTTCATTTCAACGGGCGATGCTTCCAGGCGAACGAATGTCTCCGCGACCGGTTCTTCGTTTGGACCGGCTTCGGGCAGATAGACTTCCATCGTTTCGGTGAATCGTCGGGCGGGCCACTGGAAGCGAAGAGGCTCCGTGAGTTCTCTCAGTTCAATTGTATCAACCGGCTTCTGCAGATACTGATGGATCAGAAGATGCATCACGACAAAGCCTGGGGCGGCCGGGGCCACAGGCCAGTTGCTCCAGCGACGTCCTCCTCCTGTGAGGAATGTCAGGACCTTGCCTTTGCCCAGAGCATGTTCGAAAGCGACAGGTTCGCCAGTCTTCAGACGCATGAGAGTTCGGACGCCGTCCGCTCGTGCGGTATCGTCATTCTTCCAGTCGGTTGTGACCTGCAGCCAGGACGCCAGTTGCACCGTGTCCGGAAACGGGCTGTCAGGCGTGTTGTATACAGCGAAGATCGGATGCTGTTCAAAGATCGGCGTGACGAAGGCTGGCGTTTGCTCCGTGAGACTTCGAATTGTCTCCGACGGGATGGCCTGCTTCACCGTGCCCAGCGGGACTGGAAACAGTTTCTGTTCCGGCAGACGCAAGGTTTCAGAATACCATGACAGATTTGCCTGGTCCGCTGGGAACCACACAATGCCGCCGCCGCTTCGAACATAGTCCGCCAGCAACAGAGTCGTGTCGGCCGGCAAGTCG
>JAEUII010000461.1 GCA_016795145.1 Planctomycetaceae bacterium
CGCTGAACGACGAAGGAGTTGATGTGGTCGTGAATAATCAGGGAATCGGTGGAGAACGGACCGACCAGGCACTCAAACGACTGAATGCCGATGTGTTGTCTCAAAAACCCGCGATCGTCGTCGTGATGTATGGCACGAACGACAGCTACATCGATATTGGACGATCAGAACCACGCATCACGGCAGACGCGTTTGAAGCAAACCTTCGGGAAATCGTGCGGCAACTGGAATCGCAGGGCACACGAGTGGTGCTGATGACGGCACCACGCTGGGGCGACAAAGCAACGCCAAACGGAGCCGGGGAAAATCCAAATTCGCAGCTGGAGAAGTACCTCGAAAGAACTCGGATGGTGGCAGAATCCGGCAAACTGCCTTTGATTGATCATTACAAACTGTGGTCCGATGCCCGTACAAACGGCCAGAATATCAGCACCTGGATGACGGATGAATGCCATCCGAATCCGGAAGGGCACCGCCAGCTTGCGGACGCAATCCTGCCTATTCTTCGTAAAGAACTCAGCCGTTAAACCTTGGTCGTGACATTTCGCTCCACAAAGGTTTGCCCCCCGCGAGAGAGCGAGGTTTTCCCCAGAGTCCTCCGGTCATGGCTCCGATTTTTGCAAAGCTGGGGCCTCTCAGAGACCCTGGTTGAAAGCCGATGGAAACTCGTCATAGTGTGGAAATTCTGCGGCGACGAACCGTAAGGTTTTCGGCACCTCCGACGACTTTCCGCCACTGCTCGACTGCACAGCCTGGAATTGTGACCCGGCTGCCTTCCGTTATCCGGCGATCTTCGTCGCCCACGCCATGAGTATTATTTCATGATCCGATCTCTGCTGACATGTTCCCTGGCAGCTGTGTTCTCTGCCATGCTGATTTCCACCCCGTCGTTTGCGCAGGAACCTGCGAAAGACGAATCGAAGAAGGATGACACTAAACTGGAATCGACCATCGACAAAGCCAGCTACGGCATCGGCTTCAACATCGGTACCAACGTTTCTGCAGACTTTGGCCGACAGGGACTGGAGCTGAATCCAGAAGCCGTCGCCAAAGGATTCCTCGCGGCTCTCCAAAGTAAGGACTCTGCTCTGTCAGAAGCAGAACTGGAAGAAGTGTTCAAGCAGCTGCGAACAGAGCTGTCCAAGAAGAAGGCAGAAAAGGGCAAAGCCAACCTGGAAGCTGGCAAGAAGTTCCTCGAAGAGAACAAGGCGAAAGAAGGCGTGAAGGTCACGAAGTCTGGCCTGCAGTATGTGGTTGTCAAAGAAGGCAAGGGTGACAGCCCAACCGCCGAAAGCACCGTAAAGACTCACTATCGTGGCAAGCTGATCAGCGGCAAAGTGTTCGATCAGTCCTACGAAGGCGAAGCACCAACCGCTGACGACAAGCCAGTTTCCTTCGGAGTTGGCCAGGTCATTTCCGGCTGGACAGAAGCTCTTCAGCTGATGAAGCCAGGTGCTCACTATCGCCTGTTCATCCCAAGCGAGCTGGCCTACGGAGAGAATGGTCCAGGAGACATCGGATCAAACTCCGTGCTGGTCTTCGAAGTTCACCTGCTGGAAGTTGAGTAACACTGATGTAACCGCTGCATGGCCCATCGTTGTTCTGACGATGGGCCGCAGCGTTTGTCTGCCGAAACTGGCAGCGATGGCCGCAGAACCGTGGCCGAGACATTCGACAAAAAGGCTGACTTACTGATGACCGACGCAATGGCCGACAAGCCGCTTGTCCTTGGGAATCACATTCTCCGTTCACGACTGATTGTTGGCACTGGCAAGTACCGCACTTTTGAATTGATGCAGGAGTGCCTCGAAGCCAGCGGTTCGGAAGTCATCACCGTCGCGGTGCGACGAGAGCGCCTGGTGGATTCTTCCGGACGCAACATACTCGACTTCATCGATCTGAAGCGTTACACGATTCTGCCCAATACCGCTGGCTGCTTCAATGTGGAAGATGCGGTCCGTGTGGCTCGGCTCGGCAGAGAAATTCTGCGTGGCCTTGAGAACCCCGGGGCCGACTGGGTGAAGCTGGAAGTGCTCGCGGATACTCGCACTTTGCTGCCGGATCCCGTTGCAACCGTCGAAGCCTGTAAGCAGCTGGTGGACGATGGCTTCCAGGTGCTTTGCTACACCTCCGACGATCCCATCACGGCAAAGCGACTGAAACTGGCTGGTGCAACATCAGTAATGCCCGCTGGAAGTCCAATTGGCAGTGGCCAGGGCGTTTTGAACCCCAATAATATTCGTATCTGCCTCGAGTATCTCAAAGAAGGTGATCCGGATTATCCCGTGATTATCGATGCAGGTGTGGGTGCGGCAAGTGACGTTGCGATGGCGATGGAACTTGGTTGCGACGGTGTGCTGCTGAACACGGCCATCGCCAGTGCTCAGGATCCGCTCCGGATGGCAGTCGCCATGAAACTGGCCTGTCAGGCCGGGCGTCATTCGCTGTTGGCCGGCCGAATTCCAAAGCGACTGTACGCAACTGCCTCCAGTCCGACTGAAGGCGTGATCACAAAAACAAACTAGCGTTTCGTTGAGGTGTGGATTTCGAGACGTGGACCTTGCGAAAGGGCTACGGCTCGGGGGATCTTTAGCAAGATCCACTACGTTCAAAGCAAGTTCAAGGACAAGTTCAAACGTGTCTCCTTCCGAAGTCCGTTCATCCCAGCACAGAATCACTCGCCGAGGCATCAGCGGAAAAGTGATTGTGGGATCGATGTTCTTCATGGGCATCTGTGCGACGACATTTCTTTACACGTTCTGGACATTGCATCTGATGCCGTTCATGCCTCTTCAGGAGGCAATCGTTGCTGAATTCCCCGGGTCAGCACCGCGTGTTGATGGCGGCAGAAAAAAACTGCATAAGGGCACCCCAAACGTCCTTCGCATTGTGCTGAAGTCTGAGGTCGATCCAACGTCGCAGAAGCAGGAAGACATTGACCACCTGACAAATCTGCGAGATCGCATCACAAAGCTCTCGAAAGAAAAAGTGCCGCTTCCTGACCTCGATGAGATCGAGCTTCACGTCTACAAGCTCGTCAAAGAAGAAGAGATTCTGGAATGCACGTGGAAGCGCCCGTGGGCTGATGATGGGAAATGGGAACTGGCCGAAGCTCCAACACTCTCACCACTGTCTGGTCCGATCTCCGCTCCGGCGGAAACACCAACAAAAACCGGTGAGTCGGTTCGTCCCGCGCCATGATGCTGATCATTGAAGTCATGGCCGTTATCAGCGGCGCGATCTTCGGAGTGCTGATGGCTCGCCGAAAAGGACTCGACTTTGTCGGAGTCTGCACCGTGGCCTTCATCACGAGCTTCGGTGGCGGAACTGTGCGAGATGTTTTGCTCGATCGGCATCCGCTGTTCTGGATTCAGTACTCGTGGTATCCCGTCATTGTGTTCTTTGTGGCCGCTGTTGTTTCGCTGATCCCAAAGATCCCATCGAACGTCGAAAAATGGCTGGCGATTCCCGATGCACTCGGACTGGGACTCTTCAGTGTCGTTGGAACCGAGATCGCTCTGGAACTGAAAGTCGCGCCGTTTGTCGCTGTTCTGTTTGGAGTCATCACGGGGACGTTTGGCGGCGTGATCGGTGAGATCGTCTGCAATGAAGTCCCAACACTCTTTCGACCTCGCACGCCTCTTTACGCGACCTGCGCCTTCCTTGGGGGCTGGCTGTTGATTGTCACGAAACTCGCTGGCATTTCCGATTCGATCGGGTTTCCAGGAGCCGCCGCGTTCGTCGTTGTCCTCCGGCTATTGGCATTGCGGTACCGCATTGGTCTCCGCGCTGTTGAGCACCAAATCAACGGCTGAGTCGGATCTCACCTGGCTGCGATCGCGCTTTTCGCACGAAGGTGGCGAAGTGTTCCAGGCCTCACGACTTGTTCTGATTGCCTGACAAATTGCAAATCGGGAATTCTCTGCGTTTGTGCTGAACCACGGCTTGCGATTCTGAGCTAGTTTTTCTGTGGCCTGACCCCGATGCCGTGTTCAAAATAACGGGGAATTGAACTTCGGTCACTGTTCAACAACGAGGGGGAATTCGTAGACTCCGCAGATCTGGCAAACTGCGGAACGGAAGGCCCAGCCATGACTCTGAATGAACGAATCAGGATGTTTTCACCACGACTCGTGTTTGCGGCACTGTGCGTTTTTGCATTCGCCGTTCAGCCGGTCAGTGCGTTTGGCCAGGCGGACCAGGACTTTCCGCCGCTGCCATTCAAGCCGTTCTCAGAAGGCTCGGACAATGAGCCCACGAAGCAGCCATCAAGACCCCAGGATCCTCCGAAGCGACCGATACGGAATGACCGCGAGTCAACAACGGATCGCGAAATTCGCCTGGACCCCGTTGACGAACTGAACGATCGACTGCCGGCGGCAGAACAGGAATCAACGTTCGGCCCGGAGCGCAATCGCACCGACGACCGTGATGGCACAGTTCCGCGAAATCCAAACTCGATTGCCGTCGGTGAATTCAACCCGTCGATGCCAAAAGACGAGGGATTTGACTGGACGGTTCAGCCGGTCTCCATTGCCGATCTGGAAGTCGGTCGTGTGTGGCCCTTTCAGCATGGCAAACCGAATCTGACCGACCAGGAAAGTGCGGCCTACGCGGAACTGATTCAGGCCGCCATTGATCGCCGCAGCCTGGCACCATCGTCGCTTCCCACGGAAGTTTCCATGAGCGGGGCGTGGGAGTCGGCCTTCTATCGTTACGCTGAGGTCCGTCGTCAGGCATGGCTGAACAAGTCCATTCTGATTCAACCAAAGCCAGCAGGTAAGGCCGACCCGTTTGCCGAAGGTGCAGCGACCTCGCTTGGCCAGGGGTTCGCCTTTGAAGAACTCGCGTCATATTCCCTGCAGCTGGACATGCAGAGCAACCCCAGCCACTTTGTCGCGCGTCCCGTCGCGCTCTACGGCATGTTTACTCCGTCAGGCGTTGTTGAGATGGAGGCGGTCAAGGTCTTTGAAGGGGAACAGCGTCTTTTTCGCATGCAGCGAGGATTGTTGAAGAACCTTCAGGGAACGGAGACGCTGGCTCTTGTCGACGCGATCAGCTACGTCGATCCGGAAGATCAGACTCATCCATCCACCGCGTGGCCCGTCGAGAAGCGAGTACAGCTTCCGGTGCTGGTCAAAGGCTGGTTTGTGAAGCTCTGGGGGCAGCGACCATTGATCTTCGCAGAGGTTGTCAGAATGCTGACGCCTCGCCCATATGACCAGTACATTCGAGAACACGTACGTTCGCGCCGGCGTGTGAGTGAAGACGAAGCCTGGCTGTACTACGAGACGTTGCGGCAACTTCAGGTCACAAGCGGAGATGTCCAGTCCGGCGTTGCCGCGGCCGAGCAGCAGGCTCGCATGCAGATTCTGGTAACTGACCTTCGGGAGACCGCGGCAAAAGAGAAAGCGAGTCTTGATCAACAGCTTCGGAAGGGCCTTATTCCAAAAACAGACGACGAACAGAAAGAAGGCTACGACACTCGAATGACGCGTCTGGATCGCCAGCTTGGAGCTCGTCTGGCCCGTCAGGCAAAGTATGAAAAGGATCCGACTTCCTTCCCGCTGTTTGTTGACGTCTTTCGAAACCCCGATCACTGGCAGGGAAGACTGATGACATTGCGTGGTCACGTCCGTCAGGTGATCAATCATCCTGGGGATTCCACGCTGTTTCAGGGACAGCCGCTGCATGAACTCTGGCTCTACACACAGGATTCGCAGCATATTCCGACCGTAGTTGTGACCCCAACGCTCCCGCAGGATTTTCCGGTTGGCAGCGATCTGGTTGAGTCGGTCACAGTCACCGGATGTCTATTCAAAATGTACGCGTACCGCTCACAGGATGAAGGTCGACTTGCTCCGCTGGTCCTGGCCGGCCATATCGACTGGAATCCAGCGCCATCCCATGTTCTGGACCTCGCAAAAGAGGGTCTGATCCCGGCCGAGTCGCCACTGATCGCACGGGCGAAAGCTGCAGATCCTCTTCGAGTGAGTGAGACGGCCGTTCTGTTCCTGGGCTTTGTCGCGCTGCTTCTGGCAATGACGGTTTGGGGCCGAGTTCAGCGCGATCGACGCCATCGAAGACGTGTTTTGCACGTGGTGGACGAGCGACCGGATTTCCGTCAGACTTCGCAGGACATGTTTTCCGGCCCTTTTGCTGACACTCAGATTGAGCCTCGTTGAGGATGACTGCTTCCGCCCCCGCTGAAACACCTTCGTTTCTTCCGTTCCCCCCCGCTGTTGATCGGCCCCTGCGACTAGGCGTTCTGATTAGCGGTGGTGGCACAACGCTGCTGAACTTTGTGGCTCAGATCGCCGACGGAACGCTGCCGGTTGAGATTCCGGTGGTCATCGCCAGCCAGAAAAACTGTAAGGGGGTCGAACGAGCCCAGGCTGCCGGCCTTCGCGTCGAAGTGATTCGTCCGAAGGATTATGCAAGTGTTGAGGCTTTCAGCACGGCCGTGTTCGACGTGTTGCGAGAGGCAAAAATTGAGCTGGTGACTCTGGCGGGTTTCCTGAGTTTGCTCAGGATCCCGGATGACTATCTGTGGCGAGTGCTCAACATTCATCCGTCGCTGATTCCGGCATTCTGCGGACATGGATTTTATGGCCATCATGTTCATGAAGCGGCCGTCAGCCGTGGTGTGAAAGTCAGTGGCTGCACCGTTCATTTTGCTGACAACGAATACGATCATGGGCCAATTGTTCTTCAGCGAACGGTCAGCGTTCCTGACGGCTGCACAGCGGACGAGCTTGCTTCACTCGTGTTCGAACAGGAGAAGCTTGCCTATCCGGAAGCGATCCGCCTGCTGGCCTCCGGAGCCTTGACCATCAACGGTCGGCGCACGGTGATTCGGCCTTGCTAGTGGTTTGCCACATCAACAATTTAGGATTAGCCGCCATTCCCGCGCAGGCGGGAACCCAGAACGTTGAAAGCTGGGTTCCCGCCTGCGCGGGAATGACGAACCCCTTTTCGTTGGTCTGACATAGCACAAGAGTACGGAGCGAACGGATGACTGAAGAACACAAACGTTTCGTCATCCTGCGCCATGATCATCCCTTTTTGCATTGGGACTTTCTGCTGGAACGGGATGAACTGCTGGAGAGCTGGCGGTTGCTGCGGGAGCCTGTTCTGGATGAGTGGATCCGGGCAGAAAAGCTGCCGGACCATAGGAGCGTCTACCTGACCCATGAGGGACCGGTTAGTGGTGATCGAGGATATGTGAGCCGCGTTCTTTCCGGGTCATTTCAATCGCTGCATGGAAGTCCGGAGTTGTCGGTTGGTGATGCAGCCAAACCGCTCGCACACCTGAGTTCTCTGCAACTTGAAGTCGACCTGCAACCGGAGGTCGACCGGAAAAGTCACCTTAGCGGATCCCTGGTGGCTCATCTTGTCGAGACTTCTGACGGGCGAACCTTTTGGACATTTCGCCCACCTCAGACCTGCGGCGAACAGTCTGTATTGTGATCGGCAGTTCTTGCCGGTCGCTCGACGATACAGGCGGTAAGTCCGGAACGACCGCTTCACTCGTCAAATCTTTCCTGATCGGAACAATTGGAGCAAAGTTCAAAGTCGAGCCGCGACGATATCGACGACAGCAGACCGTGTTTTGCCGCGGTCCGTCATCCACTGCCTTTATTAAAAAGGTCCGGCTCGAATGATCCGTCCGAACCTGCGTCATCTGGTAGCCGCAGCGTTTTCGCTGTTTGCGGCAAGTTCCGTTGCAAATGCTCAGTACCCTCCGATGGGAGGGCACCCGCCGCTATTGCAGATGCCCCGTTCCGGTTATCAGGCCCCCATCGTAAATCATCAGATTGAAGGTGATCCGGACCTGTGGGACGAAGAACAGCCCATTGAGCGTCTTTTCAGCAACGTTGCCGCTCGCAGCTGGCTGAGGCTTGAGTTCATGCTTTGGGACTTCCGCGGACCGGGCGAAGGATTCCTTGGACCGGGCGTAACCGGACTGAATCGAGGCGTCTTCGCCAACCAGCAGGAAGGTCTCAACGTCCCGATTGATTTCAATGACAACCTGAACGGCGGCGTCACTGTCGGCCAGACTCTTTTCCCAACGCTGGGCGGGATCGGAGATCAGGACCTGCCAGGGATTCGCGGCACCTGGGGTGTAGACCTCGTTGGTGCCGAAATGGAATTGAGCTTCTTCGGAACGGAGCAATCCGGTGACGGAATCTCGCACCTCGGCATCGCGGACGGGCGTATTCGTCAACGCAACCTTGTTGACAACACGATTAACCCCGACCTCGGTACTGCAACCAGCCCGAACTATGCAATCCCATTGACAACCGATGGCGTTGTCCAGGACGTTGCGGCAGCCAACGCATTGATCTTCAACAACAGTCTGAAGTTTGAAATGGAAAGCCAGATTTGGGGCACCGAACTGACATTCCTCACTGAGAAGAAGGTCCCGGGCGGAGCAGGTGCGTCATGGCAATGGCTTGCCGGTGCCCGCTATCTGAGCTTTGATGAAGCCTTCAATGTTGTGGGCACCAATGGCACGTTCGACGGTGTGAATGCCATGACCATAACACAAACAACCAATATCCATGCGACAACGGTCAACAACCTGTACGGCCCTGAGTTTGGTGGTCGCTTCGCATTGACCAGCAAGTATCTGACATTCAGCGTGACGCCACGAGTGATGTTCGGTCTAAACGATCGCACATCAACGGTCGTCGCTGACCCGCTCGGTCTTGGAGCCGTCAAGACTTCGTCAGACGAAATCGACTTCGGTACTGTGACTCAGCTGAACCTGGCGACTGAACTGCATCTGAGCCCTAAGTTCTCACTGTACGCCGGTTACGACTTCATGTGGTTGCCACGCGTGACTCGTCCGGATGACAACATTTCCTTCGACTCAGTCACACCAGTCGGTGGCGGTACTCCGGTTGTCAGCGTCACAGAACACATGAACCTGACCGACTTCTTCGCACAGGGCTTCAGTGTCGGGGCAACCTTCCGATACTGATATCGCTGCAATCCGGCCGCTCAAACTCAAAAAGGCTCCTGTCCTCAGGAGCCTTTTTTTGTTTGTACGAATCGTGTGTCTGCAAAACCCAGACAGAGCCGCCTCTTCTCGATCTCCTCGCCACTCAATCACCGGCTGTTCTTCAGCGCAACCGTCCCGCCCCAGCGACCGCAAAGACCGGAAGAATGATCGAGAGTTATGGCGCGGTCGAAGCGATCGGAGCCGCGTTGACATCGGCAACGGAAAACGGGACATCAATCAGCGTGGTGACTCCATTTCCGGAATCGACGTTCACGCCTTTCCGAAACTGGACTCGCCAGAGCGCTGAAGCGTCAGTGGATTCCGCCAGAGCCGGCAAGGTCTCTTCACTGGCCACAAACGTCAGCAGCTCTTCTCCTGGGGCAATCAGCTTCCCGCTGTTCTGTCCGCTGAGCACAAAATTACTGTCGGATGTTTGAAGGTAGTTCAGAACACGAGCATTCTGGTCCCCCTGCTCCAGTCGAAGGAACGAATTTACCTGAGCGTTTTCGTCCACCGCGAGCTGAGGAAAACGGCTTGACATCAGATCCGCATCGAACGGGGCAAACGCATAATCCTCAGCCACGTTTTTGAACTGGATCCACAATCGTAACACAGGCTCTGTTGCAAGATCCGGAGCTGCGGTCGCCGTACGAAATTCTTCAAACGTCAACGGTTCCCTGGTGACCTTCACCGGTGTGACGACAACATCGCCGAACCGTTTTGATTCACCAAGCTTCAGGACGTGTCCTTCTGGCAGCGCTGCGTTCTCCGGCACTCGTTTGAACTCGTTCGGGGCCAGTGGCTTGATGTCCGGCAGACTTTCCAGCGGATGAGTTCCAAACAGACTTACTTTGCCCGTCAGAACAAGGAACAAAAGGATCATTGTCACGGCCACGGCATAGCCTGTCAGAATTGCCGAAGGCTGTCGTGACGTCTTCGCAAGAGACAACGCGGATTCGTTCGCCGGAGTAAATCCGCTGTCGAACTCTTCGTGAGCCAGCTTCGATGCAGCTGGTTGCGGCCGTTGACCGGGACGAGAAGTCGACGGAGCTTTGTTCTGCGCAACTGGCGATGTCGGCGGAGGCGGATCTTCTGACGAGGATAGTTCGATCGCTGACGCACCCGATTGATTGTTAGGACTGTCGGTCGTTACGAATGGCAGCGACTCTGCCTCTTCCAGCTTTTCATCCTGCTGTGGAAGGTACGGAACAGAGTTGCCCGCCACGACATTGGAAAAATCGGGGGGAACAGGCGCGCCGTCGCTCGGTGTTGCTTCGCTGGCATCCTGCTGAAGAAACTGAAAGTCCTTAGGAGCATCATCGTCCTGTGATCGTTTCGCCATCCGATTCCCCCGTTAACATTCTCGTGAAACCAAGGACTGTCAGAGTGCATCAGACGCATGTTGATGTCAACCACCTGGTGCCTGATCCGAGCAAGACATCGTGAGTTAGTAGATGGATGGCGGTGGATCCTGACTGCCATCCGCGTGAAGAAAGCGGAAGTCGCATCCCTCGTTCGCCTGCGTCGTCTCATCCAGATACAGCTTTCCGTAGCCTCGACTAAACGATGCTCTCGGAGCCACCCAGCTGGCACGACGTTTGGCCATTTCTTCGTCCGACACTTCCAGTGTCAGCTTCCGACCGGCCACGTCCAGCGTGATCATGTCGCCATCCTGAACAAATGCGAGCGGACCGCCAACATAAGATTCCGGTGCCACATGCAGAACGCACGCTCCGTAACTTGTGCCACTCATTCGAGCATCGCTGATGCGCACCATGTCCCGAACGCCCTGCTGCAGAAGATACTTCGGAATCGGCAGCATGCCCCATTCCGGAATTCCTGGGGCCCCCAGCGGCCCGGCACTCTGCAGGACAATGACATGATCCTTCGTCAGCTTCAGTGACGGGTCGTCAATTCGAGCTTTCAAATCGGGATAGTTCCTGAAGACGACCGCAGGGCCTCGATGCTGCAGCAGATTCGCTTCTGCAGCCGCCGGTTTGATCACGCAGCCGTCCGGTGCCAGATTGCCTCGCAGCACCGCCAGACTTCCCGTCTGACACACCGGATTGGCTCGACGACGAATCACGTCGTCATTCCAGATCGTCGCGTCCTGCAGGGCATTTCGCAGAGGCGTCAGTTCAACAGTCTCCGCATCCAGATGCAACAGATCCTGAATTTCATTCAGAAGAGCATTCAATCCACCTGCATCGAAAAAGTCAGCCATCACATACTTGCCCGTCGGTCGCAGGTTCGCCAGCACAGGAGTCGTCTGTGAAATTCGATCGAAGTCTTCCAGGGCCACAGGAACCTGAGCGCGACCGGCCATCGCCATCAAATGTACAATCGCGTTTGTGGAACCTCCGATCGCCATCAACGTCGTGATCGCGTTCTCGAACGCAGCACGCGTCATGATTTCGGACGGGCGAATATTCCTCCATGCCAGCTCGACGGCGGCTCGCCCGGTCGCCGATGCCATGCGAGCATGCCCCGAGTGCGTCGCCGGCAACGAGCTCGCACCGGCCAATGTCATCCCCATCACTTCCGCCAGCGCGGTCATGGTGGACGCGGTTCCCATCGTCATGCAGTGACCGGGAGACGCTGCAATGTGATCTTCCAACTGGCACCACGCTTCGCACGAAAGTCGGCCCGCTCCTCGTTCCGCCCAAAATCGCCAGACATCTGTTCCGCTCGCCAGCTGTTCGCCGTGCCAGGATGTACGATTCATCGGCCCGCCTGGCATCACAATAGAAGGCACATTCGCACTGAGTGCTCCCATCAGCAACGCGGGCGTCGTCTTGTCGCAGCCGCTCATCAGTACAGCCGCATCAATCGGATACGTGCGAAGGACTTCCTCAGCTTCCATTGCCAGGAAGTTGCGATAGTACATCGACGTCGGCTTCATGAAGGTTTCGCTGAGCCCCATGACGGGAATCTCAACCGGGAAACCACCGGCTTGCCAGATGCCGCGCTTGATGTCCTCCGCGCGTTGTCGAAAATGTGCGTGGCAGGAGATCAGATCGTTCCAGGTGTTCAGGATGCCAATGACCGGCTTCCCGCGAAACTCATCCGTGCCAAACCCGGCCTGCTTCTGACGAGATCGATGACCAAAGGATCGCAGGTCATCTGGTCCCAGGTATCGATGACTCTTGAGTTCTTCCGGTGCCAGTCGCTGGCGATCATTCAGGCTCATTCGTGATTGTTTCTCTTCAAAGTTGTTACATCACCCCACCGACTTGACCGGACTGTTGACTGAGTGACACTTCATAACCCGAAACGTCAGTGAGGGATCCCCTCGACTATCCCTCGCATACGCAACGGGTTGGGATCAATCAACAGCCTGTTGCAACTCCGCTGCTACGCCATAATCCCCGGCACAAGGTTTCCATGGATATCCGTCAGGCGATAATCTCGCCCCTGGAACCGATAGGTCAGCCGAGTATGTTCAAGACCAAGCAGGTGCAACAAGGTGGCGTTCAGGTCGTGAACATGAACGGGATTCTCGGCGACGTTGAATCCAAGTTCATCCGTGGAACCGTATGTCGTCCCGGCCTTTGTTCCACCGCCCGCCAGCCACAAACTGTAGCAGCGATTGTGATGATCACGTCCGTCGTTACCCCCCTGAACCATCGGCGTTCGGCCGAACTCGCCGCCCCAAATCACCAGCGTGTCCTGCAGCAGTCCTCGTTCCTTCAGGTCCGCAATCAGAGCCGCGCTGGCCTGATCGGTATCGACGCAGTTTTGCTTTACCCCACCCGTCAGATTGCCGTGCTGGTCCCACGCTTCGTGGAACAACTGCACGAACCGAACGCCTCGTTCGACAAGTCGTCGAGCCAGCAAACAGTTACGCGCGAAGTTGGCTTCATTCGGATCCTTGATTCCGTACTTGTCCAGAGTCTCCTTCGTTTCTCCGCCAATATTCATCAGCTCCGGCGCGCTGGACTGCAGGCGATAGGCCATCTCGTAGCTTTGAATACGAGCCGCGATTTCCGGGTCGCCGGATGACTGCAGCGAAAGCTCATTCAGACGTCGAAGAGCATCCAGGGAAGCTCGCTGAGTTTCGTCGTCGACACCGGCAGGGTTCGAAAGATACAGAACCGGGTCACCTTTGCTTCGGAAAGGAATACCGCCGTACATCGTTGGCAGGAATCCACAACCATAATTGCTGGCTCCGCCACTGGTCCCCTTCGCGCTGGTCAGGACAACAAAGCCTGGCAGATCCTGAGACTCACTTCCCAGCCCATACAATGTCCATGACCCAAAGCTTGGACGGCCGAACTGCTGCGAGCCCGTGTTCATCAGAATCTGCGCCGGGGCATGATTCACAGCATCTGTCTGCATACTTCGAATCAGACAGAGGTCATCCGCCATCTTGGCGGTGTGAGGCAGAACTTCACTGAGTTCCATTCCGCACTGTCCATGCTTCTCATACTTGAACTTCGGCCCCAGCAGTGCGGAGTTTGGATTGATGAACGCGGCTCGGTAGCCCTTCAGAAGTTCCGCTGGTGGCAACTGACCATCACGTTTGGTGAGTTCCGGCTTGTTGTCGAACATCTCCAGATGGCTCGGAGCCCCCGCCTGGAAAATGTAGATGACTCGCTTCGCCTTCGGTGTGAAGTGCGGTTCACGCGGTGCGAGTGGATTCTTTTGTGATTCGTCCGCTGCGGTCGTCGCCCCGTGAACTCCGGCCATCATCGACGATGCCGCAATGGCCCCGAGCCCAATCCCACAGTCGCGCAGAAACCAGCGACGTCGCAACAGGGACGCTGACAGTTCACGAATTTCGGATGCTACGTTCATGATCGCCTCGCGTGGAGATTGAGGGCTTGGTGGGTCTGAGTCTGCTGAACAGGATCATTCTTCGATGAAAACACCTGGGGACATCGCTGGCAAATCCAGAATTTCCGCAGTACGCGTTTCAGTATCGTAAACCGCTATCGTCGGCTTTCGAAACATCCAGCCGCCAACTTCGCCTGGATTCACAAACAGCCGACCACTTTTGTCAGCGACGACACTGGGACGGTGAGTATGTGCGAAGATGACCACGTCAGATTCGCCCAGCACATCTCTTACATCGTTCAGCTGATGACACATCAGAAATCGCACACCATCCGGCGACTTCCAGCACATCGGAGAATAGCCGAGCGTCCCGACGATCTTCATTCCGCCAGCGATGCCAATCTGGTTTCCATCGTTGTCTCCAAAGCACGCCACCACGGGACAATGAAACTTCCTCATCGAAGGAACGACCAGCGGCGAAACAAAATCGCCCGCAATCAGCACCGCCTTACACTGCAATGCGTTGACCAGGCGAATCGAATGACGCAGGTTGTCCACGTTGTCGTGGATGTCAGCCATGATGGCGATCTTCACGGAATCCTCCTGAAGCCGGCGAGCGGGTTCCGTTTGCCGCACCTCAACAAATGCAGATGCGTCCGGAATCCGTGGGACCTGAAACTTCTCGACCACGAGCTTCGCGGGTAAGAATACGGCATCCCGCAGATGATTCGATATTCACGCCACAGGATTCAGTCGGGTTCCTGAGTCCGATAAGGGCTGTTTGTGTTTTTTGGTTCTTGGTTCTTGGTTCTTGGATCCTGCAGCGACT
>JAEUII010000019.1 GCA_016795145.1 Planctomycetaceae bacterium
CCCACGTCTTGTCCAAACCCAACAACAACCGATAATGCGACTTCAAACTGTCCACGCTCAGACCACCTTTCTGAGCTCCATTCTCCTCATCTCGAAAAACCAGTCAATTCATCGCTCTGCCACTAAATTCCGTGAAGAACCCAATCTTCAAAGCCATTTCAGCTATTGGCATAAAACACGAGTCGGTTTTTGAAGAAAATTCTTCGTAACCGGCAATTTCCGCTGATCGGTATTGGGTTTGCCGAGGTCACACTTCGGGACGTGAAGATTGGATTTTACATCGAATCTGGACGATCGCATGTCGCGATCGTTTTGTCCTGGAACTCTACAAAAGGTGGACATCATGAACAGGATTTTGATGATGGCTGTATTGGGATCGGGCATCTTGCTCTTGAGCACGAGCCGACCCGTTGAGGCTGGACATGGGTGTCAGTATGGTGGCTATTCATACGGGATTCCCGCTTATTCCTATGCCCCAGCATACTCCTACGCAGCTCCTGTCTATTCCTACAGTCCCTCGTATCAGTCTGCCTATTTGCAGCCGTCGTATGGCTACAGTACTGGCATCAGCATTGGATTCGGTCATGGCCACTACTCAGGTCATGGAGGTCATTGGAGCGGACACGGCAATCATTTTAGCGGGCATGGTGGCCATCATGGAGGTGGACACCATGGTGGTCATCACGGCGGCCACCATTGATAGGGCATTGACTGATCCCGGCTCGGTCAACCCCTGGTTGCCCGAGCATCTCTTACGTTTCTCTGGAAGCTACTGTCCGCTGAGGGCTTGATCCCGGAGTCCGCTGTCAAAATCTGTATCGCGCGTCGCGTCGAGACCACCGGTCAGTACCTGTCCATCAAGTAATACGCTCGCTTTGGCAAGGTTAAGCTGCGATGTGACGAATTCAAGGTTGGCATCGAAGAATGTCTTGCGGGCGACCAACACTTGAAGAAAGTCAAACTCACCCGCTTTGTACGCCTGTTCTGCGAGGCTGAGTGTTTCGTTTGCTCGTGGCAGGATTTCGAGGCGATATTGATCCACTGCTGCCGAAGCAGATTCGAATTCAATGATCGCTTCAGCAAGTCGAGATTCAATGGATAACTCCGTCCTCCGAACATCCTGCGACGCTCGACAGAATTCGGCCTGTGCGGCAGCAATGTTACCTTCATTCCGATTGTGAACTGGCAGGGGAATACCAATCTGAGTGTTCAGCATTCCTGACCCTGTACCATTGTCTCGGCCTGCCCCAACAAGTAGAGACACATTTGGAATCGCTTGAGCATTCTGGCGATCCACGTTTGCCCTGGCTCGTGACAGTCTTGCGCGTGCTCCTTGCAGTTCCGGGCTTGATGAAAGCATCTGGGCCTTTACGCCATCCCAGTCTCTGGGTTCAACGGAACTTGGAAGTTGACCATCCAGACTGCCTTTTCCATCGACCGGCATCCCCGCTGTCGCCATCAGGCGTTTCCATGCTCCTTTGAACGCAGCATCAGCCTGCTGGCGTTGAAGCTGGATTTGCTTCAATTGAATCTCCGCTTGCAGGACCTCCGGTCGCGTACCCTCTTTGGCATTCAGGCGACTTTCCGCAAAGCTGACTCCCTGTACAGCAACGACTTCGAACTCTGCAGCCAATTCAATTCTTCGTTGCGCTGCCAACGCTTCATAGAAGTGTTGACGAACATCAGTGAGGACCCGAAATCTCTGAGTTTCAACCTCCCATAATTGCGATTGAATTTCCTGACTAAGGACTCGCTCGTTTTTCTGCAGCTTGTCTCCTAACACAATGTCCTGTTCGATAAACGCCACGTGCTGATCTGTGCTACGGTCAGCGAGTTGACTTCCCTGATACCCGACAAGTGGATTCGGTTTCCGGCCAACCTGACTTCGATATCCCATCGCTTTGTGTGCTGAAGCGGAAGCCTGAAGGACAGCGGGATTCTGCTGCAAAGCGACTGACTCAATTGCCTCCAGAGACCATTGAGAAGTATCGCCGCCAGATTGACTTTCTGGGACCAACTCAGCCGATACAGGAGAGTGAAAGTTGTCCGCCAAATGCTGTACAGTCTGAATCGCAGATCCTTCTGCCGTCGAATCAAATTCGGCGTGGACCGCCTCGCTTTGATTGGGCGGAGGTGTCAGCAAACGGTCAGATTCGCCTGTTGATGTAAACTCCGATTCTCGTGTTATCGAGCTTCGTGTGGCTGAACCATGGGGATAGTTGCTGGCACATCCGCTGCCCACCATCATTAGTGCAAGTATCGCCGTACGCCGGCCAATCTGAAATGGTCGCATGAATGGACTCCAAAAGTGTAACTTACAGAAACTGATTCAACCCCAAATGGCTGACATCAGCGAGTTACACCTGCAAGCGCGCTTTGGCTCCGGGAGGCATTGTCGGCACGGGCGACAGACAAGAAGTCGGCCGATTCGCGTGGCATGAAGCAATATCAAGCGATGGCAATTTCAGCCACTGAATCCAATCGAAGTGAGCAATAACGTGGACGCAGGCCGCTGGAACAACGACGAACTCCATCAGTCTGGTGCAGAAGGTGTGATCGTGGTGTGGAGATCGGTGTGTCGGTTGGGGTTCTTGATCTTCGCTCGAACGATCATCACGGGCATTCCGTGCGACATGAGAGTGGCTGCATCTTGCGTGCAAGAGAGGCGTGAGTTTTGATTCGCCACCAGCTGATTGACATGGTGCCCATGCATAACATGCCGGACACGCGCAGGGAACCAAAGTTTGCCACGCGAGGCAAATCATGAGAATTGTTGAGATGAGTCGATCGAAGGCGACCACTGGAAATCCATTCCACTTGCGAAGAACGACGAGCGTCCATACTCGTCCACAGCATTGAATCGGCAACCGGTCGATCCGTTGGCAATATGCAGAAGAAAAAAGTACGCCCAGAACGACATTTGGCGAAGCAACCTCGTTTCTTTCGACACAACATCAAACATTTACCCGACTTACCTAACCCAAACTGCATCGACTCTTGGGGTGAACCAGGCTCAAGTCCAATTGAGAACATGAGTAGTCATGTTGACAACACTCAGCAAGCAGCAGATCGCCCGATACGTAAATTGAAATCTTGATTTACCTCTGAAAAGGCTGTCGGGAACAAAAATGAACTTTTTGGCACAACAGTCGCTTCATAAATACTGACAGACGCCGCGATGACGCGGCGAAAGACGATTTCAAAAAACTCATCAAGGAGACATGGATCATGTCCAATTTGAAATGGCTGGTGTGTTCATTGGCATTTGCCTCGCTCGTGACTTTGGCGACATCCGCATTCGCTCAGGACTACTGGAACGTCCGCAGCAATGCCCGTTGCGGCCAAACGAATGCCTATCCAGCGGCTGTGTCTCATGGCTATCGAAACGATGTGCCAAACTACGGAGACTTTTCGTCACGCAATTACTATGGGGCACAGTCCGGTTATGGTTCTGTCCAGCCATACCTTGGTCAGCGAAACCCTCGGTTTCAGGACCATCGCGGTTACTCTGTCCCATACGGCTACGATGATCAACAACTGAACTGGGGTGGATCGTCGATGTCAGGGTTCCGCCGCCAAAACTCGGCGGCGGTTTACGATTCTGTGCATGGTGATTTCCACTCGATTCCACAAAGCCAGTCGTACCCGACATCGACAGGTCATTTGCATGGACATTCCTTAACACGAGATCGAAATGAGTTTCGAGGCTACTCGGGTTGGTGATAGTGGAAAGCGTGCTTGAATCCAACCGGCGTAAGGAATTCCAACGCCATTCCGCCGGTTGCTTTTGCTCTGATCCACGGATATTATTTGTGCGAGAAGTACCACTTGGAAAAACGTCAGCTGTATCACTTTACCTTTCGCTGCTTTCCATGACGGAGGCCCTTTCATGAAATCAATCACGCAATTGTGCTGCTCCTTCGCATGCTCTTTGATCCTGATGGCAACTCCCGCCCTTGCACAACATCAGCATGGTCACGACCACGTTGTGCATCACAACGGTCACCATGATGTGGTCCACCATCATGGCAGACACTTTGGACACAATGACTGGAACTACGTCGTTCCTCACCACGATTCACATCACCATAGCGGTTCGTATTACGTGCAGAATCAAACGTACTACTACACCCCGACTCCCGTTGTGCGAGTGTCATCTGCGTCGATTCAGACGGCTCAGCTTCAGCCAGTGCAGGTTGTTCAAAAGCCTGTGCAATTGCAGTTCGGAGGATACGCTCGATTTGAAGATTTGTCGGGCCGACTTGAGACAGAAGTGAATCGACTCTGCCTCGATATGTTCTATAACTACCAGCACAATCCGGGGTTCGCGGAAACTTACAAGGAAGCGTACTCACTGCTGGAATCGGCGAAATTCGTCCATGCCAAAGAGCACCAGGGCGATCGTGATGCCATTCGCCATCACGTCACTCAGATGGATCAGCAGATGCATCATGTTCTCGACGAGATCCGACAATGGTCACGTCATCATTCTCGTCAGATCGCAGCTGGCGGTGTCATCGAGAAATCGAGTGCCGTTGAGGCTGTCCTTCATCACCTCTGCTTCGACGTCGGGATTGAGCCACATGGTGCCGATGAGCCAGCTCCGGCTCCTAACGCGGTTGAAGAACAAGCTCCAGCGCCGGGCGCTGTGATCAACTCAGCTCCTCCTTCATTTTAAGAATTTCGTTTCTCCTTGATTGTGAAACCCTACACCACGCCTCGCTTTTAGCGAGGCGTTTCCAATTGAAGCCATCAAGAGAGTGCTTGTTTCCCCTGCCTTCATTCAGCAGTCTCTGCCAGTTTCGTTGTCGAGTTATTGTTCTGGCAGCGAAATGTAGCCTAAGCTACAAATAAGTGTGTTGCTTTCGGGAAGGACGGTTCGATAATATTGGAGAAGTGGGTTGATGAGATCTGACCGTATTGAGATCCAAGGCATCAATTTTTCATCCGCTTCGACTGAATATTCTCCCGAAATTGACTTACTTCATTTCTGAAGTACCATTCAGCTATGGCAGCGTTTCGTTTTACCACCGTTTTTTGCATTTGCTTTGCGATTGCATTGCCTTTGGATGCATTTTCGCGTTGCTCCTGTGCGTTGGGAGATATGTCTCCCAATTGTGGTTGCTCCACGACACGGATTGGTACGTGTTGTTGTGCGAGCCCGCAGTCCAATGACGAGTCGTGTTGTTCAAAGCATAGAGCAAATTTGTGCGAACCTGCCTGCAACTGTTTAGACGCTATTGAGAATGATGGCATAGTTGCAACGGAATTGAAGCAACCTGTCGATGTGCCAACGTTCGTCTATCCGCTTGAATTAGCCCATGCGATCTTTGCTCACTCCAACGTCACACTTAGCCCCCTTGATAGACCACCAGTTGGTCACAATCAAAGACAGGCTACTTTGCGCGTGTGGCTGAAATAAAATTCACGGTCGATCGTGTTTTTTATTTTTGTTTCACACGTACTTTGGAGAATTCACATGTTTAAGAAGGCTCTTTTGAGTTTTGTGTTCGTTACTGGTCTGGTTGCGGCTCCGTTTGCACTTGCGGCGTTCAACGGATCAGAGTCTGCGGGACCCTGTGCTTGCTGCGGTAATCGTTGCTCGTGCGAGGTATGCGTTTGTGACGCGAACGGCTGCGCGTGCGGCACAGGCGGGAATTGCGCTTGCACTCCGAGTTGCTGCAAAACATGCTGCGATAAGTAATAGATGATGTAGTCGCATGTGTTAAGGCTGTCGCCTGAGTCTCGTACTTAGGCGACTTTTTTTTGCGAGTCAAGGCATGGCGACTTTCAGGCTTCGACACCGACGTTATGAAAACAGTGTCAATGGCGGCAGCGGTCGAGTAGCCGTCTTCGATATCTGGTGGTCACGTACATGGCATTTCGTCTTGCATGTATTCTATATCGTATTAACCATGACGGGCATCAACGGCAGTGAGATTTTCTTCGAACCTGTTCGCGACGTTGGCTCTGTCTTCAACAGTGTTCGATCCACGGAAAAGGAACGACGTACGACACTAATGAGTTGGTATGGACAGGAGACGACGTCCATTGATCCGAACGCGGAAATGGCAACGGATCGCCCAGACGTTACTGAGGCAAGCTCGACTGTCGGTGCAGGTGTACTTCAGATTGAGGCTGGCTATACTTATTTGCAGGACCGCAGTGGAGGCACAGTGAATCGATCACACTCGTTTCCGGAGACTCTGCTTCGCTATGGTACACCAGTCGATTGGCTGGAATTACGATTTGCCACAAATGTTTCTCATCAAAAGGCGGCGACCAATTCTTTCACCGGATTGGAAGACCTTTATTTCGGGGCAAAACTGGGGCTGACTTTGCAGGACGGCGTTAAACCTGAAATGGCATTGGTCCCCCAGATGACGGTGCCATCTGGGGCGACGGCATTGACTTCAGGAAAGGTACTACCGGGAGTCAATTGGCTCTATGGATGGGATGTTACTGACGTGGTCAGTACCGCAGGAAGTACGCAATTCAATTTCGCTGGCGATGACAACAGCGGGAATACCTATACCGAATGGACACAAACGTGGACCGTCGGTTATTCGCTGCACGATCAGATTGGAGCGTATACAGAGTGGTTTGCGTTTGTGCCGCACTGCTCGGAATCCGCACAAATTGAGCACTACGCCAACTGTGGCATGACGTTCAAACTGACAGAAGATGTCCAGTGGGATATTCGAACTGGTATGGGCCTGAATGACGCCGCAGCGGACTGGTTCACGGGGATCGGCATGGCAATTCGGTTTCGATAGATTGCCATTTTTTGCGAATCGCCAGCGACGAACCGGCATTTGGAAATCGGCAGGCGTTGCTGACGATCGATCGGATCTTCGTCAGCAACTCCCCCAGATAATCCAAACATGCTTCAGGAATGGCTGACGGTTTTGTTCTCGTTGGATTGAGTAGCGAGATCATCGTTACCATGCTTCGGAAGCACCATTGAAGCGTGCCGCCCTTTTGTGGAAGCTCTGTTGTAGAACTTCGACGTACGCTGCCTCAGTTGCCAGCGATTGGCAATCTCCAGTTCGGTTGACGCACTGGAGATAAATGAAACACAACATGTAACTGCGAGACACAGGATTGATGCGGCAACAATAACAGAGAATCGAGGAATCATCGCGATTACCTTTGAGAATTGAGAATGTATGAGTGGGGGCGAACTTGGGAGCAGCTTGGCAATTCCCAGTCTGCGGCGAACAACCTGCAAGACCGCCAACGGTATGCCGCTGATTGCGACATTACCGGCCAAGGACGCATAAAGCCTGAGATGGTCGAAATAGGCGTGGGCTTACGCTGCCATCCACTAACACAAAAGTACGCAAAGCGCAATGTGCTGCCGCGATCCTGATGGCAGCCTACTCGATAGTCGAAGTGGACCGAATCGTTCGTTCAACTCCCGCTGTGGTTGACGTTTCCAGAGAATACTGTGGAAGACGCCAATCTGAAACGGCGCAGACTCCGAGATGACAGGGGAGCTCTGAGCACAACATCGGTGCGAGCTTCCGGGCAACTGTCCATCAGATGGTTCGCCAACGGAGCGTTGAGAAATCGGTTGGGAGTGTTGGGCGTGCTTGTGACAGGGACAGTGATGATGAGCTTTGTGAGTGTGTCGGGAATTTTGCAGCTGGCAATCGTGGCGAAAACAATGGTCATGCGTCAGGCAGATCCATTCCTGACCTGCGAGTGACAGTAAAACGGCAAGAATTGTGATTGACTTCGATCGCATATAAGAAAGGATCGAAACGCCGGACGGCGTAACACTACTGCCACTGATGTGGTTCTAAAGGAA
The DNA here is from genome assembly GCA_016795145.1 of Planctomycetaceae bacterium. Taxonomy (GTDB): domain Bacteria; phylum Planctomycetota; class Planctomycetia; order Planctomycetales; family Planctomycetaceae; genus SXXK01. The sequence goes on from JAEUII010000019.1 coordinate 7,814, forward strand.
AGCCTGAATTCGCGATTCTCAAAGAGTAAACTCCGAACATTCAGCAGAGTCTTCCGCAGACCGATCAACTCCGATTCATGGCCCTCGAAGACAATGCTGGTAAACCCCATATGCCGATAGTCAAAAACCAGGCGCATCACAATTGCATTGGCATCAAACCCTCCGATTCGGAGGATTTGAGCTTGACGTCGAAAAGGACACATAGTGTTGGGGTGTCAGCAAATTCTTTTTGACGTTGCACCACAACTCTTAAAGACGGGAATTGGTCGCTGTTCCCTGTAGTAGAATTGCCCTGACTTTCGCAGCCAGTTCTCGAGAAGGCTTATGGGAGTAACCTGCGTCAAACAACAGCTCCTCGTCCGAGAAGGCCCACAGGAAGAGTGCGCTAAACGCTTCACCGTTTTGGTCCCAGTAGCGAGTGGAGCCAAACCAATCGTGGTTGTCCGAAGCATCTGGATGCCAAAGTCTAACGATCTCCTTACGCATCTCAGGAGTCATGTAAAAGAAATCCACAGCATGCCCAACTTCCAGAATCACTGTCCGCTGAGCCTGCAGGCCGCTAATAGAGTCGCTAATTGCAACCTCACCGCCGGTTGACGCCCATCCCAATGACCCTTCCCCCATGGACTGCCAAAAAATCTTGATGTTGTTTAGCCCCGCTTGTCGCAAGCCTGGTTTTAACCGCTCGAACGGAAAGTCGCAGCGTGATAGAGCTGTTTTGACCGTGGACTGTTGAGTCGCTGAACCTGCCAGCGAAAAAACCCCCGATGATGGCTGTGGTGTTGGCTGCGGCGTTGGATAGGAAATCGGCAGCGGATTTGGCTGCGGTGCAGGATTTGAGATTGGTTGTGGAATCGGATAAGAGATTGGTTGTGGGACTGGATACATGATCGGTGGCCGTTGTATTGGCTGCGGCATTCCACAGCCGACGCAAAGCATCGCCGCGATGACGAAGATCAGTACTCGTGCGTTATTACCATCATTGCACACTGCTTTCATGTGATCGCATTCGGGCGGGAACTTCGTCTTATGTGAGCGTCTCATCCTTAATACTGCCTCAACAATTGCAAAATCGCCCGTCGCGTTCCTGGGGCGTTCCGCTGGAAAATGAACCATAGTTATAGTGAAGGTCCAAACAATATGGACAAGACGGTCAACCGGATTCTCTATTAGCCCGTGTTTGTTAGACACCGTCAGCGACAAACGGCTGAATACCGTAATTGCCGAAATCCGTCGAGACGACTTTTCTGCTGATATCCACTCCAAATGGCCGTTTTCGCTGCTTTGCCCCTAAATCATTTGGTTGATTCCCGCCGGAGCCTTGGCTACTCCGGCAAATTCTGCCGATGTTGGTTAATGGCCGTCAATCAGCGTCTTCAGAAACATTAAAAGGAAAAGCCGGAAGCAGCAAGAACCATGAAGACATGTGTTCTTGCTGTTCCGGCTTGTGTGGAGCCACGTTCAGGATCCCAAACGGTTTTTGGAACAAACTACTCTGCCTATTTCTTCAAGCCTGTTTTGGTTTCGTACTGATGGTCACCATGATCGTGTTCGCCATGCTCGTGTTGCTCGCCAGCCTTTTTCAATTCTTCCACTTTGGCCAGCGTTGCTTTGGGATTTGCATTGG
>JAEUII010000192.1 GCA_016795145.1 Planctomycetaceae bacterium
GATTCAATGTCAGCACCTTCAAGCAGGAGTTCGAGTGCTTCGTTCAAATATGGTACAAGCAGTCTGTTGAGCAGAAAGCCGGGACTGTCACGAATGATGATCGGAGCCATGCGGAGGGATGTCGCAAATGCATTGACCCGATTCAGCGTGTCGGAAGTCGTTGTGTCAGTGTAGATGACTTCAACGAGAGGACGTTCGCTCACGGGGTGGCAGAAATGCAGCCCACAGAATCTGCCGGGGGTTTGCAGAACCTTCGACAGTTGAGTAAGCGAGAGGCTCGACGAATTCGACGCAAAGATTGCCCCACTGCGAAGTTGCGGCTCGATTCGTGATAGAATCGCAGACTTGATGGCCAGGTTTTCAGTGACTGCTTCGATGACCAGATCGGCATCGGCGATTTCTGTATCGTCTGTGGCCACAGAGATTTCCGGACCGGCGCCAGGTTCGACAAGTCGAAGATGCTGCCCGACGCGTGATTCGTGCAGCGACAGAATCTGTTGAACGGCATCCGCCGCCACTGCCAGGTTTGAATCACTCAATCGCACGGTCATCCCTGCGCGGGCAGCGGCAGCAGCGATTTCGCGTCCCATGACGCCAGCTCCAATGATACTCACAGTCTGGCCGGTGGTGAAGTGTTGCGAAGAGGGTGTTGAGGTCATCGTGTTCTGCCTGAATCGGTCGGGGTTGAGGTTGCTTTTTGGGCGAGCGGGGGATGTCAATCCCCTGATGCTCCCTCATGGAAGACGAACAGATCAGGGCACTTGCTTAACCCGCTCGCCGATCGCGCTGTCACTAACTGAAATCACGCAGCGCGACTTCGCCGGCTTGCGGCATTCGATGATTCATGGAACTGCGAAACGATCAATGCGGCATTCTGACCACCGAACCCGATGTTGTTGGACAGAACATGTCGACAGTGGAGTTCTCGTGCATTTCGCGGAACGTAGTCAAGATCACATTGTGGATCTGGTTTTTCATGATTCACCGTGGGAGGTATCACTCCCGACTGAAGGCTGAACAAACACACGGCAAGTTCAATGGCTCCACACGCGGTCGTTGCGTGACCCAGCATGCTCTTGGTGCTGGAGACTGGAACCTTCCATGCATGCGTCCCAAACGCCTGCTTGATCGCCAGAGTTTCGACGCGATCATTCAGAATCGTTCCAGTGCCATGAGCGTTGATGTAGTCAATGTCTTCGGGATTCAGCCGTGCGCTGGCCAGCGCACGTTGCAGAGCAGTTGTCGTTCCGCGTCCCTCCGGATGGGAATCGGTGACGCGGTAGGCATCCTGCGCTGAACCGTACCCCGTCAACTCGCCCAGAATCTCGGCACCGCGCCGGCGTGCGTGTTCCAGCTCTTCGATGATGAATGTGGCCGCTCCTTCGCCGATGACAAAGCCGTCACGATCGGCATCAAATGGACGAACGGCGGCTTGTGGGTTGTCGTTGCGAGTACTCAACGCCGACAGCCTTTGAAATCCAGTGACGCCAAATGGATGAATAGTACTGTGCGCTCCGCCGCAGAGCATCACATCGACTTCATTCTGTCGAATCATCCGAGCTGCTTCACCAATCGCCTGGGTACTCGACACACAGGCGGAAATGCAGTTTAGGACGGGTCCCTGCGCATTCAGGATTTCTGCGAGATGCATGGCAGGCATGTCCGGTTCGTGCTCTCGATTTGTGTCGGGATCGAACAGCCGCAGCGCATGCAGCGTCGAGTGATCTGTTTTGGCGATGCCGCCCTGCCGGGAATTGTGAATGGAGGCTGTGAAGCTTGAAAAATCTTCGAATGGCTCTCCGCATCCAAGGTAAACTCCGAATCGTGATGCATCAATCTGCGTGTCATCGATCCCCGCATGACGAGCGGCCTGCAGCCCGGCACCGATCGCGAACGTTGTTTGTCGCGGACACTTTTGCCATCGTGTCGGATCTTCCCCGACATGGCTGACATCCCAGTCGCGAACCTCAGCCGCAATTCTGACGGGAAAATGAGTCGCATCAAACAGAGAGAGTCTTCCCACGCCAATTCGTCCGGCGTAGAGATTCGCCTGCAGCTGCTGGATCGTGCTGCCGATTGGCGTGACACATCCAATGCCGGTCACCACGACTCTGCGTGTCATATCGTCCACTCCGTTGGAGACAGAGCCTCAGGCACAAGACTGCTAGCCGCGAAAAACTCCTGCCGCAACGCAGCTCGCAAGGCCTCTACCAAACATATTGAGATTCAGAAAACTGGATCCCGCCGCGTCATTGCAATTCCTTACCGGTCGCACGGGACACATCGGATCGGGCTCATTGAAATTGAGCACAGGAAACAAATGACCGTTGCGAAGTGCCAACAGACTGGCAATCAGTTCCAGTATTCCTGAACCGGCCCCTGCATTGCCAAGGTGACTCTTGGCGACGACAACTGGAATCCTGTCGGCAGATTCACCAAACACCTGACGAATGGCCTGAGCCTCTGCAATGTCCGACGTCACTGTCCCCAGACCGTGAGCGTGAATGTGCCCGATCTGCTCAGACAACAGATCCGCACGTTGCAGTGTCTGACGCATCGCGTTGGCGAGACCGTTCCTGCAGGCGACGGAACGATCCTGGCCGATACACGATGCCGACGCCGCACCAAGAATCTCACCATAGATCGACGCCCCACGTTGCAGCGCGGAGTGCATTTCTTCCAGAACAATAGCCCCCGCGCCTTCACCCGGAACGGAGCCTCGACGAAACTTGTCGAAGGGGCGACACACGTCGTTGTGGGAATCTGCGATATCCAAATCTACAGCGATTGTACACTGATTAACACACGTCAACGCTGTTCCCGTTGCCCCGACAACCATGGCATCCGCATCACCATCTCTAATGATCCGGCAGGCCTCAGCGACGGCCATATTCGCCGCGACATCACGCTGCGTGATCGTATTTCCCGGGCCTCGCAGATCGTTGAGAATCGCCAGATGGCAGGCGGGCATATTCGGAAGACATTTCAACAGCCACAAGGGAGCGACTTCCGGAATCCCATCCTGCCCCCAGCGATCGGAATTGAATCCGTTGTCCCCGGAGCAAGCCTGAACTCCCGCCTGAAAATCTTCTGCCATCACGGCAAAATTTTCAGCACCAAAACAGATTCCGGTTCGCCCCGGATCATAGGCCGCAAGGAGTCCGCTATCTTCCAATGCCTGCTGCCCGGCGGCAACTCCCATTTGAGTCTCGCGGTTCATCAGCTTGAGCGATTTTTGTATCGCCTTCCGTTTGCCCGCAGGCAAATCGCAGAAGTCATCAATGCGACCGGTGAATTCTGCAGCAGCGACAGGCGCACAACTCTGCCGAACTGAACCGTAAGCGGCAGAACCTGCCGCATCTCGGTTTGACATCAGTGAATGCCAGAACGCAGCCGCAGTTCGCCCCACGGGACTCACAACTCCGATTCCGGTGACGACAATCCGCAGAAACTTCGCAGCATCTCTAAGTCGCAATTCCGCCATTTCACACCTGTCTCACGAAACGCCACCATGCGTATTCCAATCGGGCGACTTCAGTCCCGATGGGAGTGTTAGACAAATTCAGGACACGCATGTCCGACATATAAGAAATGTCGGCGCTTAAGGTGCAGATCATTTGATGTATTGCGACAAGGTCTTAATTCCGGGATGTGTTTCTCTGTTGACAGTTCACCTCAGATTTTTCGACGTCTATGCGGGATGCGTTCGCTTGAGGATCGCATCCATTTCCGCAGCGTTGAAGGCACGAACCGTTGAAGTGTGCACATTGCCCAGCGAACCGAGATGAAGCAACATAGCCGCAGATGTTTCGTCGTCCGGCGCTTCGTAGATCAGTACCCCGTCATTGTCGCCCAAAGTCCAGTATGTTGCCGTGACTTGGACACCCATCTTCTTTGCCGCCACCTTCAATGCCGCAGCACGATGGGTCGTGTCCTGCATCCCTTTAAGGCCCTGTTGCGTGAACCTGATTGTCGTTATGAACGTCGCCATGAATCCTGCCTCCTGAAGAACACAAAGTGAGCCATTTGAGACCACAGCAAATTCGATACCACACCATGGCGGTCTTCTTGTTGATGAAACACCCTGTTCGGAATGTGGTTCCTGCAGCGTGAGAAACGTCTTTTCACACGATGTTGGCCAAAGGATGTGTGTCAACTTGAGCCACATCGCGTGCGCATGTGCAAGACATCGATCCACAGGCGGAGTTCAGCTTTATTCCACGTGGGGCACAGATTCCGTCTGACGCACTTGAGTGCAGCGGCGAAGCACCAGGATTTGGTCATTCCACGTCAGAAGGTGTACGTCGCCTGCAGATAAAACTGTTCCGCATCAGAACGTGCGAGAGGCCCATTGTTGATGGCATCGCCGTAGAAGAACAGCAGATACCCAAGTTGGACGTTGAATGATTTGCTGTGCGTGTAGGTTCCGACGAAATCCAATTCGTTGCCGACGTTCTTGTCGCCGCTTCCCGTCAGCCCTGCACCGGCGATGTTGTAAATCCGATCGGATGACTGGGCTAAGTCGAAGTAGTGCCACTGGCTGACGATTGACAGTTTCTCGTGAGGCTTAATGCTGGCCTGAACACCATAGTCCAAAAGATTCTGGCCTGAGAAGTTGTCGATTTGTCCCCAATAGGCATGCCCCAGTGGATACAACGAATAGAACGTATTGATATCGCCCGTCGTTGGATCGCTGTCGCCGGAACCCCAATAGAAGATTCCTCCCAAACCTGGTTTCCACGTGACATCTTCGAAGGTATATCCACCGAGGGCTCCTACCATTCCAGCCTGAACATCTCGGTAGGCGGCCGAACCAAAGTTGTCCTCCCCGAACTGCCAGGCTCCCTCGACATCCCAGTTCCATGTGCCAACCAGAGTCTTTCCGTCTTTCACAGGTTGTTTTCCAGCCAGTCGTGCGCCAAGAGTGTTACGTCGGCCATCCTGCAACGCTGCACTGGAATCGGATTCATCGAACCGAAGATAGTAAAGGTCGAGATTGTTGTTCTCGATACCTTTCCATGTCGAGTACACGCCGCTGATCCATCGGCTCTTGTCAACTCGATCGAAGCTGTATGGCTGCGGATCATTCCCGGAGACCGCATTCACACTCTGCATTGCGAAGGCATCAACATCCCAGTCATCACTGGTGTAAACCAACTTGTGGCCTTCAAAGTTTCGAAACGTGTTGGCCCATCCAAGGGAAGACAGCAAACGCTGTCCGCCGTACTGCAGGAACTGACGACCATATCGATATTTCAGGTTGCCGTCGCCTACATCACCAACGTTGAGTTCTGCGTAGTACTGCAAAAGGTCCGTGCGATTGACATCAATCTGAGACGGCGTGTAAGGAGCGTCCAGCCCAAACATTGACGCATCGATTGCCTGAACATAGCCACCGACCAGATCGTTGTAGTTGGCCTGAACGTAGGGCGTAAATCGCCAAAGTTCATACGAGGATTGCCCCGGACCGCCTGGACGCAGGCGATTCTTTTCATTCATGTGGCGATATCGCAGCTCAGCGCCGGCACTGTAGGTCAGACCGTCCGCTTTCTGGTTTTTCAAACCCTTCAGCAAAGGTTCATCGCCCAGCACTGAGCCAAAGAGCGTTTCGCAATCGAGCAGCGTGTATTCGCCAGCTCCACAGTCGACATCTTCACCGCACCCAGGATCAGCACATCCCTCAGAGGAATCATCGTCTCCACGGCTGGTGTCGGTATTGGGGGCACACGCTGCATCTTCTGATGCCGAACACATCCCGGAAGCTACGAGGCAGAGCACCAGTACCTGCAACGAAGGCTTGAGCATCCATGACTTGAGGAACATTCGTGGCATCTCCATGATCGTGACTGAGGTAATCCGTCCTTCGTACTTTCAATCAGAAAGGAAAATAGAATGACGACGTCTTCCTTTTCGCCAATTGCATTCATAGCCATGTTCTGTGATTCGATTGTTCTATGGTACTTCCCTTTGGTGGATGCTTTTTCCGACTACAACCCTAAAACTTTCCCCAAACGCAACTGTGCACACCAAACTCGCAACGCTGCGGACAGGGGAGAAAACGTCCATCACCAGCATTTTCTGCACGTAAAAAGTGTGCGATCGACGAGGCCAGTTCCAGCAGCTCTTAACACTGACGGCATCTGCTCTGCGTGACGTTGATATCCCATTAACTCGTCAACACATCAGTCGCACCTGTGGATCAGGGTCATGTGATTCGCAAGTTCTAACAAACAATCGCTGCCGCTCACACAGACACGACTTCGTTACAAGGATTTCTGAGCCTTCACAAGCTCTCGCAGTCGATCAGCGAAGACGTCTCTGGCCCGTCCCTGGCCCGAATTGGAGCATGTCCTGTTGCACGCAGCAGGCAAATCTTTCGAGTCAGCGTTTGCTGTTCCAGCCTGATTGCTGTCACCTTTGGTGATGAAACTCCCAACTTCGGAAGAATTGTCGGCGGTCCGCCACACTCGGAGAGAGCGACCAGACCGGCAACAGAATTGAGTTCGACAACAACACAACACGGGACACCGGCTTCACGAAAGGCGGCATCGATTATTCGCCGAGTGCAGTAGGCACGATTCAGGAGTGCCAGCGGCACGTCAGTCAGGTCGGAGAATCGAACGCGCTTGCGGGATGACAAACGGTGACCGGGATGAACAACGAAGGCAAACTCTTCGCTGAACAGTGTCTCAACATCAAACTCACGACCATTGCCCGGCTCAAACGAAATGCCGAGATCAAGAGATCCTGACAGTACGCCATCCTCGATCTCGTCTGCCGACAACTCATGGATGCGGAGGAAAACGTGCGGAACCTCTGCAACAAAAGATGCGACAATCTCAGGCGTCAAATACGAGTTCACCGTCTGAACGACGCTGATTGTCAAGGTTCCACGCAACATGTCGTCAAACTCGTGAAGCACCGCTTGTCCTTCTTCCAGAACACTCAGGGCTCGACGGGCGTATTCCCGATACGTCTCTCCCGCCTGAGTCAATCGAACTCTTCGACCGATTCGTTCAAAGAGTGGCGTCGCCAGCTCAGCTTCGAGGTCTTTGATCTGCTGCGACAGCGTTGGCTGTGACACCAGCAATTCATCGGCTGCGTTCCTGAAATGGCAGTTCGACGCCGAAACGACTTTTCGGCGGATTCATAGAATCACGAACGGTGAGCCAAGTCCCAATGTCCAAAGCAGTTTTCTATCATGCGGGTTGCCCAGTTTGCGTGAGCGCCGAGCACACAGTGGCTGATTGCCTCAATACGCCAGTGGAAAAGGTGCATCAGGGAGAAGCCCGAAGCCGAGTCTCTGAAGCAGAAAAACTGGGAGTGAAATCCGTCCCCGCGCTGGTGATTGATGGGCAGGTGTTCCATATCAATCATGGTGCCGACCTGTCCATTCTGAAGTAACCATGATCCCCCGAGTCGTTTCCATCCAGACTGGTCGCTCTCGGTGTTTTTCCGCCGAGAGCGACGTCTCCAAACAATGGTCGTCAGCAATCATCAAAGATCCAGTGGACGGTGCTGTGACTGTCGGAACGACCGGCCTGCACGGCGACGAACAATCAGATCTGGTGCATCACGGTGGAAGTGACAAGGCTCTGCTTGCCTATTCGTTCTCGCATTATGCGTTTTGGAAGGCACGCTATCCGGAACTTGACTTCCAACCTGGAGGCTTCGGCGAGAATCTGACGGTCTCTGGCATTGATGAGAGCACTTGTTGCGTCGGTGACATCTTTGAAGTGGGCAATTGTCTCTTTGATGTATCTCAGCCGCGTCAGCCATGCTGGAAGCTATCCCGTCGCTGGGGGATACCGAATCTTGCTCAGCAGGTTCAGCATGAACGTCGAACCGGTTGGTATCTGCGAGTGCTGCGGACCGGGGATCTTGCGTCGGGAGAAACGATGATCTTGCGTGAGCGACCGAATCCTGATTTCCCCATCGTTCGGGCTCTCGACATCATGTACGCGAAGCCTCGGAACTCCGCTGATGACCTGCTGCTTTCAAAACTGCCGCAACTGTCCGAGTCGTGGAAGAGGAGCCTCACATTACGCGCAACTCAGAATTCCGGGATCAACGATGCGGAGAGACTCACGGGGCAATAGTCAGACGTGTCGCTCGCGACTATCAAACACCCCGGTGCTGAATTCGCACGAGACGAAATCCGGTCTCGGAGCGTTCCAGAGTGTCGATCCAGTTCGATTCTTCCCAGCGATAACGAATCTGAATGCGGGCGATCGTTCCGGCGACGAGTGAAATCATCGCGGTCTTGAGTTGATCGGCCGATGCCACGGAATTGGCTGAGGTTCTCTGAACGTTGGGGAGTCGCTGTATCAGCAGCACATTCGAGGCCAGCAACTCAATATCAGAGAAAAGTTGTACCACTTGCTCTTTCGAGAGCAAGCTTTCGCGCATGGGTGGCAAATCTGCAAGGTTAATGCCACCATGATTCTCCGGAACCGCGACTGGTCGCAAAGTCTCTTGTCCGTGCCCGATGACGTGTTCGCGAGTCGGCTCTGCAGCATCGATGACCGGTGCCTTCATGTCATCGCGTGCGGGTCTCAGTCGGAACCAGTCGCGACGGGACATTCTCGTGTTCTCTGGCATCGAAGCACTACTTTCTGATCTGTGGTCCGGGGAGAAACTTCGGTTCTGCATTTATCAGAGTCTGCTCTATTGCAGCGGCCGGTGTGTGGCATTGCTGGCAGTTGCTTCTCCACGGATGAGTTGTGCGAATACCTTGTCGTCCTTCGTACCCGTGACAACTCATGCAATCCGATCGCATCCATGTGGTGTGAGGAATCTGCGGCGGTGCTCCGGGGTATGCTCGTGGTCCGGCAACGGGAGCAGGCAGACCGGCAAAAGAATTCTCTCGAAATAACTCCGACTTTAAATGTCGCGAGTGACTTTCAACGTGGCACTGTGTGCAGTTGGCAAGAAATTGATGCGACATGCGTGGGATGCGAATCGTTGAAGCGATGGCTCCAGTCTGATGGCACGCAACACACGACGCATCTGTTTGCTGATCAATGGAATGCGGTACTGTGGGAGGTGCTCCATTGAATGCTCGATTTCGGCCACGCTGCTCAAGGGCCATCAGTTTGTCTTCGAGAGTGATCTTGATTTCAGCCAGAGGCGCAACGGTAGACTTCAGGGATGTCAGTTGTGTCCGCCCCTGGTCCGTTCGCGATGTCGCGGCCATTTCTGAATAATGGGCTGCCGGGATCACTCCTTCTTCCGTTTGTCGACTCTGTATTCCTGACAAGCTCAATCGTGACGAGGCGGAACTTGCTGCCGTGATCTTCATGGGTCCCTGTAATCCTGTGAAGAACCCAACAACGGCTACAGACACAATAATGAATGCAATTAGCAGCGTGTGATTCGGTTCTCGTCGACGACTCATACCTGCACCTTACTGATGCGGACAGCGGCCTTCTTATAATCTGGCTGCTTCGAAAACGGATCCACGGCATCGAGAGTCAAGTCATTGATGAGCAGTGTTTCATCAAAGAATGGAACGAAGACAGTCCCCTTCGGCGGCTTTCCACGTCCATCGATCCAGACTGGTATCTCGAGTGCCCCGCGTCGAGATTCCATTCGGATGCGATCCCCGTTCTTCAGTCCGTATGCGGATGCATCATCAGGATGGAGTTCCGCATAGGCTCCTGGCATCGCACGACTGAGTTCAGGAATTCGCCGCGTCATCGAGCCGGAATGCCAATGCTCCAGAACGCGTCCGGTACACAGCATCAGTGGAAAGTCTGCGTCCGGCACTTCCGCCGGTGCGATCCACGGATGAAACCAGATTTGTGCACGGTCATCGTGAGTCGAGGAATGGTAGAACTGAATCTCTTTGCCTGCCGCAACGTACGGATCAGAACCTTCGGAGAAGCGGAACTGAGTCTCCTTCCACTCCCCATTGTGTTCGACAACGGGCCACCGCAAGCCTCTGGCCTTCACGTATTCGCCATATGGCGCCAGATCCTTGTGCTTGAAGCGAGTGAATTTTCGATACTCTTCAAACAGATGTTCGTCCACATTGGTGTCATAGTAGTGTTCCCATTCCCAGATAGGAACGACTTTTCCATCGGCGTCCTTGACCTCGAAGAGAAACTGACCATCTCGATTCTTCATGCCCTCGACGCCGCGCGTCAGGAGTTCATGAGCGACAGCAATCGTCTGCCAGCAGTCATCGCGAGCCTCACCGGGCGGATCGACCATCTTGAACCACTGCTGAGTTCGACGTTCAGAATTGCCAACCATTCCGTTTTTCTCAACCCACATGGCGGACGGCAGTATCAAATCGGCCAGTCGCGTTGTCGCGGTGGGGTAGACGTCGCTGACAATCAGGAACTTGTCTTCCAGACCTGCTTTGCTGTCTCCCTTCGGGTTGAACAGCTTGTTCAGGTTGGGCAGAGTTTGTCCTGGATTCGTGACCTGAACCCAGATAGTTCCGATGTCCCCGCCTTCGCTTGTCGGAGTACAGAAGCTCTCCCACATTTTTACGGTGTGATGTCCGGGAACTGAGTTGATTCGCCCCGGAGGAACCTGCCAGATTTCCTCTGCCTTGGCCCGATGCTCAGCGTCCGCAACAACCAGGCCACCTGGCAGTGCGTGCGAAAGAGTTCCAACTTCTCGAACTGTCCCACAAGCCGATGGTTGACCGGTCAGGCTTGTCGGTGCATTGCCGGGTGTTCCAAAATGTCCGCTGAGCAGATGGATGCCATGAACCATCGTATTGATCGCAGTGCCGCGAGTGTGCTGGTTCATTCCCATACACCACAGCGATGTGATCCTGAGTTTCCGGTTGCCAAATAAATCTGCCAGCATCCGAATCTGAGAGGCAGGAACGCCAGACAATTGCTCGACGTGCTCAGGCGTGTAAGGCTCAAGCAGTGTCTTGTATTCGGCGAACGAGATGACCTTGCCGTGCAGATTCGGATTGGCATCATCCGGAGCCTTGAAGCTGCAGAATGACTCCACAAACTTCTGATCATAGGTGCCGTTCTTGATCAAAAGGTGAGCAATCCCGTTGGCGATCGCAAGGTCGCCGTGCCCTTTCATTTCCAGGTAATGCTGGCATGCTTCTGTGGTTCGAGTTCGCCGAGTGCCAATATCGATCAACGTCACCTTTTCCCCGCGACTGCGCCGGTCGATGACTCGTGAGAACAGCACGGGATGCATTTCGGCAGGGTTATTGCCCCACATGATCAGCACATCACATGCGTCCAGGTCGTCATAACAGCCTGCGGGCTCATCAACGCCATACGTTGCCAGAAATCCTGTAACCGCTGAAGCCATGCAAAGCCGAGCGTTGGGGTCGATGTGATTATTTGACAGCCCGCCTTTCATGA
>JAEUII010000061.1 GCA_016795145.1 Planctomycetaceae bacterium
CGCCCATCGAATTCGCCGTAGAACACCTGCTCCCACGGACCGAAGTCCAGCTTGCCGGCAGTGACCGCAATCACAACTTCCCGCCCCATGATCTGACGCTTCATGTGAGCATCCGCGTTGTCTTCTCCCGTGCGATTATGAGCATAACGCTGAGGCGACGCGTCAAACGGAGCCAGTTGCTCCAGCCATTTTTTGTAGTCGGAATGCAGTCCACTTTCGTCATCATTGATGAAGACCGACGCCGTAATGTGCATGGCATTGCACAGGAGCAGACCTTCCTGAATGCCGCTCTCAGAAAGGATCTGTTCCAGCTGGCCCGTGATGTTGACGAAACCCATTCGCTCCGGAATCTGAAACGTCAGGTACCGAGTCATCGACTTCATTTTGCTTCCACACTGTGAGGCATCGCCGGCGGAACAGCCACCGCGCTTTGGCGACGATTGGCAATCGATTGAATGACATAGAAGAACACAGGAGTCAGCACGATTCCGAACAGAGTCACTCCCAGCATTCCTGCGAACACAGCTGTTCCCAGTGTACGTCGCATCTCCGCGCCGGCTCCCTCGCCAAGCACCAGCGGAACAACCCCGAAGATGAACGCAAATGACGTCATGATGATCGGACGCAGACGAAGCTGGCACGCTTCAAGAGTCGATGCGAAAACAGGAACTCCCGCCACGTTTCGCGCTCGCGCATACTCCACGATCAGAATCGCGTTCTTGCAGGCCAGTCCCACAAGCACGACAAACCCAATCTGAGTGAAGATGTTGATGTCCATCTTTGCGGCGATCACACCAGCAACTGAACACAGAAGACACATCGGGACAACCAGAATGACGGCCAGCGGCAAAGCCCAGCTTTCGTATTGGGCCGCAAGTACAAGAAACACGAGGATCACTGCCAGAAGGAACGCATACATCGCTGTATTGCCGGCCAACTGCTGCAGAAACGCCAGTTCTGTGTACTCCACTTTCATGGCCGGGGCCAATTGAAGATCTGCGACGTCTTTCAGTGCCGAGATCGCTTCACCGGAACTCGCTCCGAACGCCGTATCCGCGTTCACATAGGCCGCGGGATAGAGATTGTGCCGAATGATCATCAGCGGTCCCGTCACAGGCTTCACTTTGATGAAGGTGGCCAGAGGAACGCTGCCGGCCGTTGGACTGGAAACGTACATCCGTCGCAGGTCGCTCGTCTGCATTCGATAGCGAGCATCCGCCTGAACGTTGACCTGCCACGTGCGTCCGAAACGATTGAAATCGTTGACGTACAGCGAGCCAAAATTTACCTGAAGCGAATTGAAGATATCGCCCATCGACAATCCCATCTTCCTCGCCGCATCGCGATCAATATCCAGCTCCAGCCACGTCGTTGATGCGCGGAAACTGGAAAACAGGTCTCGCAGTTTCTGATTCTGAAGCCCCTGCTCAACGATCGACTGACACACAGACTCCAGAACCATCAGACCGTTGTCGCCTCGATCCTGAACAACGATGCGAAATCCGCCGGCTGTTCCCAGTCCTTCGATTGGAGGGGCTCCAAGAATATTGAAGTCTGCGTCTTCGATCTCACTTTCAAATCGAAGTCGCAGTTCCGCCGCCACGCTATCCGCGCTTTGGCCCGCTTTGACTCTTGGGTCGAAGTCGTCGAGCATCACGTACATTGATCCGAAGTTCGGAGCATTCGTATTCAGCAACAGCGACTGCCCTGCGATCGCAACCGTGTGGCGAACTCCGGGAATCGAACCGGCGAGCTGTTCGGCCTTTTCCATTAACGCCTGAGTTCTCTCCAGCGATGCGGAATCCGCAAGCCGAACATTCAGAACGAGGTACCCTTTGTCCTGAGCCGGAATGAAGCCGGTCGGAGTCTGCTGGAACAGATGCCACGTGCCATACACCATTCCGGCATAGACGAGCAGGACGGCCGGACTTCCTTTCAGCATCAGACCGACTGACCAGACATAGCCATTGGTTGTCCAACCGAAGACCTTGTTGAAGACGGCAAATCCGAATCCCAGAATGCGATTGACAAGTCCTGCGATTACAAGCGTGGCAACAAGACACAGACCTGCGGCAATCCATGGCCAGGCAGTGACAGGTATCTTCTGCAGAAACTCCACACCGCCGAGCAACCCCTGCATTCGGCTGCCGAGCCATGCATAGCCAGCCCAGCCTGCAAGCAGAGCAAGCCCCGGGCGAGGAAGTGCGTCCTGGTATTTGCCTTTCTCACGCGGTCGCAGCAACAGCACGGCCAGCGCGGGACTTAGCGTCAAAGAGTTGAACGCCGAGATCAGTGTGGAAACCGCAATCGTGATCGCGAACTGGCGGAAGAACTGGCCAACAACGCCGCTGATAAACGCACAGGGAACAAACACCGCGGTCAGAACGAGGCCCACCGCAATCACAGGCCCGGCGACCATTTCCATCGCGTGAATTGCAGCATCGCGAGGCGACATGCCATGTTCGATATTGTGCTCCACGGCTTCAACGACCACGATCGCGTCATCGACCACGATGCCGACGGCCAGTACAAGCCCGAATAGCGTGAGTGCATTCAGGCTGAAGCCGAACGCCACCATCGCCGCGAACGTCCCAACAATCGCCACGGGAACCGCAACCAGAGGAATGATGGCTGGTCGCCATCCCTGCAGAAACACAAGCACCACGATCGCGACAAGAATCACCGCATCTCGCAGAGACACGAAGACTTCGCGAACAGATTCCCGAATGAACGGTGTCGTGTCGTAGACGATCGCGTAATCAACGCCTTCCGGAAATCGTGTCTTCAGCTCTTCCATGCGGCTGCGAATCTCTTCGGCCACTTCCAGAGCATTCGATCCAGGCAACTGATAGATCGACAGCGCGATGGACGGCTGATTGTCCAGCGTACAGACCTGGTCGTAAGCCGTTGCACCCAGCTCGATGCGAGCCACGTCGCGCAGTCGAATCATTCGACCTTGTCCATCGGAGCGAATCACCATGTCCCCGAACTGTGTCTCGTCGGTCAATCGCCCCAGCGTTGTCATCGTGTATTGAAAGACCTGACCGGACGTCGTTGGCTGCTGACCGATCTGGCCGGCGGCCACCTGAGTATTCTGCTGTTCGATGGTTCGCAGGACATCCTGAGTACTGATGCGGCGCATGGCCATCTGCTGAGGATCCAGCCAAACTCGCATGCTGTAATCGCGCTGGCCGAGGAATGAAATGTCGCCGACACCGGGAACGCGTGAAAGTTCATCACGCATCTGGATGGTTGCGTAATTGCTGAGATACAGGTTGTCGCGTGAACTGTCCGGTGAGAACAGATTCACGATCATCAGAATTCCGGGGGCCTTCTTTCGTACCGTGACGCCTCG
Organism: Planctomycetaceae bacterium; assembly: GCA_016795145.1. Taxonomy (GTDB): domain Bacteria; phylum Planctomycetota; class Planctomycetia; order Planctomycetales; family Planctomycetaceae; genus SXXK01. The sequence goes on from JAEUII010000061.1 coordinate 3,356, forward strand.
CCGCTGAACCAGGTCCGGCAGCGTTGGTTGAGCCAAAGCGACGCGATTTTGAACAAGAACCTGAGCTAGGTTCAGATCCGTTCCGGGAGCAAACGTGACCGTCAGAGTATACGTGCCATCGTTCGTGCACTGCGAAGACATGTACAGCATGTCCTCGACGCCGTTGACCTGCTGTTCAATCGGAGCGGCAACCGTGTCGGCCACAACGCGAGCATTTGCGCCGGGATACATCGTGGACACTTCGACCGTCGGTGGAGCAATCTCGGGATACTGAGTAATCGGGAGAGTGAACGCAGCGATGCCGCCTGCCAGCGTAATCACCACAGACAGCACGGTCGCGAAAATCGGTCGATCAATAAAGAAGCGTGAAAACATGAAGAGCAGAGTAGTCGGGGCATCCGCGAATCGCAAACTGCTGGCTCAGTTCTCACTTTGAATCGCCGCGTCTGGAGACTTCGAGTGATGATCAACTGATCATCCGGATGAATTCCCGCGGTGTCGCCACGCAGCAACTTGAGCCTTCCTGGAAAACTCTTTCCATTTTCACCGAAGCCAGTGCGACCAGGCCGTTCAGCGAAAGTCTGCGAAGTCCGACGGACATGCCGCCTGCGAAAACCTCAACGCGCGAGCCACCACGAGCGAACATTTTTTTGGGCCGCGACGGCGTTCTGCGAAAGTCGGTCCCCTGACAGGTGGTAGGTTTAACTTGCTTTCAGAAGCCGGTGCGTTCCCCGTGCGCCGAAGGACCGTTACTCCAGGAAAACTTCCCCGCCTTCATTGAACAGGATCTTCCCGATGAGCAAAGCCAAGCCGTTCCTCTTCGGCACAGCGCTCGGCGCGTCGGCCATGTTCTTTTCGCTCCAGTATCACGTCGTGCATTCTCATGACGGGTTCCAGGTCATTCCCCGAACGCCGCAGCAGTCGATCGGCCTGGCATACACGGACATTCGAGGATGGACGCCTTCGCAGTGGACTGATCGCCCCGAACTGGCTCGTGCGCTGATGGCTCATGGTTCAGCCGATTTGATCTCAGAGTCCGTTGCCGGAACGCTGGCTGATTCCGTCACCGAAGATTCTTCAACGCTCGATGAACTGCGCAACTTCCTGAACAACTCGAAGAAGAAGGTCACTGACGAAACAGATAGCCTGCTCAGAATTCCAGGGACGGGAAGCCGCAGTGATGCTCCGGGATTCTCAGACAACTCATCGCCCATTCCGTTTCCCCAGGATCTGACTCAGAAGAGTACAGACGAGTCTGGCCCGGCCGATCCTTTTCGTGATTCGGATGGTGAGCAAAAGGGATCGCGTACCTCGCCTCCAGGAACGCTCGCCGACAGCCGATCGTCACGATTCACGGTCGATGATGTTCTGAATGGACTGCAGGAAGATGAGTCTCAGGACGTCTTCAAGCCAGTGAATGAACCAGAAACAAAGCGGTCTAATTCCACCGGCGGATCAACCACGAAGCCAAGGTCTTCTTCGTCGCAGAAGTCCATTCTTGACGAAGCGAAGGAGATGGAAGATCGCATCTTTGGTGGTTCAGATTCCTCTCGCTCCAGCGGATCCACATCTTCGAAGTCGGCAACACCAAAGAGCTCCACCAGCACATCCAAACCGTCCACGACGTCCACAAAATCCGCTCCGTCAAATGACTACGGATTCGATGAAGTCGCGACCGAGCTGGAAAGCCGAGCTCAGGATGTGCTGACTCGTGCTGAAGAATCCGCTAAGTCCAAAGCGTCTGATCTGACCGACGCCGCGGGCAGCTACGTGCGTGAACGAGCCAGCCAGTTGCCGGAAGCAGCGAAGAATGCCGTTCAGGGAAGCGGACAAAAGATCCCCGCTGACTTCGACCCATTCCTGGAATAATCGCAGCACGCGGTTTTCAAAAGGGCTGATTGTGGGCCTGCGGCCGGCTTGATCCCTCACTGACGTTTCGGGTTGCGAGACATCCGACTTACCCGTTCAACTCTGAGCGACTTCTCTCTTCTCTGATCCAGCAGCGCGCTTTCAGCACGCAGCAGCCACTGGCAGTTCACGGTCGACTCAGTAACATTCACACGCATTGAGCTGTTCGTTCTCGTGTGTTGGCAATTTGTTTCAGAAGAGAGTCGAAGATGTCGTCCAGTTTGATTCAGGAGATTTTTGAGCCTCTGCAGTCCATGAGGCTGATTGATCCGCATACACACATCAACCCTCATTCTGCCGCTTCAAAAACTCTGGCGGATATTCTCGGCTATCATTACTACACCGAGCTTGCTCATTCGGCCGGGATGCCGAAAGGTCAGATCGAAGAACCAGGACTCGCGCCGAAAGAAAAAGTTGGGCGGCTCGTGCCATGGCTCGCAACGATCGAGAATACCGCTCAGTACAGCTGGCTTGTGGAAATGTGCCAGGCGTTCTTTGGGTTTCAGCATGATCGACTGACAGTCGACAACTGGGAATCGTTGTATGATTCGTCACTGAAGCAGATGGCGGCTCCAACCTGGGAGAAGCAGGTCCTTGAACAATCCGGCCTGGATCAGGTCTATCTGACAAACGATTTCGACGATCCTCTGCAGGGCTTTGATACTCGGTTCTACGTCCCCTGCCTGCGAACGGACGACCTCGTCTTTCACTTACCGAAAAAGGCTGTGCAGGAGCGGCTGCAGAAGGCGACAAACACTTCACCATCGTGTTCGAAGGGGCTGACGGAAGCCATTGAAAAGCTATTCGTGCACTTCAAAGCGAACAACGTTCGAGCCTGTGCGATTTCGCTGCCACCGGATTTCATTCCAGCTGCCGTGCCGGCAGGCATCGCGGATGACATCATCGGCAAAGTGTTCTCCGGTCGAGATCTGACCACTGACGAAGCGGCTCAGCTCAGCCAGTTTGTGTTCTGGACCCTGGCACAGAAGTGTTCGGAACATCAGCTTCCGTTTGACCTGATGATCGGGGTCAATCGGCGGGTTTATGAGGCTGGCGTGTTTCAGGGACAAGACCTCTTCGATACTCGGGTTTCCCTCATCCAGTACAAAGCTCTGTTTAATGCGTTTCCGACGGTAACGTTTCCTGTATCAGTACTGGCAGAAACCAGTAATCAGGAGCTGGTCAGCTACTCATGGATTTTCCCCAATGTCGTCACGAGCGGCCATTGGTGGTATTCCAACATCCCGGTCTTTATCGAGCGGGATACACGAGCCCGCTTGCAGGCAGTACCACTGACAAAACAGATCGGGTACTACAGCGACATGTACAAATTGGAGTTTGCTTTGCCAAAATTTGCCATGTATCGCAGAATTCTGGCGAAGGTTTTGGCGGAAGACTTCGTGATTGGTCGCAAGTGGTCTGTTGAACAGGCAATTTCTCTGGGAAAACGGATCCTGCGAGGAAATGTCGAGGCAATCTTTGGAGGGTGCGGTTGAACAGTTGCCGGGTCGGTAGGATACTCCCGCCAATGGATCTGCACCCTACTGGGTTGCCCTCCGGGACTCGCCAGAGTTCCAAAGCAGGCTGTTGTTTGACAGACAATTCGCAACCCGAAACGTCAGTGAGGGATACAAAAGCCGTCCTCAATAAGTCCTTGTTGAGGAAGAGGGATCGAACAAATCAACAGCCTTCCAGTTGTCGTTGGTACCTGCTCCATCGCTGTTTGTGTTGAATCTGCACCTTTGAGTTGAAATGTTCTGAACCCGCGAGCGATTCGCGGAATCGACCGAACTATGGCACGCATCGTTCTTCTAAAAGACGGTCAGTCCTTCCCGTATGAACTGAAGAAGTTCCCTGCGCGGATGGGACGTCACCCCGATTGCGATGTCCAGGTTGATTCCAACATGGTTTCCCGATTCCACGCGCAGATCGTGCAGATCGAAAACCGAATCATGCTGGAGGACCTGAATAGCGGAAACGGGTCGTTCCTCAACGGCAAACAGCTCGAAAAGAATCAGCCGTATCCACTCCGCAATAACGATCGAATCAAGCTCGGCCCCATCAAGTTTCGATTCGAAGACGACGAAGAAAACGGCTCGTCGATCAGCGCGATTCCGGGTGTCGATGTTAGTGACGGCAGCACGTCCACGATTATGGGGTCAGCTTCGGCCCGAGGCTTCGGAGTCTTCGAAGTCCGACCGGAAGAGAAGCTGAAGGGCATTTTGAAGATCAATCAGAGCCTTGCTGGCCTGGTGGAACTGTCCAACATTGCTCCGCGCATCCTGGATACTCTGTTCGAGATTTTCCCGCAGGCTGACCGCGGCACGATGCTGATGAAGGAAGGGAACGCCAAGCGTTTCATTCCCTGTGCTCAAAAACGCCGACAGGAAGGCGATGATGAAACGGTTCGCCTGAGCAAGACGATTCTGGAACGAGTCCTCACGGACCGAGCCGGTATTCTGTCGGCCGACGCCGCAAATGACTCACGCTTCAGTGCCAGCGAATCCATTTCCAGCCTGACAAT
>JAEUII010000080.1 GCA_016795145.1 Planctomycetaceae bacterium
AGGGGCGGGTGGTATTAGCGCAGAGGCCGCGGAGAGCGCAGAAGTTACGTAACGGCAGCTCTCCTGCGATTCCTCCGCGTACTCCGCGACCTCTGCATTTCACTTGCTTCTTGTCTCATTTCTCCAGCACACTGCCTCTGCGACTATCCTCTGTGTCCTCCGTGCTCTCAGAGGCGAATCGCCCAGGGGCGGGTGGTATTAGCGCAGAGGCCGCGGAGAGCGCAGAAGTTACGTAACGGCAGCTCTCCTGCGATTCCTCCGCGTACTCTGCGACCTCTGCGTTTCACTTCCTGCTTGTCTCATTTCTCCAGCACACTGCCTCTGCGACTATCCTCAGTGTCCTCCGTGCTCTCTGTGGTTGAACCCTGCATTTCATCCTCTAAGCATCCATGTTGCAGTGTTCAGGAATCGCGGACTTCACCACAGGGGTCACGGAGAGCACAGAGGCGAATCGCAGAGGGGCGGGTGGTATTAACGCAGAGGCCGCGGAGAGCGCAGAGGTTACGTAACGGCAGCTCTCCGCCAATTCCTCCGCGTACTCTGCGACCTCTGCGTTTCACTTCCTTCTTGTCTCATTTCTCCAGCACACTGCCTCCGCGACTATCCTCTGTGTCCTCCGTGCCCTCTGTGGTTACCCTGCGTTTCATCCACTGAGCCCCTGCCGCCGCGCGTCACAGGGAGCGCGTGTGCTACCCGGATGACGAATCGCAAACGGCTGAGGGCAGCCATTCTACAAGTGGGCTTGTTGTGGCGGCTGTCGGCGGGTGGTAAGCTGAGTCGAATCCTGCCGACTCGCGGTTTGAACTTCAGCCGGTCCTGCTGCTGAACATTCATGCTGCTTCATTCAGCCCTTCCTGACCAGCCACGTGTTTCCATGACTCTGTCGTTTCGACTGATTCTCTTTGCCACCATTCAGGCAGCCTGTGCATCGTTTGTTTTCGCGCAGAGCAACGAAGAATTGTTTAGAGCGGAAGTTGAACCCGTCCTGCGCCGTCATTGTTATGCCTGTCATTCGCATCAGGAAAGAACCATTGAGGGTAACCTCACGCTGGACTGGAAGACTGGCTGGGAACAAGGTGGCGATCGAGGTCCAGCGGTTGTCCCTGGCAATGTTGATGGCAGCCTGTTGATTCAGGCGATTCGACATACGAACGCCGAACTGAAGATGCCGGAAGAGAAGATTCCGGAGGACGACATTCGCATCCTCGAAAACTGGGTTGGCTCCGGGGCTTTTGATCCACGGTCGACCATCCCGGTGAAAGCCGATCCGGGCTCCTGGTGGTCTCTGAAACCACTAACACGTCCCGAGCTGCCCGCTTCCAGCATGTCGAATCCGATTGATGCGTTTGTTGATTCGAAGTTGCAGGAACTCCAATTGTCACCGGTGGCCGAAGCGGATCGTCGCACGCTGATTCGCCGTGTGACGGTCGATCTTCACGGCTTACTTCCAACTCCGGAAGAAGTTCGTGCGTTCGAAAATGATGGATCATCCGACGCTTACGAAAGACTGGTCGATCGTTTACTTGACTCCCCTCGGTACGGCGAACGATGGGCTCGACACTGGCTGGACACGATTCATTTTGCGGACAGCCATGGCTTTGAGCATGACGTGTTTCGCCCCAATGCGTGGCGGTTCCGTGATTACGTCATTCAGAGTTTCAATCAGGATCTGCCGTGGTCACAGTTCATTCAGGAACAACTGGCAGCTGATGCCATCGCAAAGGATCAGCCCGGGAAGCTGGCTGCAATTGGATTTCTCGGTGCCGGAACCTACGACCACAGCGCGGCAGCAACGGCTCCAAAGAACTTCGAAAACCTTGACCGCGACGACATGGTGACACAGACCATGGCCGCCTTCGTCAGCACAACCGCAAACTGTGCTCGATGCCATGCTCACAAGTTCGATCCGATTACACAGGAAGACTATTACTCGCTTCAGGCCGTGTTTGCAGGAATTGGCAAGGGCGAGATTCCGTTTGATGAAGCTCCTGAAGTCGCGAAGGAGCGAAGCCACTGGTTGCAACTGAAAGATGCCGCGGACAAGCAGCGGGCCGAAACTCTGTTGTCAGATGACGTTCGACGCATGGCTGATGAATGGGTCAGTCACCAGGGTGCCACCGCACAATGGAAGCCGCTGGATGTCACGTCATTCGTTTCTGTCGATGCCGCGAATCTGGAACGTCTGGACGATGGTTCAATCCTGTCGACGGGGCCACTGCCAGACAAAGAAACGACTGTTGTCACCGGCGTCACGGATCTCAAACAGGTGACCGCGATTCGACTGGATGTGATGACTCATGAATCACTTCCGATGGGCGGTCCCGGCCGTGCGCCCAACGGCAACCTGCATTTGAACAGCGTGGAACTGCGAGTTTTTCGGCCGGGGATGAAGGCGGCAGAGCGACTTGGTATTCGTCGAGCGACATCGGATTTTGATCAGGATGGCTGGACGATTCAGCATGCTGTCGACGGCAGTTTGGAAACGGCCTGGGGCATCCACCCGCAGGAAGGAAAGCCTCACTCTGCCGTCTTCGAACTTGAGAGCGAGGTTGAGTTCTCACCAGGCACAGAGATTCACGTTTTGCTTCGACAGATCCACGGTCGAGCCCACATCATTGGGCGATTCCTGCTCTCCGTCACAGATGCTCCTTCTGAGGCAACGAATATTGTTCCGGCCGACATCGCAGCCGTGCTTGCAACTCCTTCGGCCGATCGAACGAATGAGCAGCGCATGTTGCTTCATTCGTTCGTCGTTCGCAGGCTTGCCGACGAAGCGCTCGCGAAACTGCCACCACCGCAAAGGCTGTATGCCGCAGGAACGGTGGCGGAAAACGAACGAGGAACGATTCGGTACGATAAGCCACGTGACATCTTTGTTCTTCGACGAGGTGATGTGGAAAAGCCGGAAGACAAGGTCGGCCCGGGCGCACTCTCCGCAGTTTCGGCGATCCCAGCGAGGTTCGAGATTGCCGACACAGCGCCGGAGTCTGGACGACGAGTCGCTTTGGCGAACTGGCTCGCATCGAACGACAACCCGCTGACGTGGAGAAGTGTGGCCAACCGGATTTGGCACTATCACTTTGGAAGAGGATTGTGCGACACGCCGAGCGACTTCGGCAGAATGGGCGGTCAGCCTTCGCATCCCGAACTGCTGGACTGGCTCGCCTGCGAAATGCGGGACCACGATTCCGTGAAGCGTCTTCATCGGCTGATCTGCACCAGTCAGGCCTATCGCCGTTCGGCTCGAACCACGCCTCAAATCGAAGAGCGTGATTCGGAGAATCGTTTTCTTTCTCGAGGCGTGCGGCATCGTCTGGATGCGGACACCTGGCGAGATTCCATCCTTGAGGTCAGTGGCCGCCTGGATCTGAAGATGGGTGGCCCGGGGATCCAGCATTTTTCGACACGGCCCGGAGCACAGCTGACTCCGATTCTGGACTATTCGAACTTCGACTGGAACAGTCCCGGAGCGACTCGACGCAGCATCTATCGAGTCGTCTGGAGAGGGATCGCGGATCCGATGATGGAACCGATGGATTTCCCTGACCTCGGTGTTCTATCTCCCGTCCGAACATTTTCGGCATCACCCCTTCAGGCACTCACTCTGATGAACAACAGATTTGTTCTTCATCACGCAGAGGCTATGGCCGACCGAGCCGTGCATGCATCACCTGATCCTGATCAACAGGTACGTGCCGCCGTTCAATGGGTTTGGCAGAGAGATCCTGACGACTTCGAACTACAACAGCTGGGCACGCTTGCTCGTGACGAAGGCCTGGCCGCCGTTTGCCGCCTGCTGCTGAACAGCAACGAGTTCCTGTTTGTTGACTGATGTTCTGCGAGGACAGCAAATGCCATACGTCCGCGCGATTCGGGATTGGATCGGCGTCGCCAGCGTGAGATGATCGCGTGGTTCGGCGGAGCGAACCGCGACTCTGATACTACGCGATCAGTTCTTCAACGACTTTTCCGTAGAGGTCGGTCAGGCGGTAATCGCGGCCTGCATAACGGTAGGTGAATTTTTCGTGGTCGAAGCCGATGAGTTTCAGAATCGTTGCGTGCAGGTCGTGGACGTGGACGGGATTCTCAACGGCTTTGAAGCCGAACTCGTCGGTGGCGCCGTGCACGTAGCCGCCTCGCACGCCGCCGCCGGCCAGCCAGGTGGTGTAGCCCCAGTGGTTGTGGTCGCGGCCGTTGATCTTGCCGGCGTTGGCTCCCTGCTTCGGTAGTTCCACAACCGGCGTGCGTCCAAATTCGCCGCCCCAGATGACAAGAGTCTCGTCGAGCATGCCTCGTTGTTTCAAGTCAGTCAACAAGGCCCCAATGGCCTGGTCGCACTGCTTCGCAAGCCGACGGTGGTTCACTTCAATGTCGTCGTGATTGTCCCACGGCTGGCCGTCTCCATGCCACACCTGCACGAACCGGACACCGCGTTCTACCAGCCGGCGAGCAATCAGGATCTGTCGAGCATTCACGCCTTCGCCGTACATATCCAGAACATGCTTCGGTTCTCGACTGACATCGAATGCATCCGCGGCATCCGACTGCATGCGATAGGCCAGTTCGTAGGACTGAATGCGGGCCTCCAGCTGAGCATCTCCGGGGCGTTCCTGTAAATGCTGCTTGTTCAGGAATCGCAGCAAACCCAGCTGCTTCGCCTGTTCGGTCGACGTAATGCGATCGTTGCGAATGTTCTCGATCAGCTTTTCAATGTCCGTATGCTTCGTGTCGATGTACGTTCCCTGGTACACACCCGGCAGGAAACCGCTCTGCCAGTTCTGTGACTCCTGAATCGGATAACCGCCGGGACACATTGCGACAAACGCCGGCAGATTCTGATTCTCCGTGCCCAGACCATACGTCAGCCACGATCCCATGCTCGGCCGCACCAGTCGCGCTTCGCCGCAGTTCATCAGCAGCAGCGAAGGCTCATGGTTCGGAACATCCGCATGCATCGATCGAATGACGCACAGGTCATCGGCGTGCTGAGCCGTGTTGTGGAACAGTTCACTGACGGTCAGACCGCTCTCACCATACTTCCGACAACGAAACGGCGACGCGAACAGAGCACCCGTTGGACGTTCGGTCGCGAGGTTCCCGGAGGAGATCATTTCCCCCGCACGCCGCTGCAGTTCGGGCTTGTGGTCAAAGGTGTCGACATGCGACGGGCCACCGTTCATAAACAGATGGATCACATGGCGGATCTTTGACGGAAACTGTGCCGGGCGAGGAAGCATTGGGTTCAGAGGCTCTTCAGCTCGCGCGGTGTCCTGATTCATGAGGCCGGCGAGCGCCAATGCTCCCATGCCCATGCCGCAGCGAGTCAGCATGCCGCGTCGTCCGACGGCGATCGGTCCGATGTCGGCAGACTGGCTGTGAAGTGGATTCAGCGGATTCATGAGAGTGTCCTTCTAGTCGACAAACGCAAACTCATTCGACATCAGCAGCACCTGAGCCAGCTGCGACCACGCATCCATTCGTTCCTGAGCCGTTTCCCGGAAGTCCTCATCCGACTTCCAGACTCGTACAACTTTGCCGCCAGATGACTGAGTCACCACAAAACGACTCTTGAAGGAATCGTGGGCGGAGCCTGTACGACAGTCGATCACAAAATCGATCGACTGACCAGCCTGCAGATCCAGAGCCTTCACAGCAAACGGTGAGGTGGAATTCTGTGCCACGGCATCGGCCAACAAAGAAGATCCCGGCCCGATGACTCGAATGCGAACACCATCGCCCTGATCGATCGCATGCGTGACCACGCCATGAATCAGGACTCGACAATCACTGTCCGCCGTCCAGCGTCGGATCGCACAAATGTTGATGTCGTTCCCCGGATGACCGCCGGCCTTATTCACGAACACCCAGCCCAGTTTGGCATCCGGCAGGTTTTCTCCGCCCTGAAGTTTGCCTTCCTTCGCCACGGTCAGACGCTGGAAGGATGTCACCGTGTTGTCCGATTCTCGGAGTGCCCCGTAGCCGTATTCCCAGCCGCTGGCAGACACCTTCGACTGTTCATCCAGCATCTGGCGAACGAACGCCACGGCTTCGGTCATTTCCTGATTCGAAGGCTCACGCTGCAGCACCAGCAGGAACATTTCCTTCACACGAGCCGCCACGTCAGTTTCGCTGCCTGCAGAAACTGTTCGCTGGCTGACTTCGGCGGCTCGGTTCATCGTGAACGGACTGTTCAGCTGAAACAGGGCCTGTTGAGGAATCGTCGTCTGGAACCGTTTTGGGGCATGAGTATCCGGGCTGGCCAGATCAAACGTGCGAAACAGTCCGGGCAGGTTCTGGCGATCGATGCGAGCATAAACGGCTCGACGCACGACGTTGGGATCGTTCGCCAAATCCGCTGATGGTCCGCCGATGGTTTTGTCGAGTCGACCGGAAGCCGCTACCACGGAATCTCGCAGGGCTTCAAAGTCCAGACGAGTTCGATTTTGGCGAGCCAGCAGGCGATTCTCCGGATCCACGCGTTCTGCATCTTCGCGGCGATCACTCGACTGTTGCCATGTTTCAGACGATACGATTCGACGAATGAGTGACTTCATCGACCAATTCTGATCCACCAGATCTGACGCCAGATAATCCATCAGCTCGGCGTGTGATGGCCGTTCAGTGCGAACCCCGAAGTCGCTGGGAGTATCCACAAAGCCACGCCCGAAAAGCTGAGCCCAGATACGGTTCACGAAGACTCGACTGGTCAGCGGGTTGTCACGGGATGTGATGGCTTCCGCGAGTTCCAGACGGCCGCTTCCCTTTGTGAACGGAGCAGCATCGGGGCCGGCGAGTGCCGTTAGAAAGCGTCGAGGAACCTGGTCGCCTCGATTGTGAGGCTGACCGCGGCGGAAGATCACAGGCTCCACCGGGTTTGGCTTGTCGACCAGTCGCAGCGTTGACGGTTCATTCTTGGGTTCATCGGAAGATGCGAAGATGCCGTACAGAGAATAGTAGTCAGCAGCGGGGATCGGATCGAACTTATGGTCATGGCAACGGGAACAGGAAACAGTCAGCCCGAGTAGTCCTCGTGAGACCACATCGATACGGTCATCAATGATGTCATGAGGATTGTTCAGAAAGCGTCGACCCAGAGTCAGAAAGCCCATCGCCGCAAGTTGATTGGGATCGTCCGAGCCGGGCATCTGATCGGCCGCCAGCTGACGCTTGACGAATTCATCATAAGGCATGTCCTGATTGAGCGATCGAATGACCCACTCGCGATACTTCCAGGCTTCCTTGTATTCGCGGTCTTCCTGAAAGACATACCCTTTGGTGTCGGCGTACCGAGATACATCCATCCAAAGCCTTGCCCAGCGTTCTCCGTACTGAGGTGCATTGAGCAGTCGGTCGATGTAGGCAGACTTCCATTGATCAAACTGACCAGAGGCAGCCGCATCTGTTGCGGCTTTCAAGTCAGCCAGTTCGGGTTGCAGGCCAGTGATCGCGTAGGAGAGGCGTCGAACCAGAACATGAGGCGTCGCGGGCGGCGATGGCTTCAGGCCTTTTTCCGATAGTGCTCTTCGAATGAAGAAGTCGATGGGCTGAACATCGGCCGGAACCTGTGACACATCTGGCTTGTGAACTGGCTGGAAAGACCAGTGCTCACGCCACTGCTCTGCACGCTTCTTCGCTTCGCCTTCCAGATCCGAAGTCTCCGGCCAGACCGCTCCGGACACGATCCACTGGCGAACATACTCGAGCTGTTCGGGGGGTAACTTTCCAGACGGAGGCATTGCGATGTCGCTGTCGTGATGCTGGATGACCTGCCACAGTCGGCTGTTGTCAGGATTGCCAGGAACGACCAGAGCAACATCACCCGCTTTGCCATTGAGCACATCGGTTCGCCGATCAAGTCGGATCTTGTGTTCCTGCTTGGTCGGCCCGTGACATTCAATGCACTTCTCAAGCAGGAGTGGACGAATGTGCTTTTCAAACGCATCCCCGGCTTCATCGGCGAGGACGCAGGAGCTGAACAGCGAACCGATCAGTGCCAGCGACAGGGCAATCATGGAAAATCGATGACGCATAAGTCACCTGGCTGAGCAAATTCAGAGGAAGGGAGAGAGGCGGGAAGGCGGGGGGTATTCTCCTTTCATTGTAGATCTGAGGACAAGACCAACAACAGAAACCTGAACCATGCGTTCAGGCTCTTGAAATCCGGATTCCGATTCCAGGTATTTTCCGGGATGCCACCGACCGCCGCCCATTGTAGAGCGATTGTCCTCAATCGCTTTGCGCTTGCTTATTTGAAAACGGATGAGGACAGCTGTTTTACACTGGGTAGCATGTACGCAGTGCGCGTGCCGAAGGCGCCGGAAGCCGATGACTGCATGGGGTATTGCCGGAACGGGTGCACTGGAATCACCAAGTTTTCACTTTGGCTTCCGGCCGCTGCGCGTCACAGGCCACGCCTGTGCTACCCAGTGTAGAGCGATTGCCCTCAATCGCTTTGTGTTACTTTGCAAACGGCTGAGGACAGCTGTTTTACACTGGGTAGCACGTACGCAGTGCGTGTGCCGAAGGCGCCGGAAGCCAATGCCTGCATGGCGTATTGCCGGAACGGGTGCACTGGAATCACCAAGTTTTCACTTTGGCTTCCGGCCGCTGCGCGTCACAGGCCACGCCTGTGCTACCCAGTGTAGAGCGATTGTCCTCAATCGCATTGCGGTTGTTACAAAGAACAAAGAACCACGAACAATCACTCAACGATCTTGATCATTCGATCGACGCCTTCGATCTCGACGAGCTGCTTACTGCCGCCGGGCCAGGTGACAACGACGCTCTTGACCGTGTCGTGTTTGCCAAGGCCAAACGAGACGGGGAGTTCTGATTGCGACTGGTAGCTTCGCGTAGGCATGACAGTGCGAGTCAGCACCGTGTCATCAGGCAGAGTCACGCTGATCGTGGCGCCGATGGCGTCGCGGTTGGCTTTGGTTCCCTGAAGTTTCAGACGAAGCCAGTGGTGGCCAAGCGTCTGGTCGTTGCGAAGAAGACGCATGGGGCCGACGGAAGAAAACAGAGCAAGGTCGAGGTCGCCGTCGTTGTCGATGTCCGCCATCGATGCTCCTCGCCCCACCATCCGCTTCTGGAAATCTTCACCAGTGGAATCTTCCGTCAGCATCACGAACTCTTCTTCCTGGTCCGCACCGCAGTTCCACAGTAAATGAGGCGACTGCTCGTAACGCTGGCTCGACTGCACCACGCTGATGTCTTCTTCCAGGTGGCCGTTGCATTCGAACAGATCCAGTCGACCATCCAGGTCCGCGTCCATAAAGAGGACTCCGAACTTTAGGTCGGTTCGAGTGATCGGGCCAATGCCATTGGAAATCGCTTCATCTCGGAACACCGGCAGTTCAGCATCGGGCGTTTGAGAGACATACAGTGCGGTCATTTCCGTCGCGAAGTTTCCAATCGCGATGCCAACCGAAGGAGTATTTCGGAAATACCCGAAGTCAATTCCCATCGCTCCTCGAGCATTGCCGGCGTTATCAAACGCGACACCACAAGCCGCTGCACTCTCTTCGAACTTCCCGTCAGGCTGACTGAGAAACAACAGGTTCTGAACAGTGTCATTCGCAACAACGATGTCTGGCCGGTGATCTCCGTTCAAGTCTGGAAATGTCACGCCCAGCGACTTTGACAGAGCAGCTTCCAGGTTAGCAGTGACCTGAACTCCCTGCTGTTCAGACACGTCCACAAACGTCCCGTTGCCTTCATTGCGGAACAGATAGGGAAATGCTCCTTTGAAATCCGTCGGTCGGCCGTAGGCTCGAAGCTTTCCATCCAGAGTAAAGTTCATTGCCAGGTCCGTTGCTCGATCCCATTCGATGTAGTTGCACACGAACAGATCGAGATCGCCATCGAGGTCATAGTCAAAGAAGCCCGAGCTGGTGCTCCAGGCCTTTTCATCACCACCGACACCGGCAGCAGCTGTGACATCGGCGAACTTTCCTTTGCCATCATTCTGAAACAGGCAGTTTCGTCCGAGACATGTGATGTACACGTCGACGTCACCATCGGTGTCGTAGTCACCACAGGCGACACCGTTGCCATACATCACCACGTCCAGACCAGAGCCCGCTGTCACGTCGGTGAAGTTGCCCTTGCCATCATTCGCGTACAGCGCTGATGTGGGTGGCTTCTCCGGAGGCTTCTTCGCCCATGGCCATGTCGAAGAGTTGACGCACAGAAGGTCGGGATCGCCATCGTTGTCGAAGTCCAGAAACGCGCCGCCGCCACCCATGGTTTCCGGCAGCAGCTTTTCGCCTTCCGCACCGTTCTCGTGGACGAATGTAATGCCCGCCGCCGAGGTAACATCAGTGAATGGGATCTTTGGAATCTCGAGCTTCGGCTTTTCGCGTTTCTCCGGAAGTGGCGTCGCCGCAACTGGTTCGGGCGGCTTTTCCGGCGGCTTCCGATTCAGAATCCAGAACGCAAAGCCGCCGGACACAAGCAGAACAACAATCGCCAGCGACCACTTCAGAGCCGCACCAACGACTTCATCGTTCTGAATTTCCTCAGTCTCGTTCTCGTTATTGTTCTGGTTCACGTTCGCCATGTTTCAATTTCCAAAAAAGAATGCCCCGCAGAGTACTCGTCAAAAACTGAGCCGCGAGGCGCTAGCCGCGGGTAATTTCCTTGTGGTACCGACGTTCACCCACGGCTAGTCGAATGGCTCAGAGTTGTTGCGGAACGGTGCGAGGCGTCCGGTAACCAATTGACTCCATTTCACCAGCGGGCTTGCGCCCGTCCGCTGTTTGTTTCTCCCGATGTTTACTCGCGGCTAGCGCTTTGCGGCTCAATCGTTGGCATCAAATCCCAGCCCACTATTCCTCATCCGCACCAGAAGCCTCAGCCTTATCCTTCGACGCGGCAGTGGCATCCTCTTTTCTCTGCAGTTCGTAGATCACGAGTGCCTCTGACGCGTCGTCGGCTGCCGGATACTTCTTGCGAGCGATCGCCACTGCTTCACCGCGAGCCGTATCGTCGACCTTGTACTTCGTGTGAGCCGCCTGGTGCTCTTCCGCCTTCGCCTTGTCACCCAGGTTGGCATACAACTGGCCAAGGTTGTAATGAGCATCCACGTTTTCGGAATCGATGGCCAGTGTTCGCTGGAACACTTCCACTGCTTCTTCCATTCGACGCTTACGCTCCGCCTGAGCTTCTGCATCAGTGGCCCGAATCTGCAGGGCTCGGTCAAAGATCGTCACACCCAGAAGATTGATCACGATGTAGTCCTTACTGAAGTCGAATCCTCGCTTGATCGTGTCTTCTGATTTGTACTCCAGCACCGAACGGAAATTCTCCTCAGCCTCAGCCAGCTTGCCCTGCTGACGGTTGATGACACCGCTGAGCCATGCCACGGTCCATGGTGGCGCCGCTGGTTCTTTATGAGCGGCAGCTCTCTGAAGTGCAGTTGCGGCTTCATCGAGCATGCCTTCTCCGCCTTCTTCCACCAGAGCACGAGCCAGGTTCAAAGGACCATCGTAACGGCCCAGCTCTTCGACTTTGCGGAAGGCTTCCAGCGTCTGCTTCAGCTCCGCCTTGCCCTTCAGCAGCATTCCGATGCCATAGTCATTCCATCGCTGCCATTCAGGAATCTCCCGCGGCTTGTTCGTGACTTCAGCCGTGACGCCTTCGATCGGGAATGTCACTTCATCTTCAGCGACGACCATGATCGGAAGTTCATTGCGATACGGTTCGCCTTCCTTGTGTCCTCGAATCGGCTTGCCGAGTTCTTTGTTCTTGCGATCCACGAAGTCCATGTAGATCGAGTCAAACTTGCGATACAGCAGCCGCACCTTCGCCGTCACTGGTGCTGACACATCCTGAGGAAGCGTGAAGCTGTAGTGAACCGTCTGACCAGCTCCTGGCGGAATCTGGTGGTTGTACAAAGCGAATACGATGTCCTGAGCATTGCGACGATCGATGCGGTTGCCGTTTCGATCGAGCATGAAATTATTGACGAAGTGTGACCATGGATCGACGCTGTTGTCTTCCTTCATCAGACCGCTGGCACCGATCGTGCGATCTCCGGACTTCAGTGTGACTTCCAGCCAGATCTCGTTGGAGTCTGTTGTACCCTGAGTAAAGTGGTGACCCACTTTCAGAGTTCGAATCACGGTCTCCAGAAGATACGTGTTGCCTGGCTTGAGTGTCGGGACGTTCGGTCGAAGCGGCGCGGTGAGTTGTCCTTCGACAGTGCCGCCGTCGCGAACACCAAACACATCGACTCGCATCGTTCCCTTCATCAGATCGCTGTGAGCCTTGATGGCGTCGTCCTGATGAGTCAGCCAGTTCAGGCCCGTGTTCGCCGACGGGAAGAGATGGTCATGAGTTTTCAGCTTGCCTGAGTCGTCCACAAACTTCGCGCCGAAGTCACTGGATTCCTGTAGCGGCATGTGGCAGCCGTTGCAGTCCTGCTGAGCCTTCTCGGGATAGTAGAAGCTGCGTGCTCCGTGACCTGAGACACCGCTCAGCAGCCAGCTGTCGTAGTGGTTCTGGCCTCGCAGCCATTCTTTGTAATGGTTCAGAGCGAACGGCAGATGCACCTTGTGACAGGCACCACAGAATTCCGCCGACTTGTGCAGTGGCTTCAGGAAGGTCTTCTTGTGGAACGATGGCTTCGCCTTCACCAGCTGATTATTGATCCACTGCAGAACGGCGTTGTCGCTCTTCGCAAATGGATAGTGAATCGGTTCTTCGATCGTATAGTCGGCATTGCCCAGGTTGCTGTTGACGTTAGTGATCGCGTGGCACACCGTGCAGCTGATTCCCGACTGCGCTGTTGGGTGATTTAGCATGTCGAACTTCGGATCATCAAACGCGCCACTGAAGAACGGAACCGGGTCATGGCATCCCGCACAAAACCGAGATCCCTGAACCGAGCCGTCGCGTTTGAACCCGACTTCACGTGTTTCCGCAACGCTCGCAAGATACGCCGGATTGTTGAATGAACTGAAGCGATGAGCACTCTTTGCCCAGTCGTCGTGCGCATCCTTGTGACATTTCAGACAATAGTCGTTCATGTCGAGAGTCGTGTGGTCAATGAAGTTGCCCGTGGATGTCTTGGCGAGCGACGGGAAGAAGTACTTCTCTCCGTCCTTGGGGCCTCGCACGTTCCAGTCGCGAGGATCCAGGGACTGCCAGTAGACCATTCCCAGGGCCGCCCCGACGACCGTTGCCGCCCAGACCATGCCCGACTTCCATCTCATCTTTGGGCCGACCAGACGATGCATAAAGTACAGCCATCCGGCAAACACCGGTCCTGCAACGTGCAGCCAGTAGATCGTCGAACGAATCACAGGATTCTTCAGGTCCACGAAGCTGCGTAGAAGAAGAAATCCTGTTGCCAGAACGACGATGCAGACACTGAAAAGAGCGTATCCGATCATCACGGTTCGTCGGATCTTGCGGTCCTTCGTATTCCGCATGTGCAGAATGCCAAAGATCAGGAACGGAGCCACGATCAGCAGCCCCATGATAAGATGTGCAAGAAACATGCACTCGTAGAAATAGTCTTCAAAGGTCTGGCCAGTCCACCATTGCAGGAACGTGACGCCTGACAGGTACAGACTGTTTGCTGCCATCAGAGACAGCAGGCCCAGAACGATATTGAAGACGATTCGGAGCTTCGGACCGATGGCTTTTCGAACCAGCTTTTTGGGTGCATCGGCACTCGCAGAAGTGACTGCAGTGGACATAGGAGCAATTCTCCGGAGCTCCTCAAACCTGCGCCGCGTTCGACCGGATTGGGCGAACGATTCAGGCAACGGGTTCGGAGCAGAAGATGAAAGGGGAAGCCTGCGTTAGTAGAAACATTGCCAGAACCGAAACGGCAGATGCCTCGCTTTGATATTCAGGCAGACAGCTTCGCAACAGGACTTGTTGAGTTCACTGGCGAAGCAAACGGGATGAGGTCGATCAGAGCTGGACACGATTGGCGTTGGCTGTGTCAGAGAGCTTCGAAGCTGACTCTGCACCAATGCTGTCCAGGCTGCGACCCGTTCAGGCTTCCGGAGGGATTTCGATAGGCTGGGGGTGCCCGGCTTTGGCATGCACAGGCGACTGTGAACGTCGCTGATAGAGCAACGACCGTTCTGCGGCGGTGTCACCGGATACAAAACAGTCGGCTTCTCGAACTTCGGGAGCAGAGTTCACAGCAAGCGGCGGAGTTGAAAGTGGAACCGAATGCTGCCGGCATCCCGGTCCATCACAGGGCGGGATGGGCGCGGACGGTTTCGTCATCGGAAACGGCTCGTTTCCAATCGCTCCAATGTGTCCCACTCCGGTCAGGTCGTTGAAATGGCGTCCTGCACTCAATGCCGCGTAGCGAGATGTTGTCATGCCGGTTGGTGACGAAAACCGAGTGTGCAGGTAGCTTCCGCAGGACGCCACGGCCGAATCAGACAATGCGATCGTCACGATGGCCAGAATCCCGACCATCGCAAGACTTCGCACGGATCTGATCACCGAAGGGTTCATTTGCTCCTGTCCAGTTTGATCGGCCGTTTATCTCTTACCCAAGCGCTGAAGATTGAGCCGCAAAGCGCTAGCTGCGGGTGACTGTAAAAGCACACGAAAACACCCGCGGCTAGCGCCTCGCGGCTCATTTTCTTACGCAACACAGGTCCGTTCAACGGTACTCGACCGACCTGATCATACGCTTTTTTCCAAGATATGCACGAGAACAAAATCCGGGTTCTCCCAAGAATCGCCGCCGCAGGTCGAGTTACGTCCTTTCTGCTGGAAAGAACTTTCGCCCCGAGGCGAACCGTGCTCTGGCCTGGGAACGTCGCAGCGCAAGGGTTATTGCAAAATGAATAGTGAAAAATGCAGAGTAGCATCGCACCACGCAGCTCATTTTGCATTTTTCAATCTCCAATGATCATTAACCATTTCTCCAATTAGCCGGCAAGTCCCGGCAACGCCCGCTCCCTTCTGCCAGACCTGCCCGACACGGACCGACTGAATGGACGAATGGGTGGATTGGTATGCAAAATGCTGATTGTGCAAACAGCGATAGTTTCAGGGCCTGACACGACACTCATTCGTTTACCTCGAAGAAACACGGACCGGAGGCATACCCATGGCTCATTTTGCGAGACTCATTGGTCGCGGAAATTCGCTTTTGCGTCACTCAGCTACGGCTGAGCATGCTCGGCATCGTGTCACTGCATTGATACTCCTGAGTGTCGTTCTGATGACAACTTCGGTGATGGCTGCTGGCCCGGTTGGGATCGGCTGGGCTCCATTCGGTGCTCAGACGACCGCTGGCTACGTTGCTCCGGACGGTAAGCTGGTGCTGTTCGACGGCGGTGCGGCCGGCTGGGTCGTTCGTCCTGCTGTCTACCCTCATCCACTGGTCCCGGGCGCGCCAGTGGCGTTTCTTCCTCAGGCAGCGGGAGCATCGTGGCCGACTGTGGTTACGGTATCTCCGGCGAACAAGCTTGTTCAGATCGTGAACGGAGGAATCGTTCAACCGTTGCAGCCAGCGCTCAACTTTCCGATCGGCGCACAGATTGAGCATGCAAGTCTCGGCGGTGCTCACATGGTCTTTGCTGTCGACGGTCCAGGAGACTTATGGGCGGTCGACCCGGCAACCGCCGTGGCTCACAAGCTGAATACATCCGGCGAGTCATTCCCTCATGGCTGTTCGGTCACGGCTGTGGCCCATGGAACCAACTACCACGTCTGCGCGGTCGATCATTTTGGCACGCTCTGGTACTACAACGGGCATGGTGGCTCGTGGACGGGAGCGGCGATTGGCGGCGGACTGT
Organism: Planctomycetaceae bacterium; assembly: GCA_016795145.1. Lineage (GTDB taxonomy): Bacteria > Planctomycetota > Planctomycetia > Planctomycetales > Planctomycetaceae > SXXK01. Next base: position 15,783 of record JAEUII010000080.1, read on the forward strand.
TGCCGGGCTGTGGTGTTGCCGCAGAGATTTTTCCGTTCAGCCCGGATCCCGTGTTGAGACTCAATGTTGCAATGGTGGACGCCGCGGGTCAGTTGCTGTTGTTCAGCAAGCGAACCGGAATGCCCTGGGACGCTCCAATCGTCATTGCGAACGGGCAGAATCCCGGTTCGCTGCTGGAGCTCGGCAAGTCGGCCTTCGGTCCGATGGTCTCCACGATCAGCGCGGGAGGAGACTGGAACGTCTGGATTCACGGAGGCGGAACCTGGTCGCCTCATCTTGTTGGGGCAGGATTTCTGATGGGCGCTCCGATTGCGTGTGCTCCGGCCGTCGGAACCGTGTTCACGGTTGACCCACTCGGACGACTGGTCTGTGCGAACTGGTCGGGAACGGCGTGGACGACTGGCTATGCGGTTCCAACGCTCAGCTTTACTCCGACGCTGGTCAGCCGACAGTTCATTCCCAATCCCGACCTGCCGCCGGCCCGAGTCACTCTGAAGAACACCGGGAAGGATCCACTCCTGGTTCAGGTCGTAGACCTGTTGGATCCACGACAGCCGCCGGAACACAAGATTGACGTCGGAGGACAGTTTGATGTGGAGCTGATTCGTGAAGCCGGTGGCGTTTTGGAAGAGGTCTTCCTTGTGCCAGGTCCTGGAGGCACCCTGCTGGAACAGACGGCATCCCATCCGATTCCCCCTGCCCAGAGATATTCGCTGGTCGTCTGGGAAAACCGTGAGACGTACAAAGTGCTGCCCTTCAAGAATCCTCGCAAAGGCGCACCAAAAGAGCAGACCGAAGGATTCACTCGCCGCTCCAACGTCAGCCTCGGAGTCATCCCTGTTCCCCCCGGCGCGCTGCTGCGTGACCAGGAGACGATGGATGTTGTCCTGATCACAAAGCGACTCAAGAACCCCGGTGCAGTCGTCCACTTCGCCAAACCCCTGGACCAACCGACTCCATAGTCGTTGTTCGCTCCGCCGAACAGAACGCCTAAGCTCCCCCAAAATACACTTAGCCTCCGAATCGTCAGGACTACAGCCTTGAGCAATCAGCGAATGGACGTCAACCAGGTACGGAGCGCGTATGATGCCGCAAGTCGGCAGTACTTTGAGCGGTTTCGAAATGAACTGGACTACAAGCCGCTCGACCGTGAACTGCTGATCAAGTTCGTTGCAGAAGTGAGACAAGATGGCTTACTTCTGGATGTCGGATGTGGACCCGGCCACGTCACAGAGTTCCTTCGATGCGCTGGTGGCAAGGCCATCGGCATCGACCTGTCTTCCGTCATGATTGAGGAAGCATCGCGGCAGTTTCCCGAGTGCCATTTCCAGACAGCCGATATTCGTGACTTGCCGTTTGAAAACTGTTCGATCGATGGAATTGTTGCCTTCTACAGCATTGTTCATTTTCCCGCCGAAGAACTGGTTGACGTTTTTCGCGAGTTGGCTCGTGTGTTGAAACCCAATGCCAGGTTACTGCTTTCGTTTCACGCCGGCACGGAGAACATCGTGGTGGATGACTTTCTACAGAGCGGCAAACCACTGCGTTTCTGGTTTCTTGACCCGGATGCAGTACAGCACTCCCTGACATCCTCCGGCTTCACCATTGTGAGTCCTACCATCCGCGATGCGTATCCGGAAGAGCACCCCACCAAACGCTGCTACATCACTGCCCGCAAATCACAGAATGTGTTTCGTGAGCCGCAAGGCGCTAGCCGCGGGTTATGATCTCACGACGGAACAGGACCAGGAACCCACCGACGGCTGCAGTTCGGTCAGTACTTGAATTCCGGGGCAAGATCCACTACCAGCAAAGGGAAGACTCGCTACCTGGCTGGTGGCTGAAGAATCAATGCCGCGATGATTCTTCGAGCTGCCGGTAGGCCACATTTGATGTCGGCTGAGATTCCCTGCCGATCAGCTCGGATCTCGCCGTCGATCGCTGACCGTTCGCTGGCTGAGGCATCGGGGTTTGAGTTGGATTCTGCGGTCGGCTGAGGAAGCCAGCCAGAAGATTCGAGCATTGTCTGGGAGACTCGGAACGCCAATATGGAGCCTCGCCCTTTGTATTCCACAGCAGGCACTGATATCGCCGGCATCTCCTTCGCATCACTTCCCGTGACCGTGAATTGCAGGGCGGCATTCTTAGAGTCTTCCGTCATCATCACTCGAAAAGGGCCGCCAGGGAGACTGACTGGACCGTTCTGAGTGAGTACAGGAGCGAGTGACGTGAGAATTCGAAGAAGGCGAGCGGGCTGTTCGCCAGTGATCGATGCGGAGCCATAAAGTGATTGAGGAGTACTGCCTGTGAGCATCCCGAGACAGACGAGATCGATCTCCGAACTTTGACCGACCTGACCGTCGAAGGCCGACAAAGCGGTCGATGGGAGTCGACTTGCAATCGAAAAAGCCATTCCGTCTGCGGGAGATGCTGGCACAGGAGTCCGTGGGAGCTCCGACTTTCGGAGGACGAGACTTGCTGGACTATCTGGGCGGACCGTGACCTGTCCGCTAAGTGTTAGTTGTTGGTCATCCAAAGCAAGTTCAGCAGACGCGGAGTCAACATCATCAAAGACTGCTCGCACGGTAGCCAATGCCGCATCATGCAAGCCTCGTTTGGAAAGAGCATCCTCGGCAGACTGACCATCATTCTGCTGAGCAAGAGTACCCAGTGCTGTCGCGATAGCGGTTTCCCATAGAGACCGAGTCGCTCCGCCGATTTTCGAGGGTGTCAGCCAGACTTTGCCGAGTCGTCGCCTGGACTCCGAGGTAGATTTCTGATGTGCCATCACATCGGGCAACGCAGCAGGTTCAAAAATTGACTCGGAATAAGCACTCCACAACCAGCCGCTTTGGTAACGAAACCGGTGCTTTCGAACCGTAGAAGATTTCGTGGAGGTCCAGACAACTTGAAAATCCTCCCCGGTCTTTGCTTTTTCCTCGGCAGTGGATTCGACGATCTTCGACGTCCAATTCAGATAACGAACATCCAGTGACCATCGATCTTCCGAGGGGTTCGCCGCTTCGACGCTGTAGTTCGGTCTCTTTGTTTCTTCGGACGGTCGCCATTGCTTCGTGAAGTCATCGACCAAAGCTCTGGCCCCGTCGAGAGTGAGACACTCTTCGCAATACCAGTATTCGACCGATTCTCCTTTGGACACCAGCACACAACCCTTTGCATACGGAATCTGCAGTCGGTCCGCGTATCTCTTCTTGATCGATCCTCGAATCTCCTGACCCAGTTCATTGGCAGGGCGGCCAAACTCCGACTCCATCGACTCCATGAATCTGGTAACTTCCGCTGCGGCAAAAGAATCGCAAACGATCCCGGCAAAAACTTGCGGCGTCTGGGGTTCCTGGCAGAAAGCCAGCTGTGATCCTGGAAGAGGTACCACCGCTGTGATGATCAACATCAGGGCGATCGACGAGCAGCAATGTCTTACCATACGACACCTCGAACAAACGTCAACCCGAACGCAACGAGTTCAGAGAAAGCAACCGACTATCAAGGTTCATTGAAATCCATCGCCGCAAACTTCTTCTGAAGCACTTGTGCCGTGTCCTTCAACACATCATCTTCCGACGCTTCAACAAGTTTCAGAACGTCCACATATTCACGGGTCAGTTGATCTCGTCGCTGTTTCCGCCTTTCGGCGTCAGCAATATGGGCATTATTTGCGGGGGCCAGTTCCTCAATGAGGGAGTGCTCCAGCCTGTAACTGGCCACAATCAGACCAGCACGAATTCGTAATCGATCGGGTTCTGAAAGCTCGGGGCACCTTGCTATTCGACCTATTACGTTCAGAAAACACTCCGTACTGAACTCACGCGCTTCATCTGGCCCTGCAATCGACAAGAGTGTTGAGAATTGCTGTTCCAACTTCTCCTGCTCAAGGCTTGTTCGAAATTCAGCATGAACCAAGTCGACAAGATCTTCTCTCTTCCAAACCCGTAACATGTCAAGCAAGTCAAACATCATGGTGGCGACACCAGTAATACCAGACGTCTCACCGATCTTTCTTGAATAGGTGCGAACAGCATCCCGAAACTGCTTCAGGTCGGGGCTTTCATCAGAGGCAGCCGTAAGAATCACGAGGTCTCTTAATGCAGAAACCTCATTGCCGATACTCAATTCAGGCGACTTCAAGATCTGCTGATATGCTGCGTGGAACTGCAATGCAATTTTACGGTGTGATTCGTCCAGATCGTTCGGACTTTGCATCCAGAAATGCTGGCTCAATTGAACTCCGACATTGATCAACGTAAGGTCAGCAAGTGTCCTGTTCTTTGCCTTTTGAATCTCGTTTCGGACATCTTCGGCTGAGACTTTCCGAGATCTGACCAACTTACAAGACCGCAAGAACATCCCGCCTGGTCGGTTTCCGAGTGACACCCGTATGGCAACCGGAACGGCACAGCCAAGATCTGCGTGCCAATCAATTTCAACTCTTCGTCCGCCATTATGAAACTGCAATCCAGTCTCCAAATGTCGCGGATGCGTTCCCGGAATCTCCGGACGCCATTCAAAGAAAGTAGCAAATCTCGAATTATGGTCCTGCATCTCGCAGACCTGAGCACAAAACTGGTCTTCCAACTTTCTGAACTCAGAATGTGTTCGCTTCCAATCGGAACTCAGGATCTGTGTGAGCCCATCAAGTTGTCCGTTACTCCGGCGACAGATCAATTCGGATGTCACGTCGAGCGGACTTGGATTCTCGTAGTTTCTGCGATCTTCGTTCAAGTCCTTTGCCTCAAGTAACTCTGGTTCGATATCAACAGGGATCCTCCATGCAAGTGTTTCATCCAGCTTGTCAATGATCTCCACAGGCCGATACGATTGAGTGTCGTAGTTTGCCTCACGACGATTTCGCTGGATTCCGCGAAGCGATTCTGCTCGTTCACCCTGCCAAGGCGAATGAAACTCGACACGATCTCCGTGACTATGGATAAGGCACGTTGCGATCGGTGGTCCAAACGCCGAGTGAATAAATCCGACATCTGCCCCCACAACAGCAGCCCATTCCTCAGCAGTCACCAGGTACTTGACATGCATAACGCCCGATTGCCGAGTCCATGGAATCGAATAGCAGATTGAGTATTCGGCTTCGACACCTTCCGGCGTAGAGTCGAGATCCGATGACGCGCATTCGTTAGTAGCATCAACCGAGTTGGTGCCAGTTGAAAGAACGACCGCGTACACACAAAAGAGCACACCCAACAAGGCGCTAGTTCTGATCATAAATCAACACCTTTCGCCGCAGCAGGCTCTGCTGAATCAACTCTGGAACGGCAGCAACAAAATCAAGTGCTTCCCGCTTCTCTTCAAAGCGAGAAACCGAGTACTGATACATCTCGGGCGGAATGTCATCGGTTCTCAATTTGCTCGCATTGGGCTGAGAATCTCGCCTTGATTGCTGCTGTGGAAGTGGCGTAGTGCTGACAGTAATGAAGAACAACACCACCAACAGATTCGTCGTAGTCTTCATCAGGAGAACTTTCCGGAAAGGAGATCAACCGAGCCTGCCTCGGCGAAGGTGACGAATGCCGATCAGACATCGGCTATTCGCTCGTCACTAGTTAGCGACCCCAGCTCCAGGGTAAATTATTATGACTGGGCTACTCGCTGGTGGTGAAACAGGCGCTGCCATCGCACACGCTGTGGCCCTCCCACTCCAGGTTACGCCTGCTCGCGCAGTTCCGCTACCGATTGCTTCCCCACCATCCGAGCTTCCGTTTCCGTTGATCGTGCCATTTATGACGATCGGGATCCGGACAATATCAAGGTCCGTTGCCCCTTGAATGAGAATCGCTCTAGCTGACGTTGCAGACCCGTCGTATACGCGTTTCGAAACTTTCAGTGAGTATGTGGCACTTCCGCTTGCACCAGTCTTTGTAACAGGAGTGTCATTCGGCCCATTGAGCGCATCTCCTTCCATTCCTGCAGTGACAGATATTCTGCCATCAACTGCCGCATCAGTGTTAACACTTCCACTCATTGTCAGTGTTTCAGTGATGTTCTTATCCTTCTCCGCCACACAGTTTGGCAGAGGATGCGCAATCGAAACATTAATCGCTGCACTTGAAACTGAATCGCTAACATGAAACAAGCCAGCTCCGGGCATGGCAATACTTCCGTGTACTGATGCCATTGCGTCAATGAGAAGACTGCCATTCAATCGCATTCCCACAGGGTTCTTTGGATCTCCGTTGGTGGCAAACACGATTTCGGCCCCAATAACTCCGTAGGGATGAACGTGATCGGGGCCAAAGGCCACATCCGCTCCGGGCAAACCGTCATATACATCAAACGCCTCCATAACCTTCAGCCCGATGTCGGCAGTTTTGTCGTCTACCCGCTTCAATGTATGGGTCGCAAGACGAAACAGATCGTCGTAGCCGTCCCATTCATCAACAGGCGGATCAATCGTCATTCCCGTCGGTTCAAGAATGAGTTTCTTTCGCTCGACGGTAAATACTGGCCCGATGTTCTTCATGTCAGCATCCGACAGCATGTGAATCTTGCAATCACATTTCTGAGGGGCTCCTCCTGAACCCGGGCCGGGATCGGGAGTCGGCGGAGGGGGCTGTTGTGCCCTGGCTGTGGGAGCCATCGTGGCGAGGATGGCGGCAAAGAGCGTAAGCGTGATGATCTGTTTCATTGGTGCGTCTCCTGGATCGAATGGTGTAGATCTTGAAGTCTGCTGCAACAGAGAACCATCATGATGAGGGAGTTGATTCTATTTTGATTCAGTGTGTTGTCAATTACCACACTACACGATTATTTCAAAATCAATCGAAACAATGTTCGCCGTTTTTTCTGACGCGACCGAGGTTGAATCGAGACTCCGGCGTCTACTACGAAGCAGTCCGTGATTCCCGCGGGAGACCTTCTCGACGCAAGGTTTCGGCGAGCCGCAAGGTGCTGCTTGGCGAACCGCGCCTTCCCAAAAACCGCGCCTGCAACCTCGACGCATGAAGCGAGGCCGTTCGCTGGAATGATCACGCTCGGACCGCCACAATGTGGGATCGATCTGGCTTGCCAGAAACTCTGATCCTGCGATTCGATTTGGAGCCTCGCATGAGGGCTTTCAGTGTCTCCGTTCGACTGTGTGTGATCTTCGCCGCTCTTGGATGGGGCTGCGCAAGCACTTCGATTGCTCAGCAGCCCCTGCAGTTCAATCGGGATGTCCGTTCGATCCTGAGTTCGAATTGCTTCGAATGCCACGGATTTGATGCCAAACACAGAGAAGGCAATCTTCGCCTCGATACTCCAGAAGGGGCGTGGGCTGAACATGATGGTGTGGTGGCAATTCGTCCGGGCAATCCGGATTCCAGTGAACTATGGAAACGCATCACCTCGACAGATCCCGATGTGATGATGCCTCCTCCAAGTTCGAAGAAGTCACTGACAGACGAACAGAAGAACACGCTCCGCACCTGGATTCAGCAGGGTGCGACCTACCAGAAACACTGGGCCTTTGAACCGCCGTCCACGGCCGAACCGCCTGCGATCCGCGACACGTGGGTGCGAACTCCGGTGGACGCGTTTATCCTCGACCGTCTTCAGAACGAACAACTGGTTCCTCAGCAAGAAGCGAGTCGTGAAACACTCATTCGACGAGTTTCCTTTGTCCTGACTGGATTGCCTCCCAGGATCAGTGAGGTGGATGAGTACCTGCAGGACAAGTCACCTGACGCGTATGAGAAGATGGTGCAGCGTTATCTGGATTCGCCTCGGTATGGCGAAGAGCAGGCTCGCCACTGGCTTGATGTGGCTCGCTACGCAGATACTCATGGTCTGCATCTGGATAATGAACGCGAGATGTACGCTTATCGAGACTGGGTCATCAACGCGTACAATTCCAATCTGCCGTTCGACAAGTTCACGACATGGCAGATCGCAGGAGACCTGCTGCCTGATTCAACGCTCGAACAAAAAGTCGCTACGGGATTTAACCGCTGCAATGTGACGACCAGCGAAGGCGGGGCGATCAATGAGGAGTTTCTCTATCGCTACGCGGTCGATCGCACCAGCACCACGATGCAAACATGGATGGGGCTGACAGCAGGTTGTGCGGTTTGTCACGACCACAAATACGATCCGGTGACCACGAAGGATTTCTACTCCATGTACGCCTTCTTCTACTCGGCGTCAGACCCGGGGATGGATGGCAACATTCGAAGTACTTCTCCGTTCATCAAAGTTCCGACTCCGCAACAGGCGGCAGAACTAAAGACCGCAAATGAACGTCGTGCCGAAGCCGATCGCCAGCTGAATGAGGCCATTGCGAAAGCAGAGCCAGCCAGCAACTGGGCCGAAGCTGACTCCACGACCACACGATCCATTGACGATTCCATCATCGACGATGTCTTCCCGCTGGGGACAAAGACTCGCAATACATCACGCGATCCGGCGGTGTGGATTCTGAACGGAACTCCCGCGGCTAAGTCTGGTGATCGGTGTCTGGAACTTGCATACGGCTCGAAGTATGACCTGACGATCGAGCTGACTCTGGTCCCGGTTGTCATCCCGGAAAACGGACAACTGTCTCTCTGGGTGCGTGTGGATCCGTTCCATCCTCCGAAGACTTTTGTGGTGCAGTACGACGACGGAGCAAATCATCGAGCCATCTGGTCCGATGAAGAAACCGAAGACCGCAAGTCAACAAGCTACTTGGGAAAGATCCCGACAAGCGATCAGTGGGTGAAGCTGGACGTTCCGTTTGAAAAGTTCAAATCCAAACCGGGTTCTCGTGTTCGAACCATCACGCTGACTCAGGATGGCGGAAAGATCTGGGTGGACGACCTTCGGATCTCCGGCCAGCAAACCCCCGCATCTGACCCGCTTTCAAGCTTCAGTGAGTGGTGGAAGGTCAGCAAGGGCGGAAATCCTGACGGCATCGGTGGCAACCTCAAAAATCTTCTGACCGGCGGGCCCAAAGACGATGCGCCCAAAGATCAGTTGTCCGAACTTCGTCGCTTCTGGATGAAACACATTCAGCGATCCGCTGAATCTTCCTTCGCTGGAGCTCGCAAGGCGTTTGAGCACGCAGCTGAAGAAGTCACGGCGTTGGAAGATTCCATCCCGGGGACCTTCATTTTCACCGAGCTGGAGAAGCCTCGCGATGCGTTCGTGATGCTCCGCGGTCAGTACGATAAGCCGGGCGACAAGGTCGAACCGGGAGTACCATCGGACTTCCCTCCGCTGCGTGACGAGCAGGGCAATGCACTGACCGGGCAACGTCGCGCGAATCGGCTGGATCTGGCACGCTGGTTCGTGGCGGATGAAAATCCTTTGACGGCACGAGTCACAGTGAATCGTATCTGGCAGCAGGTGTTTGGGACCGGTCTGGTCAAGACGAGCGATGATTTTGGAACTCGCGGAGACCTGCCAAGCCATCCAGAACTGCTCGACTGGCTGGCGGTTGAGTTTCGCAAATCCGGCTGGGATCAAAAGGCGCTGTTTCGATTGCTGCTGACGTCATCGACGTTCCGCCAGGACTCTGCCGCGAACTCCCATGTGCTGCAGATCGATCCGGAGAACCGATTGTTGTCACACGGTCCTCGATTCCGCCTGGATGCGGAGCAACTGCGTGACAACGTTTTGTATGTCAGCGGCCTGATGGATTTGACGATGGGCGGTCGAGGCGTTCAGCCTTATCAGCCGCCGGATATCTGGGAACCTGTCGGCTATGAGAACAGCAATACTCGGTTCTATCTCCAGGATCATGGAGCGAGTTTGTATCGCCGCAGTGTTTACTGCTTCATGAAGCGAACCGCGCCGCCTCCGTTCATGACCAACTTCGATGGGCCAAACCGCGAACAGTTTTGCTCACGCCGCGAACGCAGCAATACGCCTCTTCAGGCCTTGCAGCTTATGAATGACGTGCAACACTTCGAAGCGGCGCGAGCTCTGGCGGAACGAGTCCTGAAAGAAGGTGGCAGCACGGATAAGGAGCGAGTTAGCTTCCTGTTCCGAACGGTGCTGGCTCGACTTCCTGATCGCGTTGATGAAGAGATCGTTCTGGAAGCTCTTCAGAATCAGCGCCAGCACTTCAAGGCTCACCCGGAAGACGCTTCAAGGGTCATCCAGAATGGCGAGTCAAAGGCTGACGCCAGCTTGCCCGCTGAAGAACTGGCGTCATGGACAATGACGAGCAACCTTGTTTTGAACATGGATGAGACCGTCAGCCGGAATTAGCTGCGCCTCGGGGATCTTTAGCAAGATCCACTACGATAAGCGGGCACCGACATTTTCCTCTCGCACCCTCAAGTCCCCTCAACAACCAGGAACAACGAACCAACAACCAGGAACTGCTGCCTGCGTTCCCCGCAACCGACCTTGTGTTGAGGGGCGGGTATTGCGTAAACTGGGGAAAGAGATTTGACAGCGTTGTCTTGAGGTGCCTCAAAGGATGAGCACGCTTCTTTGAATGCCGTGATCTGTCACTGTTCATGCAAAGGTGGAATGGAGTGCGATTTCGATCCAAAGGACAACCACGCGACAAGCAATTCGCCCGCGCACAGAAGCGACTGACGCTGGGGTTGGCGGGTGTTGTTGTCTTATTGCTCGTTTATCGAATCGCATACACCGGTGGATTGTGGACATCGTCGGCGCCTGCCAGTACTGCGGCTGCGAAGCCGACGGTTCCATCGTCGCTCCTTGGACAGTCGGAGATGCAGCCGGATGAATTTCAGGTGGTGCCGTCGACCGATGCCACATCACCATCCGACTATGCAAAGATGATCGACCGTGCTGGTGCTGCAGCGATGGAGCGGGAACCGATCGCTGTTGCCGGTTCCGATGATGTCCCGGAGAAGCTTACGCGTCAGATCAAAGACGATGTGATCGGTGTGCAGGGCAGCGAGGCCGAAGCGTGGTTTGGAACGCTGGTCCTGGCAGAAAAAGTACTTCCTTACGGGCTAAAGAAGTTTCCTGAAGGTCAGTACGCCTTGTTCATGGCCTCACCGGAAGCGTGTCGAGGAAAGCCGTTTGTGATTCGCGGGCGACTCCGTCGACTTTTGAAGGCACCGTTGCCAAGAGCGGCTGAAACCTTTGGAGTGAAGTCTGCGTATGATGCGTGGATTTCCACGAAGGACTCCGGTTCGTCCTTGATTCATGTGAATGCGCTGTCTGCCGATCCGGGCCTTCCGTTGCGGGAACTGAATACCGAAGAGAGTATCGAAATTGAGTTAGCAGGATACTTCTTTAAGCGTGAGGGCTATGCTGCTCGAGGACGTTCCGGCGAAGGTGATCTGGCCCATGCACCTCTTCTGATCTCGGATCGCATCCGGATTCTGCCGCCTCGAACTGTGTCCACGAGGGCCGATGATCTCAATCCCTGGCTGGGCTGGTTTGGAGCTGTCCTGACCATTGGCGTGCTCGCGATTCTCTGGCGATTCCACGCTTCCGATGACGTGTTTCGAAACACCAAAGTTCATCAAATGACATCTCTGCCCGTTCGCCCGTCGTTCGACGGCGTGGATTCCATCTCGATGAAAGAGATCCTGCAGGGAATGGAAGAACAGGCTCGTGCCACGTCAACAGAAGTCTCCATGCTGACGGAACTGCACACAGAGCCAAAGGCGTAGATGCGGAAACGCTGGCGACGGCTTCGCAGAGCTTTTGAGTCGGTTTCGTCATTCCCGCGCAGGCGGGAAGCCAAAGTGCAGAAGACTGGGTTCCCGCCTGCGCGGGAATGACGGTGCAACCCAAAATACTGGCTCGACAGGATCTGCTACCTCGAACTCGAACTTTTTGCCTTCAATATTCACCACTAATTCCACAAACGAACGCGGCCCTTCAGTGATTCCGGCAGCATCTGATCCAGACGTCGACGTGCTTCGGCTTCATGCGTTCGAGTACTCAGGTGAGCCAGAATGATCAGTTCGTTCTTGAACCGATCCGCACGATCGAGGATGTCGTCCAGGTGCATGTGTCCGAACTTGTGAATCTTCTCCTTCCGGTGTTCCGGCCGGAAGAACGTCATTTCGGTAATCAGCACTTCGGCGTTATAGACATCAGGATGAGCATCCAGTCCCGGAGGCGCGGTGTCACCGGTAAAGCAGACCAGCGGTGACAGAGTTTCCTGAGCGACTTCGGTTCCCTGCATTCGCAGATCCCGAATCTGATCACCTCGAAGCCCCTGAAACTCCGGCTTCAGTTTCTTGCGCACGTCGTAGACGATGTAGCCCACGGAAGTCACTGTGTGCTTCGTTGGAAACACAGTGAATCGGTGTTCTCGCGACAAGGACACGACGTCACCCGGATTGACTCCAACGAGTTCACAGTTCATCCGACCACGGTCCAGACGCTGCCACGCTTTCAGGACTTTCCAGACATCGTCCACAATGTCCGCAGGCAGATAGATGATCGGTGGCTCCATCTTCATCATGCGTCGCCGAGCCACGTAAACTGGCAGGGCTGCCATGTGATCCAGGTGACCATGCGTGACCAGAAAGATCTGAGTCCCCATGAACATCCACGGACTGGCACCCAGTTCGAAGCCAACCTTCAGTTCCGGAATGCGCCAGTAGCTTTGTACAGCGGCGCGCGAATACCCTTCGATGGTCATCGCTTTGTGTCGCACGGTATCGTACGGCAGGTTTTCAACCATGATTCAGCGCCGGCTTATTCTTGAGCGAGAAGGATCTTTGATATCTCTGCCGCAACTTCCAAGGTTGCCACAGAAATCTGAGTGCCACGGGTGAGGTCCTTAATCTGCCACTGTCCCGCAGCAAACTCATTTTCCCCGGCGATCAGACACAGGCGGAACCCGCGACGGTCCGCGTATTTCATCTGCTTTCCGATATTTTTTGCTTCCGGATAGACCTCCGCACCAATCCCAGCCATCCGCAGCATTCGTCCCATTTGCAGATAATCGGCGACGCGACCACTTTCAAACATCGTGACCAGGACCGGAGCAGGCGTCGTCGCCTTCTTCGTCCGGCCCAGTTCTTCCAATGCTGCGAGCATACGGTCCAGACCAAGACTTGCACCAACGCCAGGCAGCTGCTGCGACGTGAAGAGTTCGGCCAGATTGTCGTAGCGGCCTCCGGAACAAACACTTCCAATCTCCGGCAGGTCTCCGAGGATCGTTTCGTAGATGGTGCCTGTGTAATAGTCGAGACCGCGAGCAATCGCGACGTCGAGAATCACTCGTCCTTCCGGCCAGCCACAGCGATCGACACTCGTGAACAGTTCACGCAGGTTTGCGAGCCCAAGTTCTCCCGTGGCGCTTCCCGCCAACATTCCGTCCAGCGCGGAAAGAACATCCGATGGCTTGCCCTTCAGCTGAGCCATATCCAGGACTCGTGCGGCACCTTCGGCTGGAATCCCGGCCTTCTCCTGCATCTCTGCCTGAACAGCATCTCGACCGATTTTGTCGAGCTTATCCAGGGATCGAAGAATGCTGACTGCGTGCTCCTGCAGCCCACACTTTTCCAGCAGACCATTCAGCACTTTGCGGTTGTTGACGCGAATCGTGAAGCGTTCAATTCCGATCTTCTCCAGAAGATCGTTGATGACAAAAAGTGTTTCGATGTCCGCGGAGTTACTGAGCGTGCCAATCGTGTCGAAGTCACACTGCATGAATTCCCGAAATCGTCCGCGAGCTGGCCGTTCACCGCGCCACACGGGAGCAATGTGATAACGGCGAAACGGAATGCCCAGCTCCTGAACGTACTGCGCGGCAAATCGAGCCAGCGGCACGGTCAGGTCGAAACGCATGGCAACGTCACGCTCACCCTGATCGGTGAAGCGAAACACCTGCTTATCGGATTCTTCTCCGCCTTTTCCGAGCAGCACTTCGGCGTACTCAAGAGCGGGTGTATCAATCGGTGCGAAGCCGTAGCTGCGATAGACTGAGCGAGCGATATCGATCAGCTGCTCGCGTGCCATCATCTGGTCCGGAAGAAAGTCCCGAAATCCTCGCAGAGTCTGAGGCTTGATCTTTTGTTTTTTTCCAGGTTCCGACACGGCGATCTCGATTGTTCAGTTCAGTGTGTAGTGGATTCAGAAGAGTCAATTCAGGTTGGACCATGAACGGTCCTTCAATGTTCGCGCGAATAGCGATGGTCTGGACTTTGTCCGCGAGCGAAACGCTGACGGGTTCACCGTGAAGCAGACTTCCGGTCGTCATTGCACGTTCAGTCGGTCAGTGTGACATCTGAAGAACCGGCAGACTCACAGGCGCTTTTGGATCACGCCGTGGCCTCGCTGGAAGAATCGCCTGAGCATATTCCCAGAGTTGATCTGCGGTCTCGAAGTACTGATCGTAAACCCCGTCGTTGTCGTATTCGCAAACGTCGGTCGAATAGTCACGACAGATCTGCGGACGAGTCTCATAGATGCCGCAGCGATGATCAGCCTGCAGATGCTGGCAGTCGCCGGGAACCATCAGATACCAGCTCTCGCCGTCAACAAAGACAGAAATCGCACCATGAATCATGTACCATCGCATATGGTCAAACTGCTCCCATGTCTTTGGAGCATCAATCTGCATTGCGAAGTATCGACAGCAGCGAGCAGTGCAGTAAGCACAAAGCACCTCACCAGGTGGCAGTGTCTCTCGAGTTACCGTGGTCATGAGCGGTTCCGGAATCCAAAGATGCCTGCGGCATTTTCCTGAGCCAAAGTCCCTATTGAATGCGGCTCAGGGACAATCAGCATCCGGCAACCGTCAAATTCGACGCAAATTACCGTGTTTTTGAAGGCCCCTGAGACTGCCGTTGGATGTTAGCGGACACTCGCCCGCCTTGCGATCGAGCCGTTCCGGCCACTCTTCGATTTCCGTCAGTGGAATCTGCCGGTGTCCAGAGTCCGGGTAATCGATGGCAATCCAAATGGAAGTTTGGAGAAAGTTTACCGGTTGTAACGACGATAACGATTCTGAGATCTTCCCGAACGAAGGTATTGCGCGGACGTACGGACGCTTCCTCGCAGTATCACCAGGGATGACCCGAACTGCGTAACAGCAGGAGGCTGGCAGCGTGAGACTGGCAAATTGGAAGCGATCGACCATCCTGACATTGCTTGCCGCAATGCTCAGCCAGGGTTGCGCTGCACCTGGCAGAAGTCTGCAGTACCTGATCCAGCGAAAGGACACGGTCACCCATTATCGCGATTACGCGACAGCCATCGAATACCCGGTTGAATCTCCCGAAGACAATCCGACCGATCCTGCTCTCTTCAATACACCTCGGACCATCACGACACTCGAAGACGTCAAACAGCGCCCCGTCACCCTGGATGAATGTATCCGCGAGGCGTTGTCGAACGCCGCGATCGTCCGAGAAGATCAGAGCTTCCTGTCACCCGGCAATCCACTGCTCGCGAATCCATCACGAGTCAGCTCAGTCTATGACCCGGCGATCCAGGATACCGGCTTCCTATTCGGCAACCGAGGTATGGAAGCAGCTCTTTCGGACTTCGACCCAATCTTCACCAACAGCATGCAGTGGGGACGCACTGAAGATGTCCAGAATACTGCGAACGTCGGCCTAAGCCCTGGCGATGTCCTTGTCGATGAAACGGCACAGTTTCAGTCGCGTCTTGAAAAGCAGCTTGCGAACTCCGGGACTGTTGCGATCGAGCACGACTGGAACTACAGCCAGAACAATCAGACTCGACTCTTTCCATCGGCTTACACAGGCTTCCTGCAGGCAGAATATCGTCAGCCACTGCTCGCAGCATCCGGAACGGAATACACACGCATTGCCGGCCCTGCGGCTCAGAGCGTGCGAGGCGTCAGCGGTGTGTCTCAGGGCGTGCTGATTTCCCGAATCAACTCCGACATCACTCTGCTTGAATTCGAACAGTCGGTGACCAACATGGTCCGCGACGTGGAAAACAAGTACTGGGATCTTTACCTCTATCTGCAGCTGTACCATTCAGAAGTCAAGACCTTCGAGGATCTGGTTGTCTATCGTGACATCCTGAAAACTCGCGATGAAACCGGCGATACGATCTACCAGGCAGAAAGCCGGCTGTATGAAGCCGACGCACGTCTGAAAGGTTCTTTGGCCGATGTGCTGCAGGCGGAGAATCGACTTCGACGTCTCATGGGCTTGCCACTCAACGATGGTGAGTTCCTGATGCCGGTTGACCAGCCGTCTGAGGCGAAGTTCGTTCCGGACTGGAACTCCACACTCACAGAAGCTCTGGCGAACCGTCCGGAACTGCGCCGACAGAAGTGGGAAATCCGAAGTCTTGAACTTCAGCTCACAGCCGCCAAAAACCTCAACCGACCGCGTCTGGACTTTGTGTCTCAGTACCGAGTGAACGGTTTTGGTGACAATCTGCTCGGTCAGGAAGATGACGACAACCTGACGGATGTGGGATATGCCAGCGCGTATGAATCCATGACGCAGGGAATCAACACAGGCTGGGGGCTTGGACTACAGTTCTCGATGCCCCTCGGTCTTCGACTCGCGCGAGCTCAGGTTCGAAACTACGAATTGCGATTGCGAAAAGCCCGAACTGTGCTGACCGCTCAGGAAGAGGAGATCGCTCGGGAACTGAACAACTCGATTCTTGAACTGGATCGCTGGTATCTGCTGGCGGAAGTCGGGGCGAAGCGTTCCGATGCGGCTCTTGCTTTCGTGGAAACAGCGGAAGCGCGAGTCAGCAACCTTGATGAACGCGGGAACGCAGAAATCGGGCGCGTGCTGGAAGCAAAAATCTCCAGCCGGGAAGCCGACCAAAGCTATCTGCGAAGCATCGTGGAATACAACAAGGCCATCACGGAATACAACTTCCGCAAGGGAACGTTGCTGACTTCAAACGCCATCGTGCTCGCGGAAGGTCAGTGGAACCCGGCAGCCTACGAAATCGCAAAAGAACGAGGGCAGCACATCACCAACGCGTTCGATGACGATCATGTCGAAGCTCATCCGGGCGAATTCGTAGCTGGACCGGCTAACACAGGCTGGGAATCCCTGGGTGTCGCGGATCGGCCTCATGTTCCTGGAGCGATGGAGGCTGCTGCTGCGGCTCGAGGTAATGCCGGGCAGGCAACGATACCGTCTGATGAATCCATGCCACCAGCGGTTCCGGAAGTTCCTCCTATGATGGAGGAAATGCCGGAGTCTTCTGAGCCAGCTGTTCCGCGACCTCAGAGACCTCAGCGTCAGCCACAGCCTCAACCACAGCCGAACGAAGATCCGGAAAAAGCCCGCGAACTGCTTCCAGGTGAGAAGCCGGAAGAGGTGCCGAAGAGCATCCGTGATGCGGTTGAACGGGATGAACCAAAATCCGGATGGAATCCATTCCGAAACGCGGGGTTCATGAAGCCGTCGGCGGAAAAACAGGAAGACAACAAGAGCCGCTCCGGCAGGGCCCGAATGTCGAGTACCGGAAAACCTGGTTTCTGATTCCTGAACGTCTGGAAAACTTCAAACGACATGACCGGACTTCTCCCAGAGGGAAGTCCGGTCTTGCTTTTGTCGATGCGGACAAGTGCTGCGTCAGAACTACGAAGTGGGGTTCGTCAACGAAGAGAGGTTCGTCATTCCCGCGCAGGCGGGAACCCAGGACGTTGCAAGGTGGGTTCCCGCCTGCGCGGGAATGACGGCTAAAGCCCAATGACGGATAAGCACAAACGGAGAATCGCAAACTATTGATGTCGCAAGCCACTAATGACTATTCGTGAGGAATCGGGGGTCCGTCTTTCGGATGATGTCATTGATTCCCGTCTGATTGAATCCGCGATAGCCGTCATTGCGCTCCAGGATTTCGAGGTGCGACCCAACCGCTCCCTCAGTGCGAAATCTCTCCGCCTGCTCCGGCGTGATGAGTCCTGCGGCAAGCAGAGTCTGGATCTTTTGCGGACAGACAGCCCACCGTTCTCCTTCTGTGAAGCACTGACGAAGAAATGGAAAGTCGGTAAACGGCTTCATGCTCTTCACGCCATGTGTTTCCAGCTGTGACCGAGCACCGTCGAAATCAAACTGACATTCCAGGTGATGCATGCCCGCTTCAAACAGTGCTTCTCCATGCAGCCCGCACCAGAGCCCGATCGTGCCGAGTTCGTTTCGAGGCGACAGTCGCTCATGCGAGAAGTCGCCCGTGATTTCTTCCGGGCTAAGGTCGACATCGGCAAAGATCACGACTCCACAAACAGGCTGCTCAATGACCTGAGCACCCCAACCGGCTTCGCGCCCGGCGTAGAACCGTTCACGGCACTGAAAGCCAAGCATCTCCAGAAGCCCGATCCATCGGCTAACGCTGACTCGACTGCTTCGATATGTGTGGTGATCGTGATTGCCCCAGCCGAGCCCCAGGCTTTCCTGTCGCATCAACTGCACTCGAGCCGCCTTGTTGCGTCCCTGCCAGTAGGCTCGCTCGCCTTCAAAGAACAGGTCACACGCCATGTCGCGTCCAACCTGATTCATGGCAGACTTCAGGAGTGACTCCGTGTATTCGAAAGCCAGATCGAGTGACTCAAACGATCGCTTCCGAAGTCGCAGTTGCTCGCGCACTTTCTGAATCGTCACCTTCTCAGAATCACTCATGGCTGCCACCGGAACGCGAACGTTGCAGCCGCGATGTTCGATGACTCCAAACTCTGCACGCGACGCTGTATCAGCAACCAACGCGCAACGCATCGGGTCGAGCGGCTCCCCTTCGACGCGGACATCAAATCGATGTGCGTTCATCACGGCAAACTTGCTTACAGAGTCGATCCGCAGCAGCATCCGGTCATTCGAATCAACCTTTACCGGCGGCAACAGCGCGGCTGGGTGAATATGCCAACCGTCGGCTTGCAGCACGTAGCCAGCCTCTGTGATGCCTGTCGCATCAGAGACGATCAGGTGGTCGATCCAGTCCGCGATCCTTGTTCCCGTATGTTCGCGCAGCAATTTTTCAAACGTGGCAACCTCAGCATGCAGCGTTCGAAATCTCTGAACCTGACCTGCAATCCATGCGGCTCCGGCCGGCTGTGGTTCCCATGTTTGATCGGCGGGCTGATTCATGGCTTTGGCTCCCAGCGAACGGTGACACGACGCCGTCTGCGATGCGATTATGAGGATTCTTCCAGGGAAACGATGGCAGCATGAGTTTGCCAGAGAATCGACTCCATGGGAAATCAAATTCCAAAAGCGGAAGCCATCTGATGCCGAAGGCGACAATGAAGGTCGGGGTACCGAACTATCGAATCATCCTTGGCAAACTGACTGCGGCACTTAGGCATGATTTATCTGATCGGAACACTTCTGGTTCTCATGACCGGCTGGCTGCTCTTCGGATGGCTGGTCGGCGAATCGTCGGACATCCGCTGGCTGAAGCACTGGTGTTCCGCCTTGTTTGTCACGATGGCAATTCTGCTGTGCCTTGGCGGTGGAGCCTTTGTCACTCATCGACTAACCACGTCGTCCCACCGAAAAGCGGTCCAGGAGCTGGCCGCTCAGCTCAATGAACGACTGCGGAACGGAAGAACCGCGGAAGTCCGGGACGCCATCAGCTTCCTCGCCAATCCACCGGACGAACGGTCCAACCACAGCCCCGACATCCTTCGCCGACTGGAAGAGCTTCGGACCGCCATGCGAGAAACCAGCCCCGGCTCCCAAACCCAGACGGCAACCAGCTCCGACCTCGACGGCCGCCGATAGGCCGTCCGCATTCCGACGGTCCCGCCACCGACCCGCGCGCACGCTGTTTCGAAAATCTAGTGTTTTCACTCATAGAACCCGCATAGGTGCATGGCACCTGAAATTGGGTTCTCATCCTGGTGCTTCGCTTGCTTCGAACGGATCAAGTTCCAAAATGGGAGCTAGTTCCCCCGAGTTTCCGGGGCGAAACGCCGTCTTTGAAAGGGCTCGCTTTGTCTCACGATGTCTACGAAAACCCGCTGATTACTCGCTACGCCTCCCGCGACATGGCTCGCATCTGGTCGGCTCAGAGCAAGCATTCGACCTGGAGAAAGCTGTGGATCGCCCTGGCGGAATGTCAGAAGGAGCTGGGGCTCGAGATTTCGAACGAGCAGCTCCATGAGATGCGGGCGAACGTCGACAACATCGACTTTGAGTCGGCGAACAAGTACGAACAAAAGCTGCGGCACGATGTGATGGCTCACATTCATGCCTGGGGCGATCAGGTTCCCAAGGCTCGACCGATCATTCATCTCGGGGCCACAAGCTGCTTTGTCACGGATAACTCCGAGCTGATTCAGACTCGAGACAGTCTGTACCTGTTGCGGCGGCGGCTGGTGCAGGTGATCGATCTGCTTGGTCAGTTCGCGGCGAAATGGCGTGACCTTCCGTGCCTGGGGTTTACTCATCTTCAGCCGGCTCAGCCAACGACGGTTGGCAAGCGTGCGACGCTCTGGTGCTGGGATCTGATCCTGGACCTCGAAGAGCTTGAGCACCGCATAGCGACTCTTCGCTTTCGAGGCGTGAAGGGGACGACTGGGACTCAGGCAACATTCCTCACATTGTTCAACGGCGACCATGCTCGGGTCGAGCAGCTCGACCGCATGGTGACGGAGCGTATGGGCTTCAGCGCGGCTCATGCGGTGACTGGCCAGACTTATTCGCGGAAGTCCGATTCACAGATCATGAGCTTCCTGAATGGCGTTGCTCAGACTTGTCACAAAGTCGGAGCCGATGTTCGAATTCTTCAACACCGAAAAGAAATCGAAGAGCCATTCGAGAAGTCTCAGATCGGTTCATCGGCCATGGCTTACAAGCGCAATCCGATGCGAAGTGAGCGCATGTGTTCGCTGGCACGATTTGCGATGAGCCTTCAGTCGGGTGTCGATCAGACCATGGCAAATCAGTGGATGGAACGTACTCTGGACGACAGCGCGATTCGGCGGCTGACACTGCCTCAGGCGTTCCTCGCGGTCGATGCGTGTCTGGTGCTGTTCCGAAACATCACTGACGGAATGGTGGTCTACCCGAAAGTCATCGAACGAAATCTCGCTTCGGAACTGCCGTTCATGGCCACAGAAGAAATCCTGATGGCCGGTGTCCAGGCAGGCGGTGATCGCCAGGAGCTTCACGAAGTCATCCGATCACACAGCCAGGCGGCCGCAGATCAGGTCAAACGTGAAGGTCAGGCGAATGATCTGATTGAACGACTGCAGGCCGACCCGGCATTCAGCAAAGTGAATCTGACCGGCGCACTCGACGCGCGTCGTTACGTCGGGCGATCTCCCGAACAGGTTGACGCTTTCCTGCGTGATTACGTCGAACCCGTCCGTCGAAAGTACGCCGATGACCTGAAAGGCACTGCGGAATCCGTGCGAGTCTGATTCCAGCTGGCCTTTGGTTACGATCCAGCAGTGATCACGTCACATTGAATGTTGACCATTCAGGAGTTCTTGTATGCGCTTCAAGCATGTCGCGGCCTGCATGTTGGTGTGTTGCCTCGTCCCGCTGTCGCAGTTCAGCGCAACCGCTGAAGCTCAGGTGCTTGATGCGAAGGCACAGTTTCAGCGTCAGACGTTTTGGGTCAACAAGGACTGGGACTGGTATGCCGAGAACATTCCTTTGTTCGAATGTCCGGACGAGGACATCACAACGACGTGGTACTATCGCTGGGAACTGATGACTCGGCATCTGACGTACGGTTCGCCCAACAGCGGTTATTCCTTCACGGAGTTCATTGATCGACCTTTCTGGTCGGGCGCCTATGGGGCCATCAGTTGTCCCGCCGGTCATCAGCTCTATGAAGCGCGATGGATGCGAAAGCCGACCGTAGCGAACGACTATTCGCGCTACTGGTTTCGAACTCCCGGCGCTCAGCCTCGGAACTACAGCACGTGGCTGGCTGATGCGGTTTGGGCGGTGCACGAAGTCCATCCGGACGAAGCATTCGTGAAGGATCTTCTTGCCGATCTTGTTCGAAACTATGAAGGCTGGGAGGCACGCCACTTTGTTCCCGAAGTCGGTTTGTTCTGGCAGACCGGGCACGACGACGGCATGGAGTTCAACATCAACAGTCGGCAAACGCAGGACATTCTTCGAGGCGCTCCGGGCTTTCGTCCGAGCTTCAATGCGTACATGTACGCGGATGCTCTTGCGATCGCGAAGATTGCAAGACTCGCTGGCAATGACGCTGTTGCAAAGTCTTACGAAGCGAAGGCGGCCTCACTGAAGAGTCTCGTTGAAGCAAAACTCTGGGATGCTCGCCGCGGCTTCTTTCTTCAGATGTATCGCAATGATGAGGAACGTGATGGCCACAAGATTCAGAAGCTGACTCGCACCTATGAGTCAGGTCAGTTCGCAGGAAGCGAACACGGTCGCGAGCTGATTGGCTATGTTCCCTGGCAGTTCAATTTGCCGTCGACCGACAAGGGGTTTGAAGAATCATGGAAGTACCTGACCGACCGACACTACTTCGCAGCCGACTTTGGCCCGACAACCGTTGAGCGACACGATCCGATGTTTCTGCTGCAGAAGTCCTGCTGCTGGTGGAGCGGTCAGTCATGGCCGTATGCCACATCGCAGACTCTGAAAGCACTTGCCAACGTTCTTCAGAACTCAGCATTCCGAGGTGGCAACAAACGCCTTCCTGTTTCGAATCGCGATTACGTTGCTCTGCTTCAGACGTATTCAAAGTCGCACCGAAAGAATGGTCGCCCTTATCTCGCTGAGGCACTCCATCCAGACACGGGATCGTTTGAAGGGCATGACGGCTACAACCATTCCGAGCATTATTTTCATTCAGGGTTCTGTGATTTGGTCGTGACCGGCCTCGTGGGAATTCGCCCGTCTGATTCACGGACACTGGAAATCGTGCCGCTGGCGACGGAAGACTGGCCATGGTTCGCGCTGGACCATCTTCAATATCATGGCCATGAGCTGACAGTGTTCTGGGACCGAGATGGAAGTCGATATGGTAAAGGAGCAGGATTGCACGTCTTTGCTAACGGACGTGAGGTTGCTCATTCCGTCTCACTGCAGCCTGTTTCGGTCGAGCTGCCTGGCCCATCGTCGCCAGCAGCAACAGCGGATGACGCTGGAAAGCCGTTGGCGGTAAACTTCGCAGTGAATAACGACGGTGACTATTTTCCGCAGATCACCGCCACAGCAGTTCAGTCCGGAACTTCGCCCGCGAAACTGATCGATGGTAACTACTGGTATGACCTGCATCCGCCAAACCGCTGGACCTCGCTGGGATCGACGTCAGGTGAAGACTCCGTGGTCATTGATCTCGGAATCGCCCGACCGATTCATACGATTCGTCTCTATGTGCTTGATGATGGCAAGGACATTGTTCCGCCGAAGAATTTTCGAGTTCGCTACCGTGATGATGATCAGTCATCATGGAAGGATCTGCCAACAACTGACGTGGCGCTGAGAGGTTCTATGGCCAACACAATCACGCTGCAGGAAACAAAACTGCGACAGATCGAGCTTACGTTCGTACATGCTGAAAACGGCCGAACGGGTCTGACAGAAATCGAGCTGTGGGGAGATGCCGTCCGTCCGATTTCACCTGCTCCGGCACCGAAGGGGAATTTGGCGTTCCGAGCGGCGAGTTCCGAGTTTCCTCGTCTGACAGCTTCGCATACATCACGTTACGACCGTGTGGAAATGGCCAATGATGGACGTATCGTGTTCGGAGCGACTCCTCATAATCGCTGGACCAGCTATGAATCTCCCAACAAGGTCGACTGGCTGGAACTGGAATTCGACGAACCGAAACAGATCGGTCGCATCGTTACATTGATCTACGACGACGGTGGCGGCGTTCAGGCTCCAGCGTCACTGAGCGTTGAATGGCAGGATGGCGACAAATGGCAGAAGGTGAATGAACTCATGACGAACCCTCAAAAGCCAACCGGCGGAGTTGCTAATACTCTGGCGTTTGCCCCTGTGACGGCTCGCAGAATCCGAGTGCTGTTTGAGCACAAGGGAAACAGCCGCAGTGGTGTGACGGAACTGGAGGCCTGGAAGGAATAGCAGTTCGTGTAACTTAGTTCTTAGTTCTTGGTTCTTGGTTGTGAGGGTTGTTTGCTGGCTGTGGGCTGTGTTGGCTAGGCGGCGAGGATTCTTAGTCGAACTGTCTGGATGGCTTTCGTGCAGGCGATGCCAAAGAGAAAACCGATCAGGTTGGCGATAGCGTCCCGCGGGTCGCAGGTGCGGCCCGGGACAAAGAGCTGCAGCAGCTCCATCAACAGGCAATATCCTACCAGTCCGAAGAGCACCGTTGGGGGAGGGCTGTCCCAAATTCGAACGGAGAAAGTCAGCAGCAACAGACTCAACACGCCGAAGACGCCAGCGTGCACCAGAGTATCCGTGAGAGATTCCAGCCAGCCGAGTGATGTGGTACGAATGACCGCGTACGGATCTGGCGACAGCAGTGCCCAGCAAACTAACAAACTGAGGGTCGCACACAATGCCCCATGCGCCCAGAACGTGATTGCGAATTGTCGCGACCGGACGGCCATGGTCCCAATGCTCGAAAATGACCAACCTGACGGCCAGAAACGGTCATTGCCCCGGCAGCCGATTCGGAGGGATCCGGTCCATGGATTCCGCAAGACTCCGCAACTATAGCTCGCCGATTGGGCCGGAAAAGCCAGTAAAACCAGAAATCGTTCCTGGTTCGTTGTTCATGGTTTTTGGTTTCTGGTGTAAGCCAACGTTTTGGGTCGAAACATCAGTCCATTGCAGTCGGAAAAGGCAGGGGATCGTGAAAACGGTGCGGCTGCGCGGGGACTCGGGAGGAATCGCAATCAGGGGACTGACGTCGCCCTGCTCGCCTTTTGGGACATGGCCTTCGGACGTACCCGACGGGAACGCGGTCCTGGAAATGCAGACATCCCGGGTTGGATCCGGGATGTCTGAGAATTTTGGTTGAAGCGATCAACGCCACCGTCAGCTTGCACCGGAGGTGGAACAGTCGGATTTCAGATCAAAATTGAAGGTGGAGGAATCCGGAGTAACTTCAACCGTGAGCTTTGTCTTCTTGTTGTAACACTCAGGAACCTGTTCTTTTTTTGCTTCTGCTTTCTGACCTTCGGTGGACGCTTCGCCGACCTCTTCCCCTTCTTCGCCACGCAGGCCCAGAATGCTGCGAACGGTACTAATTTGGACCTGCTTCCTGCCCGGTGTCACACCGTCCACGGCGCTGTCGAACTGAAGTGTGTAAGTACCGCTGGAGTTGGTCCGCGCGAAGGAGAAGTTTCCTGTTTCCGGGTCATCAAACGAAACGACAGCTCCTGCCAAAGGTTGTCCGTCGAGGGTGATTGTTCCGCTTACAGAAACAAGTTTGACTTTTCCGTAGTCAATTTCATTGGTCGCACTGCAGCCACCCAGCAATCCGGCAAGGGCGATGATTGCAATTCTTCGAAACCAGTTTTGCATGTGTTTGACTCCCGGCCCTGGTGCAGGGCCGAACTAAAATGACTGACTGACGAAAGGCAGCCACACGGCTAGAACTCACCGATCACTTCGCCATTGCCGCGTGTTGCCAGAGAGCGATACAGGTTCAGATCGACGTTCTCTGAGATGAATCGAACGGATCCATCTGCCATCGTGAACTGAGCCCCTCCGACGTGATAGCTTCCAAACGCCATCTCCATCAGAACGCCATTGAATGACGGATCCAGGTTCGCGTTGATCTTCACCACCGCGGAGCCAAGGCCCTCGGAATATTCTGTGCCGCCGAGTCCACCGTACACCCAGCCGCCGGACTGTGGGCAGCCGAACTGCCAGTAGTCCATCTGCTGACCGTCCTTGGAATATGTCGATGTGCGAGATTCTCCGACCATGATCGTGTTCGATGTGCCGTCCGTAATGTCGCGCATCTTGATGTTGCTGCAGCCAAAGAACATTCCGTCGAGCCCGACCTCTTCGAGAGCTCGAAACTGAGCCGTGTTGTATCCCGCTGGTCGAGTGGACAGGTCATCGGATGCAATAAGAGCACCTGCGACCCCGCGATAGCTGACGGGAACTCGCCCTGGGATTCCTTCATTGTCGCGTGGCTCAAGAGGCATAGAAGGACAGCGAAATGCAGGAATGATGGTTCCGCCAGCCTTTGTATTGGGAGAACCAGCAGCATCCCAGTTTCCGGCACCGCCCTCCTGCCAGATCAGCGTGGCATAGAGATTCTGCTGTTCGATCTGAGGCAGAATCATGGCCGTCCACAGTGTTTCACGTTCGTCGAAGCCCCATGGAAACACATTGACCGTGTCGTGATAGTTGTGCAGAGCCAGTCCAAGTTGCTTCAGATTGTTTTTGCACTGCGTTCGTCGAGCTGCCTCACGAGCCTGCTGTACGGCTGGCAGCAACAACGCTACCAGGATCGCAATGATGGCGATCACAACAAGCAGTTCAATCAGCGTAAATCCTCGTTTCTTCATCATCATCTCCTGTCAGGCGTCAAAGAACGTTTGAATGAAACAAGATCTTGGAGGAGTACTGTTCAGAAAACATGAAGAGTCAGCCCGTTTTCAATTCCAGAAATCGATGGGCATTGGTGGTGTTCAGCTTTCTACCCCGGCGATGCGATTTGTTCAAATACAGCGAGAGAAGAGTTCGATGAACTGTTCCTGACTCTGCCGCCGACTTTTTGCGGTGCCAGCAGCGTTTTTCGCAATCTTGAATGCTAAGTTGCTCCGTATTGGTTTTTGACACAGTTGAGTTCGCTGGAATGCACTCACCCGATGCCACTTGCGGGTGCATTTGGACAATAGAAAGATGACTGACAATGGGTCGATTGTCGCTGGCCTGGCAAATCCTGACGAATGGTTCAATGGCGGAACGAGTGTCGAAACTGCTCGCTGCGCCTCCGGCTGCTGCGATTCCCGCAGCCCCTACACCAGCTCCTGCTCCTGTAGCACCGCCAAAGCCACAGCGAAGCGATGCCATGAGTTTGCTTGCGTCACTTCAGCGAGAAGGTCGGCTGCTGGACTTTCTGAAAGAGCCGATTGACGGATATTCCGATGCTCAAATTGGCGCTGCAGTGAGAGACATCCATCGGGAATGCGGGGCTGTCCTGGAACGACAGTTCGCGATTCGTCCCGTTCTGGAAAAGCCAGAAGGCTCCACAGTGACACTGGCATCGGAGCCTGCTCATCGGATCAGGCTGACGGGAAAAGTTGATTCAGGTGCACCGTCAGGCACACTCGTTCACAACGGCTGGATGGCGACGAAGTGCGACATCCCCGTGTGGTCCGGCGAAAAGGAAGCAGCCACCATTCTGGTCCAGGCCGAAGTGGAACTGCGCTGATCCGATGTTCGCGCTTCGACGACTCTATTCAGCGGTCTTTCGTCTTTTGGTTAGCGACGCGGAGCGGATCTTTCGATCTTTGACGGCCTGCAGACGTTTGCATTCGCGCCGCAGTTCCTGGAGCTTTGTGTCCCCAGGCATCTGGTCGTAACACCACGCAAACTGTTCTTCCGCTTCGTCGAATCTTTCCATCTCCAGCATCAGAAGACCAAGCGCACGATGAGGCGGTTCCGCCGCTGGAACGGCCTTGATGGCACGTCGCAGCAGAACCTCGCTGTTTTCGTAATCGCGAAGTTCACTGGCCAGTAAGTTGGTCTTCATGAGCAGGGCAAGGTGTTGCTCATGCCCTTCATTCGCTGCACTGTCTTTCTTTGTTTCAATGAAGCGTGTCTTTTCTTCGACGACATGGACAAGGTTCTGAAGATCCTGTTGACGATGATAGGTGCTGTAGACGGTGACTACGTCAATCAGCTCATCTACGGAAGGATCAAAATTCATCAGCACGACATCAACGGCGAACTTACGTCCCAGACGACGACAAATATCCTTTCGCATTTCGGACGTTGAGTGGAACACAACGTTCCAGTGACGAAGAGCTTCCGGCAGCTTCCCTGCAAGTAACAGGGACTCACCCACTGCAAAGCGAGTCGAAGGAGAGTTCTGCCCGAGTCGCAGAGTTTGAGCCATCATGCGATCATTCAGTCGGTCCTGTGGATCACGCACAAAGCCAACCGACACGAGATACTTGTAAGGTTCGTCCTGAAGCGGACACAGTGCGAGGGACCGACGCGACATTTGGTCGCTGAGCGAAAGGAGTTTCACAGGAGGCCCAAAAGCCTTCTTCAGAAACTCCTCCATCGCCTCCGTACTTTCAAACTGAGATGCAAGAACGGCATCTCGAATGTGCGGCAGAGGAAGCGGATTGTCGCTCCGGGTTTGCAGGATTTCGAAAAGGTCGAGGGACTTTTTGGCAAGTCGGCAGGTCGCATCCGCCTGATTCGGACAGACTCGAACAGATTCCATCAGCAAGGCAATCTGACGTCGCAGCGAGTCTTCCAGCGGCTGATACACTGGAGATTCCGGCTTGTCTTCGTACTGAGCGATCTCCGTGCCACGTTCCTGGAATGCTGGCTGATCTGTCTCGGCCTGCTTCTGTTCGAGACCGAGTACGGGGGAAGCTTCTTCTGACAGACTTCGAATCGTCTCTTTCGCCACAATCAGGTACTGATGCCACAGTCGTTCCCCGGCAACACGTCGAGCGAGATCCGGCTGGCTGAGGCCCAGCATCAGGAGACACGCGATTCCGCCCGCCATCCATGCGATCCGCGGGCATGGAATGCCTGCGTCCTGATGGAAACCACTGCACAACCGCAATCCGGTGATCGCGAGCGCCATTGTGACAACGACAATGGCAGGGACATACCAGATGAAGTCAAACGCCGCATGGATGACGCCGCCAAGAAGTGCGGCCATCACGGCAGCAATGCCAGCAATCCGCTCAGGTTCCGTCCGTCGAACCAGGTGAATCAGAAGACGCCCAAGAATGAACAGCAGACCAAGAGCCAGCAGCGCAACACCGGCCAGCCCCGTCTCAAGTGCGAGGTGAATGTAGGTGCTTTCCGCGTGAGAAAACGTCACGCCGGAAAACTCAGCCAGCTCGTCCATGTAGATGCGATACACATGGCGATGGCTGCCCACACCTGTTCCGAGGATCGGAAACGCCTTGATCGCCTTGAGGTCTGCTTTCCAAATCGTGCGGCGAGCATTCATCTGGTCGATCTTGTCCGCATCGGCAGAGGCCAGCTGCGATACACGAGTCTCCACTTTGTCCTGTCCGAAAACCACAATCCCGCCAATGGCGATCACACCCAGCGCAACCATGACGGCAGCGAGTGACGAACGAACCTTTCCGCTTCGCCAGAGTCCCGCAAGACAGACAGAACAGGCGACTCCCGCTGAAACCATTCCTCCGCGAGACAGTGAGAGCATCACCGAAAGGATGACGCCGCCTGCAGCACACATCAATAACAGCAATTTGGCATCAATGAGGTCATCGAATCGCGAATGGTTGCCTTCCGCAGGTCCCAGTCCTTTTCGTTCGAGAACAGTGGACGTCTTTTTCACCTCGCGCCCGGCCAGCATCCACCAGAGCAAAGGGCCGATGGTGAGTGCCAGAAACTGGGCGAAGTGATTTCGATTCGTGAACGCGCCCTTCAGGACTTCTCGAGTCCCGGTGTAGGGATGCTGATAAAACCAGAAGAATTTGTCGTTGGATGTCATCTGCTGCAGCATCGCAAACGCTGCCATCAGGATCCCGGAAAAAGCAATCAGCTTCAGGAGCTTGCGGCAGTCGGATTCGCTCTGAAGCCGCTGTGCCAGAACAATTCCGATCACTCCATACGACAGCAGAATGAGGAACGCGTGACGAGTCTCCGTGGGATAGAAACTGGCAGTGTTCCAGGGCGCTGTTCCGGGGTTTCCTTCAGCATCCAGCTGCGTTGACGCCCACGCAGGAATGAGCCGTTTGTATTCAGGTGACAGTTGCTTCAACACGTCTGGCGAAAGTGCGACCGTCTGAACCCAGACAACCAGCAGACCGGCAACAAGCAGCGGCTCCAGAGCCATCAGTCTCAGACGACCGCCGGTATTGCAGCGGTGCAGACACCAGACAGAACCAAGTGCAAACGCAAGAGTGACCAGAACACGATGTCCCCAGGCTTCTCGTCCACCCATGATGAATGGAAAGACAAGAAACAGAACAACGATCAGCGCATCGGTCAGCAGCAGGAGCCGTGGCATTTCGGCAATGCTCCAGCGTGACGTGGTGAAGAATTGATCCACCCTGCCGCTGGTGCCTGAACCTTTACGTTGTTCTGATCGGGAAGTCATAAGGAAGACACATGCTGTTGGTCAAAGGCGACGAATGATTGAAGTCTGCGAGTTGCTACCTGATTCCATGATCGATGACGATTACGCGGCACGAACCGTGTCACGCTGCTCCGCGTCACTATTGCTGTAAGTCCCTGCGATCGCCGACAGACCACGAGCAACATCCGGTTCAGGAGCATCCTCCTGATCATGTCCGTAGCCATAGCCATACCCATAACCGTAGCCATAGCCGTAACCGTATCCGTAGCCACCCGCATCGGTGACACTCAGGTGGTTCACGACAACGCCAAGCAGGTTACAACCAAGCGTTCGAAGTGTTTCCGCCGCTCGAATGACCATACGTCGACGGTCTTTATCGGGACGCACGACAAGAACGACAGCGTCAACCAGACGACCAACGATGGCAGGATCGCTCACCGCAAGCACTGGCGGAGCGTCGATGACGATCTGGTCATACCGAGTTTCTGCCCATGAAAGAAGGTTGGCAAATCGTTCTGATGACAGCAGCTCGGCCGGGTTCACCGGACGCGGGCCGCAGGAAATGATATCGAGGCCGTTCACAACCGTTGTACGAAGGTTGCGACCGATAGCGACTTCCAGATCTTCGGTAGACTTCAGAATCTTCGACAGCCCGGTTTCATCGCGAAGCCCAAGCAACGTCGAAAGGCCTGGACGTCTCATGTCCGCGTCAATCATCAGGGTTCGCTTACCCGACTGAGCGTAAGCCACTGACAGATTGGACGAAACCGTTGTCTTTCCGTCGCCTGGCTCGGTACTGGTGATTACCAGTCGATTGCTCTCCTGCGGAGAAAACTCAACGCTGGTGCGTAATGCCCGAAACGCTTCGACTTCCTTCGAGTTCGGCTTCATGTGGCACATGACTGCCTCAAAGCCTTCTCCTGTCAGTTCTGACATGCGAGGGATCATTGACAGTACCTGAGTATCCAGGTGCAGTTTGAGTTCTTCCGGTGTACGGAAACGGTCATCCATGATGTCAAGAACCCAGATGATCGCCAGCCCAAATGCGGTCCCCAGCATCAATGACAGAAGTCCGGTGATGGCAAGCCGGGGAGACACAGGACGAGTGGGAACGGTCGGACGACTCGCGATCTGAGTACTAAGGAATGTGTCCTTGTTCAAAGCGATGCCATCAGCATGTTCTTCCAGCTGTCGCTTCTGTTCGTACAGCTGTTCAATGCGACGTTCAATGTCCGTCAACTGAGTCATTGTTTCGGACAGCATCTGAGCACGCTGCTGTTCTGCCATAAGTCGAGCCAGAATGGACCGTTCATTCTCTTCGTTCTTCAATAACTGCTGATTGATGTACTGAATCAGTTTGGGGCCAAGAACATTGCGGCTCAGCTCTTCCGTTTTGATTCTCTGCTGAGCCGGGACCTGCGCGAGATACTGCTCCTTCATCGCAATGTCCGCCTGGATCTTGAGCAGAGTCGGATGCTTCGGACCGTACTTTTGCTGAGCGTCGCCCAGCTGAGCATAGAGATCCAAAATCGCCTGCTGGATTCTCTGCATCGTGAAGTTGTCCTGCGCCCCAAGTCCCATCGACTGCTCAATCAGCTGACGACCGGCGGAGTCCATCGCTTCCGAAGCAAACTGCAGGATATCTTCTCCATTCGCGATTGCTCGCTGAAGTGCCGCTGCAGTAGTCCGAGTATGCTCGGTGGCTCGACGGGCGTTCGAATAGTCCTGTGTAATCAGCTCAATGTTCTTTGAGATGACGTTCAGACTGTTATTGTTCTTGTCGCCCGTTTCGATCAGCTCCGGAGCAGATGCCCGAAGCTGCAGTCGGTTGTTCTGAAGGTCCTGGAGTTCATCCTCAAGTCGAGTGAGCTTGTCCTGCAGAGTCTTCAGACCATCTTCCGACAGACCACGGTTCGTTTCGTCCAGATACTGCACGTAACCCAGAAGCAGAGCGTTCAGCATTGCCGCAGCCGCTTTCGGATCACGCGATTGATAGCTGACGTCAAGGATGTTGGTGCTGAAGGCAGACGAGACCGAAAGATTGTCTCGCACCATCTTGACCCACATTGTTTCCGGATATCCGCCAAGGTCGACGTCTCGGAACTTCTTCTGGAGAATCTGCAGGGCTCGAGTGATGACCTGTTCTTTTGACATCAGCGCAACGAAGGTCGGCATGTCCATCATCGGATTCGATGAGTTTGCCGATGTGTCCTGATTGACGGTCGTCCCTTTTCGGACGATGTACATAGACGCATTTGATTCGTAGATGCGTTCTGCTGTGATGTAATAAACGGCACCAAGAATGCCGAACACGACCAGAGATGAAACAAGAATCCCACTGCGAAGTCGAACGGTTCGCAGGAATCGGAAGATCAGATGCAGGGTCGTCGCGGCAGCGTTTTGCTGATCCGGAACTCCCAGAAGTTGTTTGTCTGCCCCAGACATCTTGTCCCACCCTCCGTGGCTTCGAACTCACATCTGATCACTCGGCCCTCCGGAGTCTTCACGTCATGTGAAGTCTCCGGCAGCCTGGATGAGTTATCAGAACAGCTGAGTCGATCCTGTCACACCAAATCGCACGATATTCACAACGTCCATCAGCACTGTGGCCGGTGTCTGTTCCACCGAGACGACGTCCCCGGGTCCCAGACGCAGATTGGAATCCGCACTGCGTTTGGCGTCTCGATAACTGATCTGAATCACTGCCGGATTCTTGGAACCCGCCACCTGTCGAATCACAAAGATCTTGTCAGCAAGCTGGTTTGAGGTACCGCCAGCCATCGACAGGGCATCCAGGAGATGCAGGTCCTGGCCAATCGGATAATCATAACGATCCGGCTTCTTCACCAGCCCCTGCACAAAGACAGGTGCCGGGTCGCGTTTCTCGACCATCACAACCCCACCGTCCTGAACGGAGTATTGTCCATCTCCAGCTTTGGCCGCAGAAATCAGGTCAATCGTATAAGAGTTCATCGAGTCTGCGCCGGATGTGGCACTGACGGTGTCCACTGTTGTTCCTTCCGAACCGTCGGCGACCGACGGACGAGGCTGACGACCGCGAAGAGCCGGATTGCGGACTTCCACTTTCTGGCCTGCGTCTTCCGCAAGTCCACCCGCAGCAGCAAGCGCGGAAACGACATCGCTTGCATTCGGCGGGAGATCGTAGACACCGGGTTCCTTTACAGCTCCGATGACTCGAACCTTGTTCATTCTTTGGTGAGCAATGCTGACGGTGACCGTTGGGTTGCGGTACAGTTCTCTTCGAATCGCTTCCGCCCGAATCAGTGCTTCTGCTCCCTGAGGTTCAATGCCAGCAACGTTGACCGTTCCGATTTCAGGAAGACTGATGGAGCCATCATTCTGAACGCGAGCCGCCATTTTGGACTGGTCATCTTCATTCAGACCGGCAGCGACCTGGATCTCGAGGACGTCGCCGATACCAATCGTCTCACTACCACCCGTTCCACTTGCGAGTCTCGAAAGATCCACTTCCTGAGTATTCGCCTGGCGCGCCAGTCTCAAACCTTCCGGGAGACGCTCGCCAAAGTACGAGTTCTCGGCGTAGAAGTGATTTGGACCGTTGCAGCCTGAGACCGTCATGACAACCATCATCAGCGTCGTGAACATCAGCGTTCTCCGGCAGAATGAGGTTGATACATGGTAAAGCGAACCAGCTAGTCCTCTGCGCGAAGTTTCTCCGGACTCTGCAGGCAGAGGCGCGGCTGCATTTGTCCTGCATTCGATGTGTTTGCGAGGCATGGGTCCGTGCCTGCTGTCCACTCATCACATCTTTCAGACTTGTCTGCCGCATCGGGAGATGATGCGAGCCGCACAATTCTGTCAACGTCCCTGGGAGACTTTGAAGATCGATGAATGGTGTTGATTCGATGCGCGAAGGACACGCACCCAATCATCAGCGGTGAGAGAGATGGAGGGAGAGAAACAAGACGAGATCAAAGACAGGAGAACCTGATGAAATCATCAGGCATGACTCCCGGCCGATGGTGCTGCTGAGAATTGACAGTCACCGACCTTGAGCCACTTTCGACATTTTCTACGACATTTTGTCAAATCAGGTCAATATGAATGCCCACACACAGTACTCGCCGTAAACTGTTTTCTGTCTAGAGCTTGCGTCCTACATGACCGAATGGAACGCTCGGCATTCAGTGAATTTTTCGGCGGAACCTGCTGCAGCGCCTGAGCGAATTCACACACGGCCAAACTACCTCCCTTGCGGATCTTTCCGGGATCGCCTTTTATCTCACACGTGGCCGGGCGTTCTTAATCCCAACCCGCGGCGTCAGCGAGGGATCCGGCCGCAGCCGCTTGGTCCCTCACTGACTGATCCCTCGCTCATTGATCCCTCGCTGACGCTTCGGGTTGTGATGTGTGTCAAGAGGCATCGATAGTTCATTCTGCTGCTAAACTCTGGGATTGAAAACGCACTACGACTTTCCAGATGCAATTGGGGATCGGGGAAAGTAACCTTCCGATCTCGCCTCAACACTCCAGCCTCTCACCTGAGCTTGCTCATGTTCTCCACGATCAACTTGTGTCGCAGTGCCATTCTGACCTTTCTGGTTATCGGCACCTTTGACTGCCAGCGGCCGGTCCTTGCAGACGACATTTCGTTCAACAAGGATATCAGACCAATTCTGTCGGATGCCTGTTTTCAGTGTCACGGCCCGGATGAGAAGAAGCGGCAGGGCAACCTGAGACTGGATGTTTCTGAGGCCGCACGAAAAGGGGGAGACTCCGGCCCGGCAATCATTCCCGGCAAAGTGGACCAGGGAGAACTCTGGAAGAGAATCACGAGCCACGATCCCGAACTTCAAATGCCTCCGGCGTCTTCCGGCAAATCGCTCAGCGAAGCACAGATCCAAACACTTCGGAAGTGGATTGAGTCAGGAGCCGAATATCAGGGACACTGGGCCTTCATTCCTGTCCAACGTCCCAACGTTCCGCGGCTGGCATCTGCATCAACTTCCAACCACGCGATTGACACTTTCATTCGACACCGTCTCGAACACGAAGGCATGGCGCCTGCCGAACGAGCTTCTCGCGAGACATTGATTCGACGCGTGACTCTGGATCTGACAGGACTGCCTCCAACGCTCGCAGAGATCGATGCGTTTCTGGCGGACAATTCACCGAACGCCTGGGAGAAAGTCGTCGATCGTCTGCTTGCATCTCCCGCCTACGGCGAACGGATGGCTCAGCAGTGGCTCGACTTCGCCCGGTATGCCGACAGCAATGGCTTTCAGGTCGATTCATCACGACAGATGTGGGCGTGGCGAGACTGGGTGATCAATGCGTTCAACCGAAACGAGCCGTTTGATCAGTTTACGATCAATCAGCTTGCCGGCGACATGCTTCCAAATCCGACTCAGGATCAGATCGTCGCGACAGGATTCAGCCGGAATACTCGACTGAACGGTGAAGGCGGTCGTATTGAAGAAGAATGGTTCGCAGAAACGGTGATCGACCGAGTCGAAACTGTAGGGCTGACATGGATGGGCCTGACACTGAACTGCTGCCGCTGCCATGATCACAAGTACGATCCTATTTCACAGCGAGAGTTCTATCAGCTGTTTGCCTACTTCAATTCCGTGGATGAAAGTGGTGTGCTGGAAAGTGAAGGCGGCAGTCCGGGTCGAGGCAACAGCCGACCCGTTCATACCGTCGTTTCCCCCGAAAGCGATGCGGAGATTGCAAGGCTGCAGAAACTGATTGCGTCCGCAAAGGCCCATCTCGCAATGACGAAAGCCACCGCCGGCGAACGGCAATCGGCGTGGGAAGCGGAGATGGTTGAGAAACTGAAGTCGTCGGACGCGACATGGAAGCAGCTTGATGTTTCCGAAGCGAAGAGCGTCGGCGGTGCAACGTTGACCAAACAGCCCGATGGCTCCTGGCTGGCGAGCGGAAACAATCCAGCAAACGACGAGTATGTGATCCGGGCACCGTTGCCGAAGGGAGTTTTCACTGGGATCCTTCTGGAGTGCTTTCCTGATCCTTCTCTCCCCAATCAAAGCCTGGGACGTTATCCGAACGGAAATTTCGTTTTGACCGACATCGACATTCAGATCAAAGCAGCAAGCCTCGCAAATCCTTTGTCGGTGACATTCGGTCGAGCGGTCGCTGACTACGAACAGAACGGTTACACAGTAGCCATGATCCTGGAAGGGCAGGGTAAGCCGGATCGAAACCGTCGTGGCTGGGCGGTTGACGGCCCAACGCGGCGCGAAACTTGTCGAGCCGTGTTCGCTTCGTCAGCACCTGTGGAAGTTCCTGATGGGGCAGAGATTGAGATGACTCTGCGTCATGATGCGATCAACCAGCACAACATTGGTCGATTCCGGATCTCGGCTTCGTCCATGCCGTCTGACACACTTACTCCCGGAGGTTCGTCGTTCCCCGAATCCGTGAAGACCGCATTGTCCGTCGCCGTCGGTGATCGCACTGCCGAACAAAAAGCGGAACTCGAAAAGTACTTCCTGGAACATGGTGATGCGGCCACAAAGTCTGCAGTCGCTGCTGTTGAAAAGGAAGAAAAGGCGCTGCAGAGTTTTCGAGAACAGCTGCCGATCGTCATGGTTATGAAAGAACGGAACGAGCCGCGTGATGCGTTCATTCTGGTTCGCGGCCAGTACGATCGAAAAGGTGACAAAGTCGGGCGCGGCACTCCGGCTTCGCTGCCTCCGATGCCCGCGGAGTATCCTCAGAATCGCCTCGGATTCGCTCAATGGCTTGTCGCTCGAAACAATCCGCTTACCGCGCGAGTCTGGGCGAATCGAACATGGGAACGCTTCTTTGGCACAGGTCTGGTCAAGACGACGGAGAATCTTGGATCGCAGTCCGAATGGCCAAGTCATCCGGAGCTGCTGGACTGGCTTGCCGCAGAATTCATGGAGCCGACGCAGCTAACGGCGGTCGCCGGCCAGATGCCTCATGCCTGGGACGTCAAAGCGCTGGACAAGCTGATCGTGATGAGCGAAACGTATCAGCAGTCCGCCAAAGTGACATCGGCCGCTGACCCGGAGAATCGCCTTCTGGCCCGCGGTCCTCGATTCCGACTGTCGGCCGAAACGATTCGCGATCAGGCACTGGCAGTCAGCGGTCTCCTCGTCGAAAGAAGCGGCGGCCCAAGCGTCCGTCCCTTTATGCCTGACGGCGTTTGGGATGAAACCAGCCGTTACGGAGACCTGCGTGGTTACAAGCCCGACGATGGCGAAGGCCGACATCGCCGAAGTCTGTATACGATCTGGAAGCGAACAGCGGCTCCTCCGTCGATGCTGCTGTTTGACGCGCCGAGCCGTGAAATCTGTACCGTCAAGCGGTCACGTACCAATACGCCACTCCAGGCACTGGCACTTCTGAATGAGCCAACGTATCTCGAAGCAGCAAAAAGTCTTGGACAACGAATCCGAAAGGAAGGCGGTTCAACGACTGAAGAACAACTTGCCTGGGGCTTCCGCGTCGTCACCGGCCGAAAGCCATCCACTCATGAACTGGAAGTGCTTGTGCAGGGAATGAAAGCCGATGCGGAACAACTGAGAGCTGCCAGCGCAAACGAAGCAGCGAAGAATGAAGAGGCTCAGACAGATGAGCTCTACACGCTCACTGCCAACATCCTGCTCAATCTCGACGAAACAGTAACTCGGGAATAGCTTCACGAAGCGGGTCCCGAGTTACGGATCGTTCTGTCGAGACGCTGGACGGTACGTCGACACAAAGGACCTGCGAACTATTTCTGCAGCAGCTTTGCGGCGAGGTAGTCCATGGCTGTTTTGTGTTCCACGTTCGGCGCGCCTGGATAAACGAGTTCGCAGGGGACCTTCACTTCATCCAGCTTCTCCTTCAGCAGCGCCCCGAAGTTGGCAGAATGAGTCGGGTCCTTTTCTTCCTGACCTTTCGCTGGCGGCGTTGAATAGATGAGGTAGACCGGCGAATCGTCTGAGGTCACCAGATGATACGGTGAGTATTCCTGAATCCATGGCATGATCTCATCACGCTTCGCGAGGTAGGCTTCGAAGTCTCTTTGCTTCTTGCCATTCACTTCGCGGAAGATCCCGAAAGCGTGACTTCCATAATTGCTGTTCGGCGTCCATTCCTTCATCTGAACCGGGTCCAGCGTTGTTTGAGCACCTGTGACGGCAGCACAGGTCAGGCGAGATGATTCACGGGCGACCGGATCACTGCTGTTCGGGTCTGCAAGATCATCGTGGAAAGCCAGCCAGAGACTGGTGCAGGCTCCGGCAGAACCGCCGCTCGCACCAATTCGGTTCTTATCAATATTCCATTCGGTGGCTTTGCTGCGAACAAACTGAAGTGCTCGGGCGGCATCGTGGAGACAGGCTTTGACCGGTGGTTCAACGCCATCGGCGATCGCTTCTTCGATGAAACGATATTCGATGGAGACCACAGAGATTCCCTGTTTGTGCATGGCCGGGACCCAGGTCGCCATGCTTCCTTTTCGGTTACCAGCCTGCCATCCGCCTCCGTGAATGAAGAACACCAATGGCGTCGGAACTTTTGACTCC
Organism: Planctomycetaceae bacterium; assembly: GCA_016795145.1. Lineage (GTDB taxonomy): Bacteria > Planctomycetota > Planctomycetia > Planctomycetales > Planctomycetaceae > SXXK01. The sequence goes on from JAEUII010000080.1 coordinate 54,377, forward strand.
GCCTTCCAGAATGTCATCACCTGCTTTGGATGTGGACCGTACGAGATTTCTTCGATAGTTGCTGGAGGAGCCGGCGCTTCTTTCTTCTTCGGTGTCTCTGTCTGAGCCGCCTTCTTCTTTCCCGCCTGTGAATTACCCTTTACCGAAGCCTTTGCCCCATCACTCGCCTTCTGCTTCGCCGGAGCTGCAGGCTTGGCTTCGTCGGCAGCAAGATTTCGAGAAAGCCCAAATGCCGCCGCGGCAGCCATCAAAACCAACGCTGCAGCGACAGGTCGAAACAAAAAGTGAACACGCAACATGTGTGGAACCTCTCAATGGAGAACGTGGGATTGGTCGTCGACAGCTTCACCGAGAAGTGAAAAGAGCGACTCAAAAGATGGTGATCTCGCGTTCAGAATTTTGCAAATGAACAGCGACAGGTCACTGGGGCAGGGGAATGCACAACGTCGCCAGTCGGACTTTGAACCGATTCACGAACTTCTTACAAACTTGTGAGTGAGTTTTTCGGCATGGATGTTCATGATCTGGTACTACTGAGCAGTTTGTCACGTCAACAATTTGGTTTTGCTGTCATTTGGGTTTTGCAATCATTGGGGTTCAGCCGTCATTCCCGCGCAGGCGGGAACCCAGCTTCCAACGTTCTGGTTCCTTCTTGCGCGGGAATGACGAACCCCTTTTCGTTGTTCTGACGGAGTTTGAAATGACAGTCCGGCGTTTGAGCACACTGTTGCTGCCATTGCTTCTGGTTGTGTCTGTCAGTTCTCACGGCCAGGCGGGAGACGAAGCCGGAGCTTCTGGCGGTCTGTCTCTGGAAGCTCAGGGGTCTCAGTCGGTGCTTGCAGTTGGGCGGCGTCAGACAGCGTGGGTGCGTGTCGGGCTGCAGCCAGTTTCGTCACAGCGAATGTCACGTCGAGCACTCGTGAATCTTGCGATTGTGTTTGATCGCTCCGGTTCGATGCAGGGACAAAAGCTCCAGTATGCTCGTGACGCCGCCATCGGGGCACTCAACCTTCTTGCGTCGGACGATATTGTTTCAGTCATCGCCTATGACTCCGACGTCAACGTGCTTGTTCCTGCGACGAAGATGACAGAGCGGGACAAGATCGTTGACGCCATTCGGGGAATTGAAGCGGGCGGCAACACGGCACTGTTCGCCGGTTTGAGCAAGGCCGCTGCCGAGATCCGAAAGTTCCAGGATCCCCGCCGAGTCAACCGGATCATTGTGCTGTCCGACGGACTGGCGAATATTGGTCCGACATCACCAAGTGAACTCGGATCTCTGGCGACGTCATTGAAGAAAGAGAACATCAGCGTTTCGACGCTGGGGCTTGGACTGGGATACCATGAAGATCTGATGCTTGAGCTCGCAAGCCGCAGTGGCGGAAATCATCATTTCATCGAGCAGGAGCAGAACCTTCGGACGATCTTCCTTCGCGAATTTCAGGATCTGCTTTCTGTCGTCGCACAGGACATCGAAGTGCAGGTTCGTCTCCCAAAGACTCTGCGGCCGCTCAGAGTCCTGGGCAATTCTGCGGAAATCAGTGACCAGTCAGCGCACTCGACCATTTCCCAGGTCTACGGAAGCCAAACACGATCAATCCTGCTGGAAGTCGACGTGCCGGCAGAGTTCACGCAAACCCCGGTGGATCCCGCATCAGGCGGAACGACACTCGCGGCCATCGAAGTTACTTACAGAAACATGCAAACCGGGGCACGGGAACAGCGAACAGGGGAAGTCCTGATACGCTTCAGTGATGACGCAACCGAACTGCAGAACAGCGTCAACTCGGGTGTCATGGCCGACATTGTTGCCATGATCGGAAGCGAACAGAGCAAGCTCGCGACCCAATTGCTGGATCAGGGCGATGTGGATGGGTGCCGAGCCATGCTGGACCAGAATCGAAAATTCCTCGCGTGGTATGCTGAAGAGCTTCAGTGCGAGAAGCTTGAAGAATCAGCGAAGATGAATGGCCGACAGCTGGAGGCCCTTAACGGAGTGCAGTCAAACGATGCTCCAGCGGCCGTGCTGTCGAGGAAAGTAATGCGGGCGTACCAGTTCAGCAGCGATCAGCAGCAGCCAGTCTCAGGGCGACAGTAGAGAAACTGACTGTTGAGAAACCGGCCGGCTGTGAAACTGGCTGGCGGTGAAACTGAACCGTTCGTACGGTTAAGGAACTGCGGGCCGATAACGGAACCATGCGGCACAGGCTCCTTCCGACGACACCATGGGCGCACCAAGAGGAGATTCCGGAGTACACGCGCGACCGAACTCGCTGCAGTCACATGGCCGACGTTTACCGGTCAGGATATCCCCGGCGATGCAGACCGGTGTTGCGGTCGTGGAATTCTTGGCGTCAATCTGCGGCTCGACCGGATTCGTTTTTTCGTTGCCTGACAGTTCACTTGCAAATCTGACACGAGCATCGAGATACCGGTAACCAGGCTGAAATTCAAAGCCTCCCACCGAGATTTGGCCGAGGCCTCGCCAGACTCGATCTGCCGGAGTAAACACTTCGGAGATAAGAGAGCATGACCTCAGGTTACCTTCGAACGTTACAGCGCGAGAGTAGGCGTTGATGACTTTGGGGTCAGAGTTCTCCAGAAGCGCGATGCAGTGCTCGATGCCATGAAGCAGGTCGAGCGGTTCAAAGCCCGTGATCACAACAGGCACCCGATGCTGGGCAGTGAAACTGGCATATTCCTTCCACCCTGTGACAGCACACACATGACCTGCCGCCAGGAAACCATCAAGAACCCTCGAAGGTTCCTGAGCAAGAAGTTCCATCGCAGGGAGGACACGAACATGGGCATTGAGCACTGAGAAGTTTCGGAGTTTCAGGCGATCCGCCTGCAAAATCGCGAGTGCCGTTGCGGGAACTGTGGTTTCGAACCCGACAGCGAAGAATACGACTTGCTGATCCGGGTTCGTCGCTGCGAGCCGAACCGCGTCCGTCGGAGAATACACCGGAACAAAGCGGGCGCCGGTTGTCGCGGCCGACAAAAGTGACTGATGTGTCCCCGGAACTCTCACGAGGTCCCCAAACGTCGTCAGAATAACGTCCGGAGTCTGAGCCAGCTGAATAGCATCATCAATGAACTTCGCGTCGGTCACGCAGACCGGGCATCCCGGGCCGTGAATCAGCGTGACATACGGTTCAAGGAGTTCGACGATCCCGTACTTCAGAAGGGAATGGGTCTGTCCGCCACAGACTTCCATCAACGTCCATTTTGTTTTGGTGGCCGACGCAATTCTGTGCAGGGCGGCCGTTACAGGCTGGCGATCGCGAAATTCATCCACAAATCGCATTTCAGGCCGCTTTCGAATGCGATGAGCGAGGGCGAAATGAAACCATGTGTATCCCTGTCTACGCTACAGACCGCAGATTCGGCGTACGTAACTTTCCCCAGGCTGGAGGTCGAAGGAGAAAGAAAAATGGGTAGTTTTGCCCATGCCTGAACGTCGATGCGAAAGAGTTTCGGGGCAGTTCGAGGTGCTTCCGGCCTCGATTGGAGGTTGAAGTCGCAAATCACACTGGAATTCGACCGGAATGCAGTTGCGACCCCCTGGACACGTTCGAAATGATAAGCCTTTTATTCCCAATTCGGGCAGCAAGCTTCAATTTTCGTTAGATTGGCCACGGATTTTCGTCCCAATCCGTTGATGTCTTTTTGATCATTGAAGATTTTCTGACCAATGGGATTCCGTTTGCGCGGATTTTGTGCCCACAGCAGGCACAGAGTTCTGTTCTCATCCACTGCATTTCAGGGTCTGACACATTATGTGGCACAAGAAAAACGGTCGCCGCGGATTTTTGGGCAGCTTGAAGTCGTTGTTCGGCAACCAGTCCGTCCGCAAGTCGCGCCGGCCGTCGCAAAACGGAAGCTTCGAATCGCTGGAAGATCGAATTGTTCTGTCTGCACAGTATGTCGAAAACCACGTTCTTCTTGGGCTGCAGGCTGGGTCAGTCGATGCCGTTCGGCAGGCTGTCGCAGTAAGTCTGCAGGATCCGGAAATTGAGCCGCTTGGAGG